>QRVH01000072.1 GCA_003458705.1 Eubacterium sp. AF22-9 | reverse complement strand
AATTTTTCTATAGGAGAAGGACGAACCATTAGGTTCGAAGAAAAAAATAATATTTATAATTAATCATATTGTAGATGAACTGAATTCTAATCAGACTCTTCTTACATTTATATCAAAAAACCTTAGCTGGGGAATCTTCAAGGAAGCTCTCACAACTAAGGTTGCATCTGATGATATTAACTTTAAAGATGTATATTATGAAATGATTAACGCTGAGGATATCTCACTTGAAGAGCCTGAAATCATGCTCTTCCTTATTGTTGAGCTTGTAAGTTCAACTTGCTACAGCGCAATTCTTTATAAAGAACCTGCTGACATAGATACTATCAAGCCTTATCTTTTCAAGACAGTACGTGCAATCATCAAAGAGCACACTATCCGGTAGCTGCTTACGCTTTCCCTTCAAGCTCCTGATATATATCCCTTTTTGACACACCCCTGTCCTTTGCCGCAGCTTTCATGGCTTCTTTCTTATCCATACCCTGCGACATATACATCTGCACATGTTCTGCCACACTCATGTTTTCCCACTGCTTTCTTGCCTCGGCCTTTAACTGCTCACGGCTTTTACCGGCAATCACAAGCACATATTCACCTCTTGGCTCATTATTTTCATAATATTCACATGCAGATTCAAGCGTGAATTCCATAGAATTCTCATATCTCTTGGTAAGTTCCTTACATATAGTAATCTGTCTGTCACCGCCAAGCGTATCTTGTAGTTCCGCAAGTGTCTTAGTAAGTCTGTGCGGTGCTTCATATATAATCATAGTCCTTGTTTCACATGCTAACTCTGCAAGAACTTCTTTTCTCTCATTCTTATCCGCTGGTAAAAATGCTTCAAATGCAAATCTTCTTGTCTCGCGTCCTGACATTGTAAGCGCTGTTATGCATGCTGCCGGTCCCGGAAGTGAAGTAACCCTGATACCTGCTGCCCTGCATTGCTTTACAAGCTCCTCACCAGGATCCGATATTCCCGGAGTTCCCGCATCGGTAATTACAGCCACATCCATTCCACCTAATATTTTATCAACAAGAACCTTTGCCTTATCATACTTATTAAATTCATGATAACTTGTCATAGGTGTCTTTATTTCAAAATGATTAAGCAGCTTAATACTGTTTCTTGTATCCTCTGCTGCAATCAGGTCTGCTTCTGAAAGCACACGCAGAACCCTGTAAGTAATATCCTCAAGATTACCAATAGGCGTTGCACACAGATACAGCATACCCGGTCCGTCTTTCTTTACATTTTTTTCATTATCCATAATAAACCTCTATCTATTCATACATTTTTAGAAGCGCATCAGTGTAAGTACCGTCCGTCTTGTATACAATAAGCGGTTCTTCAACAATAAGCTGGGAATTACCTCCCTTAACCGCTTCTATAAGCACCATATTGGCAGCCTTATTCACATAAGGATACACCAGCCTCATTGTCTTCGGCTCAAGATGGTACTTTCTCATTGTGTCAAATATATCAACAAGCCTGTTCGGTCTGTGAACCATATACATTTTCCCTTTAGATTTAAGACAACGGCTTGCTTCCCTTATAACATCATCAAGATACACAGAAGCTCATGCCTTGCAATTGCTTTGGCACTGTCTGGATTAACAATACCGTGATTTTCATTCATATATGGCGGATTGCTCGTCACAACATTAAAAGAAGCTTCCCCAAATATAGTGGAAGCTTCCTTAATATCACCCTTAACAACACTGATTCTGTCCTCAAGATGATTAAGCTCCACATTTCTTCTGGCAAGCTGTGCGCTTCCCTCCTGAATCTCAAGAGCACTATATGTGCTACCCGGATTCTTAGACTGCATAAGCACTGGAATAATACCATTACCGGTACCCATGTCCAGCACCCTGTCTTTCTTCCCTGCCCTGGCATAAGTAGACAACAGCACTGCGTCCATTCCAAAACAGAAAATATCTGTATTCTGTATAAGCTTTAGTCCATCTCTCATCAAATCATCAATTCGTTCATTAATCATCACTAATATGGGCTTTTCCTTCTTTTCTTTCTAATTCTTCAAGTGCCTTAAGTTCCTTATCATCATCAATACGGACCTTATCAAATCTTCTCTTTCTCTTAAAACGAAGCTCCTCAACCGGATATTCCTTAAGTTCCTTTTCGTCATTATCATGAGTTACTAATACCTTAACTCTCTGTCTTAAAACATTGACACTTGAAACCTCACCAACCAGTTTATCTGGTGTAGTAACAGAATCTCCCACATTAGGCAGATGACTGTTTAATTCCTCATATGTATCCTGCTCATTCTTTAAACAACACATAAGTCGTCCACACACACCTGAAATCTTAGTTGGATTAAGTGACAGATTCTGCTCCTTAGCCATCTTAATAGATACCGGATTGAATTCTGGTAAAAATGTGGCACAACATAAAGGTCTTCCGCAGGAACCAATTCCACCAAGAATCTTAGTCTCATCCCTTACTCCAATCTGTCTTAATTCAATTCTTGTCTTAAATACTGCAGCAAGATCCTTAACAAGCTCTCTGAAATCAATTCTTCCATCAGCAGTAAAATAGAACAGCACCTTATTATTGTCAAATGTATACTCAGCCTTAATAAGCTTCATGTCAAGATTATGCTTTGCAATCTTCTCAAGACATATCTTAAATGCTTCTTTTTCCTTTTCCCTGTTTTTTAATTCTCTTTCATCATCTTCTGGTGTTGCAATCCTTATGATTGCCTTTAGAGGCTGGATAACCGCTGTATCTTCTACTTCTCTTTCACCTAGAACAACCTGTCCATATTCAACTCCTCTGGCAGTCTCAACAATAACATGCTGTCCTGTTTCGACTGAATATTTCCCAGGTGCAAAAAAATATATCTTTCCAACCTGTCTGAATCTAACTCCAACAACTTTAGTCATCTATACTCTCCATTCTATGAATTTTCCTTAATCGCCATAATAAGCAATTCAATAACCAGATCAAAATTAACATTTGCCTGAAGTCTCACCTTAACCCTGTCAATAGAATTAATAATATCCTGTAAACCCTCATATGACATAGTCTGTGCCTGATTCTTTATCAGTGTCATCTGGTCATTAAATATGAGCAGATTAGTATCATTCGTACTCTTAAACATAAGTACATCCCTGTACCACATAAGCATAAGGTCAAGGTAATCATCAATAGTCAGCTTATAATTGGTAACTCTTTTCACCGATGTCATAATATCAGCCGAATCCATATCCTTAGCATCCTTAATAACATCCATTACATCTCGTCTTAACTCTGCAAACTCAGTAGATTCAACCATAGTCATTGCCCTGCCGATTCGTCCAGCTGCAAATCTTGCTGCAAATTTACACTCGTAATCACCGATATTATCATAGTGGTCTTTAAGATATTTAATAACTACATCATCCTTAAGTGGCTTAAGATCAAGCACAACGCATCTTGACAGAATAGTCTGTAAGAAAACATCCGGATTATTAGCAAGAAGAATAACAATTCCATAAGCCGGCGGCTCTTCAATTGTCTTAAGCATTGCATTCTGTGCTGCAACAGTAAGCTTGTCTGCTTCATCAATAATGTATATCTTGTAAGGACTGCTGTAAGGCTTAATCTGCATATCCGATACAAGCTGGTCTCTTATATCATCAACACCGATACTTCCCGGCTTCTCATGTCCAACCCATATAATATCCGGCTGGTTCTTACTTGCCGCCTGTATACAGGAATGGCACACCCCGCAAGGCTCAACACCGCCCGCCTCACACTGCAGTGTCTGTGCAAATGTGCTGGCAATAAGCTTCTTTCCTGAGCCAAGTCCTCCGCTGATTACATAAGCATGAGATACCTTTCCCATAGATATTGCACTCTGCAAATGTTCTTTAATAGTCTCATATCCATATATATCTGAAAAATCACCCATACTTATCCCTCTTTTCGTTACTTATTACTTCATCACAGACATTTCATATATACTGACTTATATTCATAATCCCAGTATAATAAAATATCCGTACTTTTTATTATAACACATAATGCTCCTATGTTGAAACATCTAATAATAATCCCCTTATATCATCTATAGTTCCAACAATCGCAAGATTGTCCTTCTCATCCTTTACCAGTTCTTTTGCAAGATTATCAAGATTCTCGTCTACCATCTTAACAATTCCATACACTCTGTGTCTTCCCCTTCTGTCAAGAAAGTTCTCTCTTGAAAACTTGTGTGAACGGTTTACAACCTCATTAAGAAATCCTTTAACAAGCTCCCTGTACTTCTTCATATCCCTTATATCCATATGCTTTGCAATCTTCTCACCCTGCTCGGTAATTTCCTGCATCATATTTCCCAGTTTTTCCTGAAGGTCTTTCTCCTCAATATTGCTAATCAGTGTAAACTTAAAACTATCATCTGATTTTTCCTGTGCTTTAACCGGAGTGGTCTGATTAGCCGGTGCTATATCTTTAACCTTAATATCCATACATACCTCCTAATATGGCACTCTTAACTTCACTAATGCAATCCTCTAACTCTCCATTATTGCTAAATCTTCTTGTAATACCAGCCTTAGCAATATTCTCTTCTGAAAAATCCTCACTGTCTGCAAGAAATCTTCTGCACATTTCCTCATAGTGTGGATTATCCTGTTTCTGTTCTCTGTGGATAGCCCTTGTGAGTCTCAATCCATCTTCTACTTCAATGTATATCGGCATAATATGCTGTTTTCCATAGAATTCACAGAATTTATCATACGCTTCAAGCGTTCCTATAACCAGATACCTGTTACCACTGTTAAGGTCAATCTGTCCGTCATCAGCTGTAAAATACTTCCACACACCATACACAGTATTATATTCTCTCAGTTCAACAATCCTGCCGCTCTCCTGCATCTTAACAGCTGTCTCATCATTTACAAAAAAATACTCAACCCCATCGGTCTCCCCGGCTCTCATCGGTCTTGTTGTATACAATATAACAGTATTAAGCTTCAGACTTTCATCTTCAATTAGGTTTTTATATATCTTATCCTTACCGGATGCGCTTTTTCCCATAATAAATGCTATCTCAGGCATCTTATCTTTCCTTCCTTAAGACCGGGTACTTCCAGCCCTGCATCTATCGCATTATTAATAATTCTGCAAACATCATCAGTAATCCGCTCACCTACATTAACAACAGGCATTCCCGGCGGATATATAAGAACTGACGACATACTTATTCTACCACATATATCTGGTGAATTAACAGACAAATCTTCATATCCATTTTCATCCATTAAATCAATTGCATCTGCCGGACACATGCATACTTCCGGCTTGTTGTTAATCGCATACCCTAAGCTTTCCCCTACATCATTTTCACTGTCTCTGCTTTCAACTTTCCAGCTTTCATCAATCTCCTTCAATGCACTAAGAAATCTGTCATAATACTCCTGTTTATCAGCAACTGAAGTCATTGCAATAATATATTTAAATGATGCCATCTCAAGCTGCACCTTATATTCATCCAATAACCTGTCATACAGGTACTTTCCATCATCACATATAAGAATAATCTTAGAAATATCATCACTATCCATCAATCTTACTATTATTAAGTTTTGAAATATTTTCTCTTAAATTTTTAAGTTTGCTAATATAATTTTTAAAAATATAATCTCCCTGCTCTTCAATAATTCTCATACATCTGTCAATACTCGCCATAAGAATATATGAGGGGCTTGTTGTCTGATATATATTCCAAAATCTTTCCACCTTATCATAATCTACATAATTTCCAGAAATATGTAGAAGTGCAGTCTGTGTAAGTGCCGGTAATGTTTTATGAATACTGTTAATTACAATGTCAGCCCCGGCTTTTACTGCCGACTCCGGAAATTCATCACTGAATTCAAAATGTGCTCCATGTGCCTCATCAACTATAAGTGGTATTCTTTTTTCATGCAAATAACTGGCAATCTCCCTTACCTCTGACACAACACCTTCATAAGTCGGAGAAGTTATAATAACCGCCTGTGCATCCCTGTTATTTTCAACACATTTTCTAATCTGTTCTAATGAAAGTCCTCTGTATATTCCTGTATCATTATCAACCTCCGGTATAACATATACTGGCTCAAGCTGTGCCATAATCAATGCATTGTACACTGACACATGACAGTTTCTTGCAACGATAATCTTTCCTTTTCTTTTCGTTGCACCGCATATAGCTGATAATATTCCTGCTGTACTTCCATTTATAAGCATCAGTGTTTTATCTGCTCCATACAATTTTGCTGCCCTGTCAGACGCATTTTTAATAATACCATCCGCATTATGCATATTATCAAATCCATCAATTTCAGTTATATCAAGCACCGAAGTACTTGCATATTCAGTATTGCGTTTTCCTCCAGGCATATGCATTGGCACATAACCAGCCTTAGAATACTCTTCAAGTTTTGTCAGAATATCCATATTTTCCATTAATCCTACTCCATCATCTGTTTTATATATTGCGTGTTATATAACATTTATTTAACCTGTATCTTATATCTGCTTAATATCCCACTTCCTGCTCCGGAACTGTTATTACTCTGTAACCGTAAGCTTTATAGTTACTTCATCATGGCTTCCAATGGCATCAGTAACTTCATACTTGATATCATAAGTTCCTGCCTGGTCAAATGTATATCTTCCAACAGTCACAATCTTTGCAGTAATATCATTGCCGCAAGTATCAGTTGCGGTAATCCCTGCCATTAATTTTACACTCTGACCAATCTTTGTCTGAATATCCTTTGCTCCACTAATCTTAGCACTGTATGCATTCCATGGATTATTGGTATCTGGATCAGTAGGATCCCAGCCAGCATATTCGCTATCCTCTGGAACCTTTATTGTATCTGGTTTTCCAAGCGGTCCCGGATTATCCGCATCATCATAAATTGTAACCTTTGTTCCGGAAGGACAGTTATCATATATCCATTTGACATCTCTTACACACATTCTGACACATCCAAGAGAAGCATAATCACCTAATTTATTATACTGACCATCCTCTAAATCTCCCTTATTCATTGAATAATAAGGTACTGAATGGAACAGATATCCTCCACTTATTCTGAACGCATATCTTCCATATGTTCCATCAACCATATATCCCCATTCGTACTTATCAGATGTAACATAATTTTCTCCGATTATTGTCTCATTTCCTGCTCTTCCACATGATGTTGCAAATGCTTTAACAGGTATAGTATATTCTCCATTTTCATCAATACCATATACAGTTGTACAATTAGCGGCTCTATTTACTTTTATAAAATATGGAAGGTTCACTCCCTCTGGTACTACATAGTCTGTTTCTTCTGATTCCGGCTCCTTATTCTCAATCCATACTATCTCTCTTGCTTCAGTCGTCTCCTCCGTTGAAATTACTGTCTGCTCATTCTTGTTTTCATTACTATTTTTCTTCTTATCCTTATTAGCGCCAGACAACATAATTCCTGCCGTAACAGCACCTCCAATAATAACCAATGCAGCTACTGCAATAAGAATAACAAGTGGCAGATTTCTTCTAAACCATGATTTTCTTCTTCTTAAATATTTATAATTAATGTTTCCTTTAGACATAATATCCTCCTTTGTTTATTACCAAATATTAATATCAATACATATTAAGTGTCAATAACGCAAAAAAAGCTGTTTCATTACGAAACAGCTTTAAGTGCCTAGAACCGGAATCGAACCAGTGACACGAGGATTTTCAGTCCTCTGCTCTACCGACTGAGCTATCTAGGCTTAGTAGCGGGGACAGGATTTGAACCTGTGACCTTCGGGTTATGAGCCCGACGAGCTTCCGAGCTGCTCTACCCCGCGGCATTCACTATATATATTATGTTAAACAGATGTAAAATATACATCAAAGTGGGCGGAGAAGGATTCGAACCTTCGAAGGCAGTGCCAGCAGATTTACAGTCTGTCCCCTTTGGCCACTCGGGAATCCACCCATCTATTAAATTAATATTAACAATGCTCTCACATTATTAATATAGAGCCGACTGTCGGAGTCGAACCAACAACCTGCTGATTACAAATCAGCTGCTCTGCCATTGAGCCAAGTCGGCAAAATTGATGGGGCCTACAGGGCTCGAACCTGTGACCCTCTGCTTGTAAGGCAGATGCTCTCCCAGCTGAGCTAAGACCCCATATATAATTGTAAGCTGTTTCCAGCAAGTTATCATCTGGGAAATGATAACAGCGACCCGGATGGGGTTCGAACCCACGACCTCCGCCGTGACAGGGCGGCGCTCTAACCAGCTGAGCCACCAGGCCAATTGCTTTCGCAATTAAGAGATAAACTCTTTTGAAAGATTGCTCTTTCAAAACTGCACATTAAATATATCATATCGTATCTGTCTTTGCAAATACTTTTTCATCCGATTACTCTTAAGAATAACTCTCTTTGTTCTATCCAAACCGTCTTAACCTTTTCTCTTGGTTAAGCCCTCGACCTATTAGTACAGATCAGCTCCATATGTCACCACACTTCCACCTTCTGCCTATCTACCTCGTCGTCTTCAAGGGGTCTTACTAACTTATGTTATGGGATATCTCATCTTGAGGGGGGCTTCACGCTTAGATGCCTTCAGCGTTTATCCCGTCCCGACTTGGCTACCCGGCTATGCATTTGGCAATGCAACCGGTGCACCA
>QRVH01000071.1 GCA_003458705.1 Eubacterium sp. AF22-9 | reverse complement strand
CCGCTTTTTTATACTTAATTGCTTCATAGTCATTTTGCGGGCTTCCCTATATTTCTTTATAGTTCTGGCTAGATTAGAACGTTCATTGCTTCATAGTCATTTTGCGGGCTTCCCTATATTTCTTTATAGTTCTGGCTAGATTAGAACGTTCATTATCATTCATATAATTTATCCTCCTTATAGATTCATTCTAATAATAACACGATGGAGCACAAAAAGGAACTTTTTGCTGACATTATTTTAAAAATGATTATAACAAAATCAGAAGTTCACAATAAGAAACTTTTATATACGCATATATGACATGGAAGGTTATCTAATTATGTATTTAGTGCATGAAAGGTTACCGACAATAATTTGAATAAGTAATAAGATATGTGTACGGTGTTAATGAGAACACCGCATACAACTGAATACTCAGCTACTGTAAGAAGATTACTAATCTTCTGGTAAAAATCCGGTATATTACCCGACAGATATCAGTCAGTGCTTCGCGATGAGATTGATGGATCGAGAGATGAAGGTGCTTAGCGGCAAGGTAAGTTATTATAGCGGATGGATAATAAACCACAAGAGAATTTTTGCAGATGTACAAGGATGATTCTTTTCATTCGACAAAATTCTCCACAGACAGGGGATATGCGACGAGCCTTGATATGAACATCTATTTATGGAAAGAGGATATTGAATAGGCAGAACTACAATATCCTTGCAGGAGAAGGAGATATTCTGCGGATTTTAAAAGAAATTGACAAAGCCGAAAATAGAGAGAGTATTGGAGCAGGAATTCAGAAACTACTTGAAGTTCTTGGCAATTATGGAAATGCAGATCGAACTTATCTTTTTGAAACGGTTCATACACCAGAGATATTTACAAATACCTATGAGTGGTGTGCAGATGGAATTACAGCTCAAAGAGATAATCTTCAGGATGTGAAATTTGAAGAATAAGCACACAGGATCTTGTTGAGGATATAGTCAATATCAGCAATAAAATGATAGAAAACAAGAGTATTGCCCAGAATCTTAAGAATAGTACTAATATATTTGCAAAGTTCTGATTGCAGGAATTGCATAGGAATAAAGCTATGTTTACTATTTACGGTTTACAATTTACATCTGAAAGATATTTGACATTTTTATAATTTTTTAATAACATTATATTATGTGCGATTTTTGCATAAGAATATTAAGAAAGAGAGAAAGAGTATGAACGAAAAGAAAGAGTTCAAGCCTTATATTCCAGCTGATAAGGTTATGCCTGAGTTAACAGTTACATCTGTTATTATAGGTGCTTTATTAGCTATATTATTTGGCGGTGCTAACGCATATTTAGGACTTAGAGTTGGTATGACAGTTTCTGCATCCATACCAGCAGCGGTTATCTCAATGGGAATTATCCGCTTTATATTAAGAAGAGATTCCATATTAGAGAATAACATGGTCCAGACTATTGGCTCTGCTGGTGAATCGGTTGCAGCAGGTGCTATATTTACACTTCCAGCATTATTTATGTGGGCGCAGGAGGAAGGTACAGTTATGCCTTCTTTAGTTGAGATAGCGCTTATTGCATTAATCGGTGGTTTCCTTGGAGTATTATTCATGATTCCACTTCGTAGTGCATTGATAGTCCAGGAGCATGGTGTGTTACCTTATCCAGAAGGACAGGCATGTGCTGAGGTATTAGTTGCAGGTGAAGAAGGTGGTGCTAAGGCTGGCACAGTATTTGCAGGTCTTGGTATTGCTGCTGTTTATAAGTTTATAGCAGATGGACTTAAGGTGTTCCCAAGTGAGGTTGATTTTACAATTAAACCATATAAGGGTTCAGCAGTAGGTGCAGATGTATTACCTGCACTTTTAGGAGTTGGTTATATATGTGGACCTAAGGTATCATCATACCTTCTTGCAGGTGGTTCTGTTGCATGGTTTATGATTATGCCATTAATCGCATTATTCGGTGGAGATAATATCATTGGACCAGCACTTATTCCAGTTTCACAGATGAATCCATCACAGATATGGTCTAATTATGTACGTTATATTGGAGCCGGTGCAGTTGCAGCTGGTGGTATTATAAGCTTGATTAAGTCATTACCACTTATTGTAAGGACATTTAAGCAGGCACTTAAGGGATATGGTAAGAAGGCAGATGGAGTAGAATCAAGATTAACTAAGGATATTCCTATGATGTTTGTTGTATTAGGAATCGGAGTACTTGCTATTATTATGTGGTTAATCCCAGCTATTCCTGTAAATCTTCTTAGTGCAATTATCATTATCATATTTGGTTTCTTTTTTGCAACAGTATCATCTCGTATGGTTGGATTAGTAGGTAGTTCCAATAACCCTGTATCAGGTATGGCTATTGCGACACTTCTTATTTCATCAGCGATTCTTAAGGCAACAGGTACTGTTGGAATGAAGGGTATGGTTGCGGCTATAAGTATTGGTTCTGTAATATGTATAATTGCTGCTATAGCAGGAGATACATCACAGGATTTAAAGACAGGTTATATAGTAGGTGCAACACCTTACAAGCAGCAGGCTGGTGAACTTATTGGTGTAGCTGTATCAGCTATTACAGTTGGTGGAGTACTTTATTTACTTAATGCAGCATGGGGCTATGGTTCAACAGAATTACCAGCACCACAGGCAACTCTTATGAAGATGGTTGTTGAAGGTGTTATGGGTAACAGCCTTCCATGGTCACTTGTATTTGCAGGAGTTGCAATTGCAATAGTAGTTGAGATTCTTCAGATACCTGTGCTTCCATTTGCAGTAGGACTTTATCTTCCAATCTATTTAAGTACACCTATTATGGTTGGTGGACTTGTAAGACTTTACTTTGATAAGAAGAAAGGTATTACAGAAGAAGAGCGTAAGGCTAAGGTTAATCAGGGAATACTTTATTCATCAGGTCTTATTGCCGGTGAAGGACTGGTTGGTATTCTTTTAGCGGTATTCGCTATTATTCCTGTTGGTGCAGATACTCTTGGCGATGCTATTAATATATCAAAGATTATTAATCTTGGTAATATCGGAGGACTTGTATTCTTTGCATGTCTTGTTGCAACATTAGTAGCATTTATTAACAAAAAAGAAAAGAAGACAAAATAATAAATAATATGTTACAATGAGTCTGCCGGTTATTTTGCCGGCAGATTTTTATTTTCTAGGATTAAAGGAGAAGGCTTGATTTATGGCTAAGCAGAAGGATAATTACTTAGACTATGTTCCAAAGCATAATTCGTTGTTCGAATGCAGGGAAAACAAAAAAGGTCATGTAGAAGTCAAAGTACACAATAAAGGGATTTTTAACAGAATAGCGCAGCTTATTGCACGAAAGCCCAGATATAGTTACATCGAACTAGATGATTTCGGTACATTTGTATGGCATAGCATAGATGGTGTAAGAAGTATTTATGATATAGGACAGCTTGTGAAAGAGCATTTTGGAGATAAAGCGGAGCCGCTGTATGAGAGATTGTGTTATTTTATAAAGCTGCTTCATAAGAATCAGTTTGTTGTATATATGAACAAGATAAATAAGTAGTTAAATAGGCAAATAAATAAGCAGATAAACAAATGAATAAAATAGATTTGTAGATTATAAATATTTTAAAGGAGACAGTGTTATGAGAGTATTATCTGAATTAGAACCTAAAAATGTATTTTCTTTTTTTGAGGATATATGTAATATCCCACATCCATCATATAAGGAAGAAAAAATCAGCAATTATCTTGTTGATTTCGCTAAGGAAAGAAAGCTTGAATATTATCAGGATTCACTTAACAATGTAATCATAATAAAGGAAGCCTCAAAGGGTTATGAGGATGCAGCACCTATAATACTTCAGGGACATATGGATATGGTATGCGAGAAGACACCTGATTGTGATAAGAATATGGATGAGGATGGACTGGATCTTGAGGTAAATGGTGATTTCGTATCTGCTAAGGGAACAACGCTTGGTGGTGATGATGGAATAGCTGTTGCCTATGCACTTGCAATACTTGATGACGACAGTATCGCACATCCACGTCTTGAGTTCGTGTGTACAGTATCTGAGGAAGTAGGCATGGAAGGTGCTTCTTCCATAGATGTATCTATGTTAAAGGGCAAAAAGCTTCTTAATATGGATAGTGAAGAAGAAGGAATCATGCTTGCAAGCTGTGCAGGTGGCTGCAGTAGCAGAGTTACACTAAAGCT
This sequence comes from Eubacterium sp. AF22-9, assembly GCA_003458705.1. Classification (GTDB taxonomy): domain Bacteria; phylum Bacillota; class Clostridia; order Lachnospirales; family Lachnospiraceae; genus Lachnospira. Next base: position 4,588 of record QRVH01000071.1, on the reverse strand, counting down.
TGATAAAAATAAGGTTACTGGAACAAAGCTTAGTATTACTTTATCAGGACTGACAGGAGGCCATTCAGGTGTTGAAATAGATAAAGGCAGAGGTAATGCGAATGTTCTTATGTCAAGAATATTAAGGGATGTTATCACAGACAATAATGTATATCTTGCAGCGTTTAACGGTGGAAGAAAGGATAACGCTATTCCAAGAGAATGTATGGCTGAGATTATTGTAGCAGCAGACAAGACAGCAGAGGTTAAAGCAGCTATTGAGAATGCAGCAAAAGAGATAAAAGAAGAGTTTGCTACATCTGATGCAGACTTAAAGTGTGTTGTAGATATATCAGAGGGTTGCAGCACAGAGGCAGTAACATATGAAGATAGCACAAGGGCAGTTTCACTTATACAGGCATTACCTAACGGAATAATGAGAATGAGTCAGGATATAGATAATCTTGTGGAAACTTCGCTTAATCTTGGTGTGATTTCACTAGATGAATCAGGTATATGTCTTAGATTCTCACTTAGAAGTTCTGTAGGGGCTGCTTTAAAGAATCTTAAGAGCCAGATCAAATTCATTAGTGAAGCATTCAGGGCAAATGCTGAATTTACAGGTGAATATCCAGCATGGGAATATAAGAAGGATTCTAAGCTGCGTGATGACATGGTAAGGATATTTGAACAGATGTATGGTAAAAAGCCAACTATCGAGGCTATTCATGCAGGTGTTGAATGTGGTATACTTGCAGGTAAAATAGAAGGACTTGACTGCATATCAATGGGACCTGATATTTTTGATATTCATACAACTGAGGAACACTTAAGCATATCTTCAACTAAGAGAATGTATGAATATATACTTAATGTAATAGCTTGTAAATAATAATACAATAATGAAGCACATTGAAGCAGGGTGAGTCTATGTATTAAATATTAATAGTTGAGGATGACAGGATTATAGCTGATAATGTATGTGAACAGTTATTAAAGTGGGGATATGATGTTAAAATAGCAGATGATAACACGCTGACTGTTAATGTTACAAGATTAAGGAAAAAGCTTGAACAGGTGGGGCTCATAGATTATATAAAGACTAAAAAGGTGCCGGAATACAGGCAGATATAAAGACAATGACAGCTAATCGTGTATATGCGATGAGTGCAATCACAGCCCTGACTGCACAGAACACTACTGGTGTAACAGATATAATGGAGGTATCTCCTAAGTTTTTAGCAGAGCAGCTGGATGGTATATTTACAGATATATATCCGGATGCTGTCAAGACAGGAATGGTTGCTTCAGGTGAACTGATTCAGGTAATAGCAGATAAGCTTACAGAGTATAAAGCAGGAAATATAGTTGTTGATCCAGTTATGGTGGCGACAAGTGGTGCAAGACTTATAAGTGAAGATGCTATCAGCATATTAAAGAGCAGATTATTACCACTTGCAACAGTTATTACTAGAACATTCCACGACAGAATGTAATCATACGAATAGTATAATTGCTTGAAATTAGAATGCAGTATTTAAGCGGTTTGGCAAAAAATGTATATACTAATACTTAATGTAAATTGGTGTAAACTAGTACAGTTTGGTTTTTTATCTGAACCAAAACTGAACCAAACTGCTTAAAAACTGAACCAGATAAAAGTGGCTTTAAGTTGCTTGTTTACTGGTGATAAGTTACTATTTATTAAAATGAATGGGATGTTCCAAAAATTGGACTATTTATTAAAATGAATGGGATGTTCCAAAAATTGGCGTACTTTAATAAACCTATATAGGTTTTTAAAATTTTTATTTTGATATTTCTAAATTCAGGCACTTTTTAAAGGAAATAAATGTGTTCCTGTCTTCCCGTTCTGAATCTTATTATGAAGTTTATTTATGAAATTCAGGCACTTTTTAAAGGAAATAAATGTGTTCCTGTCTTCCCGTTCTGAATCTTATTATGAAGTTTATTTATGTTTCTTGCAATTGCTAAAAGAGTACTTTAAGCGAGTACATTCGCAATCCCTTTGCTTAGGTATCTTCTGAACTGCATGTCCTGTTTTAGTTTTATTGTGTCTTATATGTGATACTGTAAGTTTCCAGTTATTCTTACATGTATAAAAATCGGATATTTTATCGTATTCCATGTTTTCTATCTTTCCAATATCATGCTTGTATTTCCTTGTTTTTGATATCTCATAATTAGCTGGCTTTAATAATTGTAAAGGGCTATATGTTTTACCAAGCAGCATACACGAACTTATATTAGTTCCTGATAATGGTGATATGAATAAAAATTATATGATGCAGATGGTGTGTGAAGTTAATTCAACAGAAAGTCAGACCAGATGAAATATAATGGTAAGAAATAATTGACGTTTAGCACTATGTGAGTTAGCATAGTGGTAGATAATTACTTCTTTGTATCACGCAAATCTAATTTTCCGAAATTCTTCATAAAAAAGGAAATATAATTTTTTCAAAAAGAAGCAAGGTGAAAAGAAGAAAATGAATTTATTTAATGCAAAACTGGGGAAAAGAAAGTGAAAAAATAAATTCCAATTTTTAGGGGAGCTAAAAAATGGAAAAATAGTTTCCCCTGATACAAAAGCCTGTTTAGAACATATATCCATAAGAACCTTAAATATATCGTCCTGTTTTGGATATTGTAAAACTATGAGTGATTTATATGACAGAAAGAAGGTTAAATATGATAATTGAAAAGGAATATTTTGATTCAGAAGAAGTCAGGAAAGCGAATGCCATGAATGATAAGACGATGGCACCACCAAGAAGAATACGTCTTGCGACAACGGACAGTAACAAATATTATGCCAAAGCTGTATTTGTAGCCGATAAAGAAAATATAATTACCGGTGAGCTTCTTTACAGACCAGATTTTCAGGAGTCAGAAGAGGGAGTGGCATTCAGTGAGGTTGTTGTTAAGCAGACAGCAGATGTGGAAGAATATTTCAAGAATCTTATAAGGTTTGAAGGCTATAAAGTGATTTCAGAAGAATATGATGAGAGTGATATGCTTATGCATTATGATGAGCTGAGCATACAGGCTAATAAGCTTTTGTTTCTTGAGAGCAGGGATGAGTAGATATGACAGATACGCAGAATGAGGTGTTTAAGACACCAGTAAACAAGATAAGGCTGTTTGAGCATGGGGCTCCGGGTTCGCAGAACTTTAAGCTTACAAGAAAATATTACACTGAAGATATGCCTGATGGAAGAGTAAAGCATATAGTGCAGAACATTACAGATCCGGATATTGTTCCTTATATACCTGATGGTATTGGTAACAGTACAGACAGACAAAGGATTCCGGCAGTATTGATTATTCCAGGAGGTGCGTTCAGACGCCTTGTATACAACTTTGAAGGTGAAGATGTTGCAAAGTGGCTTAATAGTATGGGAATAGCTGCATTTGTTCTTGAATGCAGACTTCCATCAGATGAACATGATAATGCAGAGGATGTCCCACTTATAGATGCTATGCGCGCAATGAGAGTTATAAGAGGAAGGGCGCAGGAATTCGGTATAGATGAAGCTAAGATAGGCGTCATGGGCTTTTCAGCAGGAGGCTTTATGGCAGCGTTATTATCAACAGCGTATGAAAGTGATGTGTATGCGGATTATAAGTATAAGGATGAATATGATAAACTATCAGCAAGACCAGATTTTGCTGTTTGTTCATATCCGGTTATAAGTATTGACGATTGTATTGAAGCAGGCAAAAGATATATGTCTGAGGAACAGGTGCTTGAGAGAATCAGTGACAGTAAGGCAAAGATACTGCATAAGTATAATCCGGATAAGCTTGTAAGACCGGATATGCCGCCAGTATTTATATGTGAAACGGATGATGACAGAACAACATTGTCTGAGAACAGTGTGGGCTTTTATATGGCAGCAAGAAAAGCCGGGGTAAGTGCTGAACTTCATATATTCAGAACAGGTGGCCATGGTTATGGCTGTGGTGATGATTTTGCACAGACTGGTGAGTGGAAAGTACTTTTTACAAAGTGGATTAAGAGTATTGGAATTATTAGTTAAGATGGATATAGTATACGAGATAAAGATAAGATTATATTAAACAAGCCGGTTGCTGGTGATGGAAAGTATGGTGGAAATATGGCAGTCCAGGCAGCTGAAAGGAGAAAAGGCATACGTATTAAGCGTGGATGCATAGCGTTATGTGAGGTTAGTCTTAAGGTTGATGGCAAGTTATACGAAGTGAAACCAGGATTTTATTTTTGTATTTATGTGATCACGAGTTAATATCCGCGCTTGCACGAGAATTTGGTCACTGTTGCAATGATTTATTTTTATCTGAGCTTGTCATTTATAAGCATAAGTCTTGTAAGTGTAGATTCATAATTAGTTTCTGTTTTTTCAATTAATATATTGTCTTTTTTGTAATCTACAGCGTATTCTTTTAAACAATTATTGATTTCTTTATTCTTAAAAGAAATACATACTTTATCATTATCAATTATCCCAATCAGCGTATTCTTTTAAACAATTATTGATTTCTTTATTCTTAAAAGAAATACATACTTTATCATTATCAATTATCCCAATCAATATCAGTAGCAATA
>QRVH01000070.1 GCA_003458705.1 Eubacterium sp. AF22-9 | reverse complement strand
TATTTCTCGTAAAATTGGTTATCCACCTCCTCTTACGACGATACATGAAAAACATCTCCTAAACATATAGTACACTATAATAATTTAATTTTCAATATATTTTTAAAAAACTTTATATTTATTTAACTTCTGCTTTCTCTCACCACCTTTACATATCCATTAAAAATGGGTATTATATCTTTACGATAATTAACAAATTTGGTCAGAGGTGGCTTATGAAAATAGAAAAACTTAATGAAAACCAGATACGCTGTACTCTTAACAAGTCAGATCTGGCTTCAAGACATTTAAAAATCAACGAGCTTGCCTATGGCAGCGATAAAGCTAAAGAACTTTTCCGTGACATGATGCAGCAGGCTTCTTTTGAATTAGGTTTCGAAGCAGAGGATACTCCTCTGATGATTGAAGCAATTCCTATTTCAGCAGAATGTATTGTTCTTATTGTTACCAAGGTTGATAATCCGGAAGAACTTGATACACGTTTTTCCCGCTTTTCACCGTCAGATTCTGATGATGATGACAGCTTCGATTTTGATGATATAGAAACTATTGACAGCAATAATTATTCTTCTTATTCTCTTCCAAAAGCTAATGAAGAACTTGATGAAAGTGCTGCTACTGAAGAAGAGAACAACAGTATTCCAGAGGATGATCTTATGAATATATTAGACAGAGTCAAAGAATACTTTAATAAAGAATCAACAGGTAAAAAAATTGACAAGGCTGAACCCCCAGCGGACAAGCCTGCACCGGAAGAAACTGTCAGCCATATTACAAGAGTATTTTCATTTGACTCTCTTGATGATATCAGCAGTGTTTCCAGAATAATTGACAGATTCTATCATGATAATAATTCTGTTTACAAGAATCCATCTGATAAGCGTTATTATCTCACAATTTCAAAAAATAAAACATCTGCTAAAGATTTTAATAAGGTATGCAACATACTTTCAGAATATGGTAAGAAAGAAAACCAGTTTGATAATTATACCGGATTCTTTTCAGAACACTGCGATTGTATTGTAAAAGATCGTGCCATGCATATTCTGTGCAGATTATAATAACAGAGCCGGAGCAGTTAAATGCCCCGGCTTTATTATTGTCAGTCCATGCTTAATCAGCCAACAGACTGAAGGTAATTCTGAATTTCTTCAACAAGCATATCTGGATCAATACCATGAACCATAGCAGCTTCCTCTAAAGTCTCACCTGCTGATGATGGGCATCCAACACAATGCATACCAATTCCCATAAGAATAGGTATAATTCCTGCATCTATCTGAAGAGCTTCTCCAATTGTAGTGTCCTTAGTAATTCTTGCCATACTGACCTCCTGTTATACGGTTAATATAGTCGGTACTTTCGTACCGCTTAATATATCTACTATAATATTGCCCCGTATAAATGTCAATAATACACTGATTTTACATTATTCTGATATTTAAAAGGCATACTCAGGTTAGTTATACCTAACAATAATAATATATTTTATTGATAAAAATTCATGTTGAATTTTATGACAGCCTATCGTATAATATCACTAAAGCAACTGCCAAGGCAGTTAATAAAGAGATTATTAAGGAGGATATATACTATGGCATATGTAATTAATGATGATTGTATCAGTTGTGGTGCTTGCGCAGCAGGATGTCCTGTTGAAGCTATCAGCGAGGGTGCTGCTCATTACGAAATCAACGCTGATGTTTGTGTTGATTGTGGTGCTTGTGCTGGAACATGTCCAGTTGGCGCTCCTAACCCACAGTAGTCTGAACAAGATACGGATTAATGTATCCGCTTCAGGATACATATATAAACCCCGAACCAGTTTAATACTGATTCGGGGTTTTATTTTATATTGTATAAGATTTTATAGCCGTCTTATATTCAATGCTGTTCCAACTTAAGCTACTGTCTTAAATCTCTTGAAAGATCTGCGAATCTTGTCTGTTCCGGCAGCCATGCCATCTTAACAGTTCCGATAGGACCGTTACGCTGCTTGGCAATAATAATCTCTGCGATACCCTTCTGCTCTGTATCCTTATTGTAATAATCATCTCTGTAAAGGAACATAACAACATCGGCATCCTGCTCGATAGCTCCTGATTCTCGCAAGTCGGAAAGCATTGGCCTGTGGTCAGGTCTCTGCTCAACTGCTCGGCTTAACTGTGAAAGCGTTACAACAGGAACATTTAACTCTCTCGCAAGCGCCTTTAAAGCTCTTGATATGTCAGAAACCTCCTGCTGTCTGCCTTCAGAACGGCCGCTTCCACTGCCGCTCATAAGCTGGAGGTAATCGATAATAATAAGTCCGAGATTATTCTCCATCTTGTATTTTCTGCATTTGCTTCGTAATTCTGCGATTGAGATACCCGGAGTATCATCAATTATAAGCTTCGACTTGGCAATGCTGTCCGCACCCTCGATAAGCTTGCCCCAGTCATTAGAATCCAGATGTCCTTTTCTTATCTTATCCGCATCTACTGTTGATTCCAGTGACAACATACGGTTTACAAGCTGGACATTGGACATTTCCAGACTGAATACAACTGTTGTAATCTGCTGTTTAATAGCTACATTTTCAGCAACATTAAGGACAAATGCAGTCTTACCCATTGAAGGTCTGGCTGCAACAAGAATGAAATCTGATGGCTGCAGACCTGACAGATAAGTATCTAAGTCCTTGAACCCTGTAGGAACACCTGTTACAGCACCTTTGGTCTTTGCTGCCGCAGATATTCTGTCGAGTGCCTCAAGAACGACCTTATCAATAGGTGTATACTCCTTGCCACCCTTATTCTTAACAAGTTCGAATATCTTCTTCTCAGTATCAGCAAGAATATCTTCAGTCTTTTCCTTGCCCGCATAACACTGATTGGCAATATCATCATTAACTCTTATTATATTCCTAAGTACTGCTTTTTCCTTAACAATACCCGCATACTGTCTTACATTGGCTGATGTTGGCACTGATGATAACAGTTCTCTTACAAACTCTATACTATAGACTTCAGCCGGTACATCTGTCTCCTTCAATCTTGCCTGCAAAGTAACTATATCTACAGGTTTTCCCTCGTTATTCATGTCTACCATAGTCTGGAACATAGTTCCGTACTGCCTGTAGTAGAAATCGTCCTGCCTTAAGATTTCAGCGGCAGTTATAATTGCCTGTCTGTCCAGAATCATTGAACCAACAACAGACTGCTCGGCTTCAATGCTGTTCGGCATCACCCGTGTTACCACTGACTCGTCCATAGTAACTCCCTTTCTTACAAATGTATCTTAATTATTTATTTCTCAACAACCTTAACAGTCAATTCTGCTGTTACATCTTTGTGAAGCTTAATCTGGATAATATAATTGCCTAAAGCCTTAATAGGCACATCCAGCTTCATTTTCTTCTTGTCAATATCAAGACCTAACTGCTTCTTGGCTTCTTCTGCAACTTCCTTAGTTGAAACAGTTCCAAATGTTCTTCCGCCTTCACCTGTTTTCATAGAAACAGTCACTGTACACTCTTTAATCTTTGCTGCAAGCTCCTTAGCTGCTGCAAGCTCTTCTGCTGCCTCTTTTTCTTCTCTCTTCCTGGCTAACTTAAGGTCATTAAGATTCTTTGCTGTTGCCTCAATTCCAAGCTTCTTTGGAAGCACATAATTTCTTGCATAACCGTCATTAATCTTAACAATCTGTCCCTTTTTTCCTAATGTCTTAACATCCTCTAATAAAATAACATCCATTAAATTTCACCATCCTTAATCATATTATCAAGTGTAAGCTTAATTTTATTAACTGCCTGATCAATTGTACAATCGGTAAGCTGTGCACCTGCAATGCTCATATGACCACCGCCGCCAAGCTTTTCCATAACAAGCTGTACATTAACTTCGTCAATCGACCTTGCACTTACATATATCTTATCCTCGTAAGGAGTGATAACAAAAGAAGCCTTAATTCCCGATATATCAAGCAAATCATTGGCTGTCTTGGCACCACCGACTGTAGGTGTGTCAATTCCATCACCATTGAATATTGATATTGCAAATGCGTCCTTATAAACCTCCACACGGCTTACAGCCTTTGCAATCTCTTTATATTCATTCATATTACTTCGAAGCATTTTTCTTACTCTTGTTACATCTGCACCATGTCTTCTTAGGAATGCTGCTGCCTCAAAAGTTCTTGGTCCCGACTTACTGTTAAATCCGTCAGTATCAATATTAATTCCTGCATACAACGCATCTGCCTCAAATGCTTTAAGCTTAATATTGTCATCAACATACTGTATCATCTCTGTAATCATCTCACTGGCAGATGACGCATATGGGTCGACATACGAAAGAACTGCACCTGTTATTGTGTCACTCTGTCTTCTGTGGTGATCAAATACAACAACTGTCTTGCATTTTTCAAGAAGCTCAGGACACTCTGTTCTCTGTGGTCTGTTAACATCAACAACGATAACTACTGTTGATGCATTTATCTTAGAAGACGCATCCTCTGGCTTTATAAACATATCATCCGGATACTCTTCCTTGCCTATGAATCTGTTCACAAAAGGCCGTACACTGCTTGTAACCTCTCCAAGAACAATATGTGCCTCCTTGCCAAGCTTCTTAGCAATAACATATATTCCCAGAGCTGAACCAAATGCATCAATATCCGCAAGTGTATGTCCCATAACAAGCACATTACTGTTATTATCAAGAATCTGTCTTAGTGCATGAGCTTTAACACGCACCTTAACTCTTGTATTCTTCTCCATCTGCTGGCTCTTGCCACCATAATAAAGAATCTTCTCACCATCCTTGACTACAGCCTGATCTCCGCCTCGTCCAAGTGCCAGATCCATTGCTGCCTTAGCCACATCATAATTCTTAGAATACTCTGCCGAACCCGTTCCTATACCCATACTTAATGTAAGAGTCATCTCATTTCCAATCTTTATGCTCTTAATTTCTTCAAGCAGGCTGAATCTGTCATGCATAAGTTTCTCTAAGAAATTATATCTGAATACAACTATATATTTATCCTTCTCCAGCTTTCTTACAATCGCTGAACCCGGAGAAAAATACTTATTAACTCTCTTATCAATAAGACCTGCAAGAAGCGACCTTCTTACATCATCAGTACTATCAAGTGCTTCCTCATAATTATCAATATACACAAGTCCTACAACGAATCTTTCATCCTTTAACTTCTGTATATATGTGTTGATATCTGTCTCATCAAAAAGATACATTACATACATTGAAGAATCCATGCTTCTCTCAATTATATCAACACCCTCTGCTATAGAATCGGCATCAATATTTTTAAGTTCAGCCTTATAATCTCTCTCCTGAAATGTAAGCCTTATCTCCTTGAATCCAACTTCATCATCTGGAAAAATGCTTGTTGTCACCTCTGGAAGGATTGTGTTGATATTCTTTCTGAAATCCTTCTTAACTCCCAGACAATCCTGCATAGCCTTATTAGTCCACATAACATTTCCATTATTGTCCAAAAGGCAGTATGGCACACTCAGATATATAAAAGCTGTTTCTGAACCTGTGAATAATTAGCTGCAAATTCAACCATTCCAGACATTATTCTTGGTCTTAAATAAAAATACATTAATCCACACGCCAGCATATATATAACCATGAAAATGCTTGTAACTGTTGCTGCCATAACATTAATACAGAACATAACAGCACATATTACAATCAGAATTGCACCAATATACAGAGGCCATGCAAAAAACGACCTTAAAAGTCCGCTATATTTAAATGCTTTTTTCCCTTTTTTATTATCTGGCATAATCCCCATCTCCATAATCGAATTAGAGTAATTATATCATGTCTGCAAATATACTACAAGCATGCATTGATGGTGTTCATTATTGGCGCTCGCCATATAATCCAGAATTTGTGCAAGCACATTCTGGATTGCACGGCTCTCTGCTGCGGGCAAATTTTGTAAGCCAAGTCTCTCCGTAGCTTCGCTACTCCCGAGCCTTGATAATTCACAACTCCCGGTCTTCGACCTTCGTTGTTCATTATTGGCGCTCGCCGTATAATCCAGAATCTGTGCAAGCACATTCTGGATTGCACGACTCACTGCTTACAAAAAAAGCCGTAACAGGTTTCCCTGTTACGGCTCGTAGTCTTAATATATATTAGTCTACTGAATATGGAAGAAGAGCTACGTGTCTTGCTCTCTTAACAGCTACAGTAAGCGCTCTCTGATGCTTTGCACAGTTTCCTGTGATTCTTCTAGGAAGGATCTTTCCTCTCTCAGAAACATAATGCTTAAGTGTAGCAACATCCTTATAATCTAATACCTTGTTGGCATCTGCACAAAATGCGCAAACTTTCTTTCTTCTACGCATTGGTCTTCTTCTCATCTGACCCTCTGGTCTCTCAGCCTTCTTATCTGGCATGGTTTTTACCTCCTATCTTAGTTGAAAGGCAAACCCTCATCATCTACTCCGTCAGGAATAGCCATAAATCCATCTCCAGCCGCCTGGCTTGGTTCCGGTCTTGATGGTGTGTACGCAGCGTAATTAGAGTCTCCTCCATTACTTGCTGCTGCGGATTTGCTTTCTGCAAATTCCTGTTCTTCAACAACTACATCGGTTGTATAAACTCTCTGACCATCTTTGTTAGTATAACTACCAGTCTGGATTCTGCCAGTAACAACAATCTTTGTTCCCTGATGAAGATACTTCTCAGCAAACTCACCTGATCTTCCAAAAGCAACACAGCTTATGAAATCAGCAGACTGCTCATTATCACTGTTTCTTCCACGTCTTCTGTCTACAGCCAATGTATATCTAGCAACTGCCATAGAACCGTCTGCATTCTGTGAATATCTTACGTCTGGTTCTCTTGTCAGTCTTCCCATTAAAATAACTTTGTTCATACTTTATCTCCTCTTCTATAAAGAGTTGCAAGTCAAACGTCATCTTTAAAAATCGGGATTAATAAATTACTCTCCGTCTTTAACGATTAAGAATCTTAATACATTATCCATGATACGGATTCTGCTTTCAATCTCAGCTGGAGCAGTAGCTTCTGCTTCAAACTTAATGAAACTATAGAATCCTTCGCTCATATGCTGGATATCGTATGCAAGCTTCTTCTTCTCGCTTGTGCCTGGATCTGTAATAGTACCACCGAAACGAGTGATTAACTCATTAACCTTCTCGATAGTAGCTGTTCTTACTTCATCCTCGACGTTTGCGCTAACAACTAATGCTAATTCATACTTATTCATCTACGTCGCACCTCCTTCTGGTCTTTTGGTCCCTTCTATCCTTATACATATAAATGTAAATGAAGGAACAAGGATTAAAAATATATCACAAGACAAAATCTTATCATATCCAGAAGTTAATTACAAGCCTTTTTTAATTTTTTTGTATTTTTTTGTACCAGTGATCTTTTTATTATAACTTCGTGACCACATCCTAAGCATTTCATCTTAATATCTGCACCCGCTTTGAGAATCTCCCATTCGCTGCTGCCGCATGGATGCTTCTTTTTCATTTCAACAATATCACCAGTTTCGTATGGAATAATACCCGCCATTCAAAACCTCCGTTATATATTAATTACATAAAATTCTTGAATACATCAGCAAGTGGTACATTTATAAGAATATCCGCCCTATTATCAAAAGGAGTTGCCGATTTATTGATAAGAACCAGCTTATCTCCCCTGTAATAATCAATAAGACCTGCTGCAGGATAAACACCAAGCGATGTTCCTCCTATTATAAGCATATCGGCATGTCTTATATAATTCACAGCATTTGTTATATTGTTATCATCAAGTCCTTCTTCATACAATACAACATCCGGCTTTATTCTTCCACCGCAGTCGCACATTGGAACGCCCTCAGAATTAATTATCTTATCAATGCCATAAAATTTATGACATCTTTCACAATAATTTCTGAGCACCGAACCATGCAATTCAATTACATTGCTGCTTCCCGCCTTCTGGTGAAGTCCATCAATATTCTGTGTAACAACTGCTTTCAGCTTTCCTTCTTTTTCAAGCTTTGCCAATGCCAGATGAGTAATTCCGGGTTCTGCATCAGGATAAAGCATTTTATCCTTGTAAAATCTGTAGAATTCCTCCGGATACCTCTGGTAAAAGGAATGACTGATAATTGTTTCAGGAGGATATTTGTATTTCTGATTATATAACCCATCTGGACTTCTGAAATCAGGAATTCCACTTTCTGTAGATACACCTGCGCCTCCGAAGAACACGATATTATTACATTCATGCACTAATTCAACAAATTTATCAATATTATTCATTAATTACCACACCTAACACATTACATTTATTACTTTCCAACTCATTTTTATAATTCTGTGCTGCATATTCACCGAATTCACTTTCATTGTAAATAATAACTGTTCCATCGCAATATTTAGCTATTCTACCCTCTTCGTCTGAACTCATTACAATTCTGTCGTAATCTGCCGAATAGATAAAAATCAGCTTCTTCATCATTTCTTCTTCATCTTCTGATATAACGCCATCATCTAAAACACCTGTAAATATAATGTCCATATCTGCATTATTAGTTTTACATATAAGATTATTTTGCTTTTCAGGATTACGCATAAAGTCTGCAACACCTTTAAGATTTTTACCAAGTTTGTATTTACCAAGGAAAATTTCTGACATAATATCTGCATCTATAAACAGTACCTTCTCGCCCGTTGTAACAAAACTATACGCAATTTTAAATGCACTCAGTCCATCTTTTGTAACAGCCAGACACTTGCTCGTTCCTAACTCAGATTTAAGAGTCTGTACCAGTTCATCATAACATTTTCTTTCATTATCAGTCATATTAACAATCTTATCAATATTAACACTAAACATCTTACATTCCTCCTTCCCCGTATATTACTTTATAATTCTTCCTAAAATTCTCACATCAAATACTGCCTTTTCTTCAATAACCTCTGGTGTTTCTTCTGTTTCAGGCTCTGTTATATCTTCTGACACAGATTCTTCAAATGTCTCTGCAACCGACTCTGTTACTACCTCTGCTTCTGGTTCTGAAGATATTTCAGGTTCTGGTTCTGCTACCACTTCTTGCTCTGATTCTAATGAAAATGCTCTTGCTACTACATCTTCCTTCTCTTCCTCTGGTTCAGTTGCTGGCTCTGTTACTACCTCTGTTTCTGGTTCTGAAGATATTTCAGGTTCTGGTTCCGCTACCACTTCCGGCTCCGGTTCTGATGCAAATGCCTTCGCTACTACATCTTCCTTCTCTTTTTCTATTTCTGCCTCTGGTTCTACTTCTGACTCTGTTACGGACTCTGGTTCTGAAGATATTTCAGGTTCAGGTTCTGTTACCACCTCTGCTTCTGCAATTATTTCAGGTTCTGATTCTGCAACTACCTCTGGCTCCGGCTCTGCAATTATTTCAGGTTCTGATTCTGCAACTACCTCTGGCTCCGGCT
>QRVH01000007.1 GCA_003458705.1 Eubacterium sp. AF22-9 | reverse complement strand
TCTAAAAATAAAGGAGTGTCTATATATGGTTCGTCTGCGTGTGCTTGATATACTTAAAGAACAAAATCACTCAAAATACTGGTTATATAAACAGATGGAATTAAGTTATCAGAATTTCAACTGCGTGTGCTTGATATACTTAAAGAACAAAATCACTCAAAATACTGGTTATATAAACAGATGGAATTAAGTTATCAGAATTTCAACAGAATGGTACAAAATGAAACATCATCTATAAAATTTGAAAATCTTGAAAAATTATGTTCCATTTTTAAATTGCTCTATAGGAGATTTATTTGAAATAACCAACAATACTACAACGGACAAAAAATAAATCCATCTTTGCCAAAACAAAGATGGATTTTTATTTTTTGCAGTAAATTTGCAGTAAAATACTAAAAACAGGGGCTTCCAAATCGCTGGAAGCCCCTATTTATCTAGCTTTTACTTATCAATGCTCTTCATTGTCGGGAGCTTTTTCGCTCCTGCTGTAAAGAGCTGTAAGATGATTTACATTTCTTTAAATCATTACAATATTTTCTTTAGCAAGCTGTACTAAAATAACCAAATTCGCAGCCTTTTTTGGTCATATATTAGTCATATTAAATTTTTTTGGTCAATTGCCTAGCCCTCAAATCAGAGGACTCTTTTCTATATTATATCGTTGTTTCTAAAATACATCCATGTTCTTGGCAAGTTTCTCCAAAGCCTCTCTAGTAACCTCTGGATTTGCCTCCGCATAAATGTTCATGGTTGTGCTGACATCAGCATGTCCCATTACTTCTTGAATAACTTTTACATTGGTTTCGTTCTCACAAAACCTCGAAGCAAATGTGTGTCTAAAAATGTGACATGAAAACCTGGGCAACATTATAGGTTCTCTCTTCTTTTTCTTTGCCTCTACCTCTTCTTCGGCATTATGAGTATCAACGATTCTTTTGATTGCACGATTTACTGCCTGCGGATTATGTGGATTTCCAAACCGATTAGTAAATATAAAGTTTGTCATTCCATCAACCTCTGCAACACAAAAACCTTCTTCCTGCTGACGCTGATATTCAGACTTGAGCACTTCATACACCGGTCCCATCATTGGAATTGTCCTTATTCCTGCTTCTGTTTTAGGTTCTGAAACCCGAAACTCACACTTAAATGAATTGTCAGATCTTGTGTAATAAGTAAGACTATGGTTAATATTGATTGTTCGTTTCTTCATATCAACATCGTCCCATCTGATGCCTATTGCCTCACCGATTCTGCATCCAGTTCCAAGCAGAAATACAAAAAACGGATACCAATGGAAGAAAAACGGATTCTTTGCAACATAATCAATAAATTCTCTCTGCTGCTCTACTGTCAGTGCTCTTCGACTCTTTCTAGCGCCACCATTTCTTTTTTTCACCTCGGCATAAGCTCCATCTACAGGATTTCTTCTTATTATATCATCTCGTACTGCCAGCTCAAATGTAGGTCGCAATACAGTATTGATACTCTCCAAAGTATTTACCTGCAATCCTTTGTTCGTAATCAAATCCGTATAGAAAAATAAGACATCAGAATACTTCACATCCTTAATCTTTTTCTTTCCGAACGTATCCCTGATAAAATGATCCCACGTATATAAGTAATTTGCCTTTGTAGTGCTTCGCAATTCCGTCTTGGTAGAAATATATCTATCAAACAAAAAATTTACATCTGCACTTCCAGCAACATATACATTTAACCCGTCCATCTGGTCACGAACAAGTTCGTCTTCTTTCTGCCTAAGTGTTACAAGAGATTTCGCATATATCGTCCTTTTTTCCCCTAATGGATCAGTATAAATATATGAATACCTGCCATCAGTTTTACGATAATGCTCTCCTTTTCGTAATACTCTTCCTTTACCATCTTTTCTACAAGCCATCTTTTCTCCTTTCTCAAAAAGAAAAGAGCCTGCATTACTTCTGGTCAGCCATTAGTTTCTCTAACACTGCCATTTTAACTACTTGCGTCATAGTCATGTTATGATTTTTGGTGTATTCAAGCAGCAATTCATGTTCTTCACCATTCAGTCTGATTGTAATCCTCTTATCAGCAGGATTTTCAGCTTTTGGTCGTCCCATCTTTGCCAATATATCACCTCCATCTGAACATAGTATACTTTATGTCAGACATAAAGTCAAGTATATTAATGCAAACTCTTTCATATTCTTTTCAATTTATTTGTAGAATTCCTCGTCTTCTATATGAAATGTCTCCAGATATTCATTAAGAATATCAAGGTTCACAAGCACCAGTCTATTCATCTTATAACATGCTTTCGCATCCTTACAGGAAATAGTTTTCGGAAAAGTTCAATACCAAGAAGCGATGTGAGCTTATCAAAAACATGAAGTACACTTTGATGAGACTTATCCGGCAAAAGAAAAATCAACATGAAATTGGTGTCTCTAAATAGAATAGTCAGAAGTACCTTTCCACTATTTCGGGCACCGATTACGGTATCCATTTCAACAATCGGGAGTTTCGGATTTTGTTCCATGAAGGAAGTGAAATCAGTGTAAGTACGTCCTTTTCGATACTGATAATCGAACTTCATAAGAACCTCATGAGAATGTCGCTGCTTATAACGAACCTTTTTGGGAAGATCAATATTCCTTACCCGGAAAGCACTCTGGTCGATGTAGTTGTAGATAGTCTTTTTGGAAAGCCTGATTTCATCGGAATGAGTGGCAAATATGTGGTTGATGGATTGTCCTTTATTAACCAGCGGCATTAGTAAATCATTTAGTTCCAATAATCGTTCAGGACTGGTACGAATGCCTTTCCTTGATGAACTTAATTCTTTGACGTATTCAGCGTGCGCCCGATGAGCAGTGTAGTAGGCATGGTTTCTTTTGCATGTCTTCTCATTTGGACAACGAGTGCAAACATAAGGCGGTTTATCCAGCAAAGGACAATGTGCAGAAATGTACTGTGAACATAAGCTTTTACAGTCGAATTCCGTACATGTTTTGCAGCGATGGGAACAAGTGTAAATTGATTCCTGATCGCATATGTTTCTGCGTAAGCAAGAACGATAATTAATGCAGTCATTCGATGTATACCGGAAACCGTTAACAAAGCAACGGTGGTTCTTAATCTCGCGAGAGATTGTGGTTGCTGAGCGGTTCAGTCTTTTAGCAATAAAAGAGAAAGACATATCCTGGGCGAGATATTTTTCAATAATTGCCCGGTCAGTTAAAGTGAGATGTTTACTCATAGGTCTGCTCCTTTCTGGTCAGACAGCATATGAGTATTATCCTATAAAAACAAGATTTGTAAAAGTAAACGCACGATTGTAAGAGTAAAAGTAGGCAATTTCTGGCGTTAAATTTTACAATTAAAGCATTGCCGATAAAATTGCAAGTCCTTTTTATCGGACACATTATTTTGCATAATGACAATAAGAAAATATCTATAGAACTGAAAGAAGGGATTTTTATGGCGGTTACCAATAATATCAGAGAAATCCGGGAGCAGCGTGGCATTTACCAGAACGACCTTGCCGCTGCTATCGGATACAGCACCAAAACTGTCGGCAGGATAGAGCGTGGGGACAGTACCCCATCTGCCGAATTTATGCTGCAGATATCAAAGTACTTTAATATGCTGGTGGAAGATGTATTCCATGTGGAAGATTGAGTCGGAGCAGCAATTTTTTTGATTCTCCTCGTATGCCTTGTAATTCTTTTTGCGTGTTTCTGCTACTCTCATTCTGACACAGATAGAAGATGCCATATCCAAGAAGCCCCGCCACAGAAAAAACAAATATCACCGCTAATAAAAGTTGCAGAGTCAGGCATTTCCATTTCCATTCCCATACACGCCTTCTGCTTTGATTCCGTCTGTGTCTTTTCTTTCGCCTCTTCCGCAGCGTACACTCCCTGTTGTGTTTTCTTTGAAGAAAAGACGGACATACATGCCCGCCTTCTCCATGGTTATTTTCTCGTTTTATTTTTTAACTATCGTTTCTATGAATTCAAATTTTCTCTGCGTTTCTTTACGGTAATAATCAATCCCGTTCCGGAAAGATTGATAGTATAAACAGCCATACACTCGGTGTGTTGTCTCCGGTTTTAGGTGCAGTCACATCCTTCTTATCAGTTCCACTCGATGGCTTGTCATCAGAGGAATTGCTATTGTTATTATCATTCTGGTTGTTATTACTGTTATCAGAGATATTTGCTTTGGTGGTAAATGTGGTGCTTGCAGAACCATCCGTCCAAAGGATTTCAACTGTATGGTTTCCTGCCGAAAGTGTATTCAGGTAGGAAGCTTTCAGTGTGATAATGGTAGAGCCTTCCTTTGCAGTGTAGTTGCTCTTGTCTATCAAATTTCCGTCCACCTTAACTCCGGTAAACTTGGAGAAGTCTCCGTTACCCCGGATGGTGATATTACCATCACTGTCATGCGTCCAACTACTGTTTGCTCCATCAATAATCTGATAGGTGTTATTCGGTGTGTCAGGATTATCGGAACCGCCCGCATCCTGTACGGTCAATGTTGCAGAATTACTCTCTACGTTTCCTGCGCTGTTTGAAACAACACACTTATACTTAAATCCGTTGCAGCTTATATTGACTGTGGATGTGGTATAGCTCGTTGCCGTTGCACCGTCAATGTTTACCCATCCTTTCCCATCATTTCTGTCTATCTGCCACTGATAGGTAAGATCTGTACCGCTTGCTGCTATGGTAAAGGACGCAGTCTCACCTACCTTCACTGTCGCATTTCCAGGCTGTGTGGTTATGCTTGGTGCAATCACATCCGGTGTCTGGCTTTCCTGTTTAAAGGTAACTTCTATGGTGTGATCAGTATTCACATCACTAAAGGTGTAGCTTGTGGTTGCTGTCACTTCCGAACCATCCACCTTTACGTCCGCAATATAATATCCTTCGTTCGCCTTGATTGTATATGTAAGCTGACCTGCGGCAGATACCGTTGTCGTGCCACCGGGAGAGATTGTTCCACCGATACCTGCCGTTGCGGTAATCTTGTAGCTTGCTGTACCGCTCGGAGGCGTTATCGGCGCTGTATCCGCCGTAAAACTCCAACTTCCACGGAATACCACGGTTGTGCCGTTTAGGTTGCCGGCATCCCAGCCCGAAAAAGCCCATGTGCCGTTTTTACCATCCTTTTGTGCCTGAATGCGTGTTGTGGAGGTATATTTCTTATCCACAGCCGCCTTCGCCTGTTGCACACTCGAATAGGAGCTGCTATTTAGCGGCAGCGTTGCGCCTGTCGGGAATACAGAGCCCCAATTGTATTGCACCGTATAATTTTTTGTCACCGGCGGCTCGGGGCGTTCCTCAGACCTTTTATAAATATAACGAATCGTCATACCACTGTTCGGGACAGCATTTTCCATCCCCTCCGCTTTAACAAAAGTGTAGCCGTGCAGTTCCTGCGGCGGCTGCCAATCAACCTTTTTGCCTACCGGAACAGTAAAGGTAGTCGGCATGGTGTTTGGAACATCTGTGCCATCCTCCAGCTGATATTGGATGGTGACATTGACATAGCGCTGCTGCTCCGTATCATCATCAGCCAATACCTCGCCTGTCGCATGATCTACAATCTCAAAGCCGATGGTATCGCCGGATTGCAGAATGGCATTCTCCGGAATCGTGTAAACCAGAGAGCAGTTGACAAGGCCGGAATTAAAGTCGCTGCCCTCGTAATCCAACGCACCCTTTGTCCAGAATTTGCTTTTCTCTTTCCAAACAGGGATGTCAAACTCCTGCGTAGTGAAAACCTGCTCCCCATCTGTCGTGACCGCTTTTTCGCCGTTGGAATGTTCCACCCACAGGCGCAGGGTCACAGTCTTCGCTTGGGTATTCGAAAGATTTTGTATAATGGTGCGCAGCTCAACCTGCTGCCCCTTCATGCTGCTATAATCAAAGCTGTTTTTACTGCCGCCGCTTAATAGACGGCTATTCCTGTCATTTTGATAGCTCGCATATGCGGAGGAATTCGCTGCCTCAAAGGCAGAAGGATCTTTTGTGGGATTTCTGTAACCGCCGATATACTTTTTCACCTCAGGAACAGCCACATAAAGCGCAGGGGGATTTGTAATGAGCTGACTCATGACCTTTATGCCCTGTAGCTTGCACACATCGCAAAAATCATTCTGAAAGGTCTCTCGCATCAGACAATCCCTGCTGGAATTATAGGTATAAGGATAGTAGTCAAGATGCGGGCAGGTATAGGTATTACGGAAGCCAAGCAGCTGCTTCCACTTCACTTTCGTGGGATCTTTTGTTGCAGTCATATTCAGTGATGTAGTGTAATTCCACTCATCTACAGGAACAGTGCTATAATTATATTCATCTCCCAGATGGAACAGACCGTGTCCCAGTTCATGCCGCTGGGTAAACGCAGAATATGCGTTTCTCGCTGACGCAACAATATAGTGAATACCATATTGTTTATTATCATGAGAGCCACCGAAATACTCACCGCTATTCGCCAACACAACGAATTGGTTGATATTTTCATACACATAATCATACTGTCTATAATTATGATCCATCGTGTTTTCGTTTGGATGCGTTTCATTAGGAATATGTGCGTCATGAATCTTCTCGATAAACGCAGGGCCTATGATGCGCTCCAAAACATGGTTGCGCCAGTTCCCTTTGTTAGTAGAAATTCCTCCTTTGGCGGTCGCAGCAAAAAATGTGCTGGTACCGCCATAGCCATCCACCGATGCCGTGCAGAGTGCATAGACATTAAAGCGATCCGCCATGCTGCGATATGGCTCTATCTGCAATACCTCCCCCCACAGCTTTTTTACATCCTCGACAAACTGCTTTTGCTGGCTTTTGGTGTAGCCCTCGGCGCAGTACACAATCACCATGTTCTCCTTATCGCTGCGAGGCTTCTGGATTGTATACACCGGTACGGTTACATTTGCATATGCAGGATCCTCAGTGTAGAGGGTACTCATCTCCAGCTGTAGATACTCATCCGTGTTCACATTCCAGTCACCATTCACATCCTCTCGCACAGCGCCGGATATGCCAATGCTGTCATCCGGCGCATCCGGTGCGGAAACAACATAGGGGTCCTGTGCGCTCTGTCCTGTGCCGGATGATACGGTGTAATTTTCCGTATTCAGATAGAAGGCAGGACGAACGCCGTAATATCCCTTATAGGGTGCGTCACGCAAAATATTCCCTTGAGGGGTCACAAATCGCATATCATGGTTACAGGTTGTAATCGGTGTACGCAGCCAATAGTTCCATGCTACACCGCTTCTGTTTTTTGCGATATGGTAGCCGTTCAGGTTATCATTAACCGTTTTGAGCTGCTGAACATCCAGCAGAAAAACTCTATCCCAAATATATTCATAATGGGCACTGTCATACCCATCCGCTACCGTATCAATTGTGGTGTTATAGGGAAGATCAACACCGGCTGCGTCGATATAACCTGCCGTATACTCCGGATGGGAAACGATAGAACGCTGCTTCACCGTTCGAATCGCTCCCAGCTCATCCGAACGAAAGCTGCGAAGGAAGCCCTCCTTTTGGTCATATGCTGCCGTTTTAGGATAGACAGAATCCTCTGTTGGCGGATTTCCGCAAAGCCATTTCACTTTTCCTGCTTCAGCGTTGGAATTGAGCCAAGAACGTATGTTGCTGTCTCTCCAGTGGTTAGAACCAAAATTATCTCTCCAGCTATTGCGCCGGTGCGAGCCTGTTTCGGCATTTTTGTTGGTTTTTGCATCATAGGGCATGTAATCACACAATACTCTATCCGAAAGCATCAATGGCCCATTGCTATCCTTCGCTACACAACGCCACACAATTGGCACTCCCCCATAAGTACCCATCTGAATGTAGTCACCAATTTCGATGGTTGGCTTGTTATCTGCCGCCCTAACCTGCAAAGGGCATAGCACCAAAATTACCGCAAGCAGCAGAGATACCGTTCGTTTGCCATATTTATTTTTGATAATATTCATAAAGTCCTCCTTTTGTCATTCTCTCCTGAGCGTCATTCACGGTCAGTAGGCTTCTACCCCCCATTTTTGACATATGTCAATTTATACAATTGCTGCATCATCGATATTCACCTCATTTCTACTTGAGTTATTGCAAAAAATAGGTCTTTCTGCGATAACCCCTTGTGCCAAATGCTGAAACACCTTCATAAATATGTAATAGCTTATTTATTTTAGAAAAGTATCCGACAAAAAACTCTACACTTCCGACAAAAAATATATATATTTCTCAAACCATATCATGGCGATGTACATTTGTCAATGATGTGACACCTCAAGATCACCACAGTCCTGATACTTCTTATACATGTCATTGATATAAATCGTAGGCGAAATATTCCTGCCTTCCTCTCGTAAGATGATGCCATCAAGAGTCACATTCACCTTTTCCACGGGTTCTGCCACAAGCTCCATTCCTTTGAACTTCTCAGGCATATAATCCATAAACTTTTCTTTTACTACTTCCTTAAAAATCTCGTAATTCATCATATTACGGTTCCTCCTTAATCTAAATTGTCATACAAAATCCCTTCATCCTCGGGATTTTTGTGTTCTCTGTAACTGTTGTCTTCTTCGATTCCCATATCAAAAGTGGTATGAGATTTTCTTTTCTTTCTGTAATAATTCTTGAGAAACATGCACTTTCTACAGTCCTCACAGAATAATTCTTCCGGCGGAATGCCAAGTGCCTTTGCAATCCTGTTCAACGTTCCCGTCCTTGGAACTCTTGAACCATTTTCGTATTGGGCAATTCTTACATCACCTCTATTTTCAAAACCACTTTTCTCGCCCAGTTCCCTGAGTGTCATTTTTTGTCGTTTTCTGTAATATCTGATTCTTTCTCCTACCACTGTTTGTCCTCCAAATCAAAAAAAGCAGGGAACATAAGTCACTGGCTTACATTCCCCGCAAGGTTAATTGTTACTGTTTATTCTTTTTCTTTCTTCCACGAAGTCCTACTCCAACACCTGTAATAAGTGCAAGTGCACCAATTCCAAGATAAAGAAGCGGATTTGCATTGTCGCCTGTCTGTGGAAGCTTAGGCTCTGTCGGTACATTGATAAGCTTAAGAGTTGTTACAACAACATCCGGTGCATTGTCATCGTATCGAAGAGTTACATCGTGAGCTGTCTCATCGAGGATATATCCGTCAGCTGCTTTTGTCTCAACTACTGTATAATGGATATCTTCCTTGAATGATCCATCCTCGTTGTAAGTACAGATAGGAAGCTCCTTGCTCTCTGCATGACCATTCTTGTCAGTAGTGAGTGTGTCAAGCACCTTTCCGTCCTTATCTCTTACTTCAAATACAACACCATCGATCGGCTTTCCGGTTACTTTGTCAGTTTTCTCAATGACAATCTTTCCGACTGCCTGCTCGTCCTTCATGGATACCTTCTGGATTTCTGCTGTCTCCTTTACTTCAAAGGTTACATCACTTGCCACCTTATATCCATATGGTGCAGATTCCTCTCTGAGTGTGTACTTTCCGACAGGAAGTCTCTCAATCATATGAGTCTTTCCTGCTTCTGATGTCCAGCTCTCAACAAGCTTTCCATCAGCATCAATAACTGAAAGCTTTGCTCCAGGTAATTCTTTCTCGCCTGTGATATCAGTCTTTGAAATCTCTACCTTAATCGGTGCATTTTCAAATGCTGCCTCAAACTCGATAACCTTTACCTTATCTCCCTGATATGAAGCATCCACATCAAAAATCTTATCAGACTTCACATAGCCCTTTGGTGCCTCAATCTCTTTGACATAATACTGTCCAAGTGGAAGGTCATCAATTCTTGCGATACCCTTATCATTTGTCACGATGGTTGCCACCTTGTCTCCTGCCTTATGATATACAGTATCAAGTCCGTCGGCACTTACGATATCCTCTTTTGCATATACATCAAAAGTTACTCCTGCAAGGCTGTCCTTGAAGAAATTGAAGATAAAGTCGTACCAGTAACCCTTCATAAGAGTAATATCTGTTACAAATTCGCCGTCCTTATTGATGACAATGGAACCTGTACTAATATGATAGCTGTGACTTTCATCTTCCAGGTACATGCCCCGTAAATTTACTACCTACAGATACTCTGCAGTGCAAACTACTTTGCAAATCTGTAACTGATTATTAAATTGCTCATCCCAAGTTTTTTCTTGGAATGTCCATATATTACATTAGTTTTTATAATGTCGAAAGTGACAATCACGGGTCTTTTTTATCAAAACAGGTACTATTGCGGTCTTTTTTATCTCCAGGCGACAATTTATTCCAAATATGCTTGGGCAATGGTCTTGTTGGTTCCTTAAATTTCTCCAAATACATCTCAAAGCTATCAGTATTAATCAATGCTGAATTTCCAACCTTATACACTGCCCCAGCCTCTGAAGCCAAAACCATAATCCTTGATTTGCTTATACCATAAATAATGGCTCCCTCAGTGGCATTTACATATTTTTTCATAATGTCTTTTGTATCTGAATAGAACTTATATGAGCTACTCATTCAATTCACCTTCTTCCTGCCCGTATAACGGCTCTTTCAATGGTCTTGCAGGTTGTCTGAATTGCTCCATGTAATTATCAAATATTTCCAAATTAATTAGTACAGTCCCTCCTGTCCCCTCATTTATTTTATATGTGGCACCTGCTGCTCTAGCCAGTTCGATAAACCTTTGCCTTCCAATACTGTATATAATTGAAGCTTCTCCAATTCTCGCAAACTTTTTGATTATCTGCTTATTTGTTCCCGGCACTTTATATATGTGTTTCATAAACTCATCAAACCTTTCCTTTTTTACTAAATGAATACGGGTAAGCTTGTATAAAGAACTTGCAGCCTTAGCAATATATTCAGTTTCTTCTACACTAAATCCATATTCCTGAGCCACTTCTTCGACCCTTATGTATCTTTTTATTACCTCTCCACCATGAAGGTAAGCTCTAACATCCGGCTGTAATTGTGTTACCATTCTCTCACCACCTATTTGTAATATTCATCATCTACTATATGAAATGTCTCTATGTATTCATCGAATATGTTCAAATTAACAAGTACAAGCTGTCCCAGCTTATATACCGCTTTTGCATCCTTTGCCATCTGCATAAATTTAGATATGCCCATGTGATACATTTCTGCTCCTTCGCTATATCTTACAAATTTTGTATTACCATTCTTCTTAAATTCCTGATACGCCTTTGTGTGTTCCATGCTATTCTCCTTTCGGTATTTCAATTGTTCCTATAACGCAAAAAGAGGACATCTTCTAAATTTCTTTAGAAAATGTCCTCTAAGTAATACAATCTTTAATTTTTCAGACTAAACAATCTGTACTAACCTGTACTAATCTTTTTTTGACTATGCCAAAAATTGGTCAAATCTTGGTCAAAACGCCTTGACCAACTATATATTTTCGTACATCCAAGTGCTGAAACCCTTGATTTTCCTGCATTCCTACTTATCAAGTGACTTCATTGTCGGGAAGAGCAGAACATCTCTAATTGCAGGTGAATCTGTAAGCAGCATAACAAGTCTGTCAATACCGTAACCGATACCGCCTGTTGGTGGCATACCTACTGCAAGTGCGTTAAGGAAGTCCTCATCTGTGTGCTGTGCTTCCTCGTCGCCGTTTTCTGCGTTCTTATCCTGCTGTGCGAAACGCTCTCTCTGGTCGATTGGGTCGTTAAGCTCTGAGTATGCATTACACATTTCCCATGTGTTAATGAAAAGCTCGAAACGCTCAACCTTCTCTGGATCAGATGGCTTCTTCTTAGTAAGTGGAGATATTGCAAGAGGATGATCCATAATGAATGTAGGCTGGATTAAATTCTCCTCGCAGTACTCCTCAAAGAAGAGGTTGATGATGTCGCCCTTAGTGTGACGCTCCTCGAACTCAATTCCTCTCTCCTTAGCAAGAGCCTTAGCTTCTTCGTCAGTCTTAATTGTATCAAAATCAACACCGGCATATTCCTTGATTGCGTCATTCATAGTAAGTCTTCTGAATGGCTTTCCAAGGTCAATCTCAGTGCCGTTGTAAGTAATCTTAGTTGTACCGCATACATTCTCGGCAAGGTGTCTGAACATACTCTCTGTAAGTTCCATCATACCCTCGTAATCTGTGTATGCCTGATAAAGCTCCATAAGTGTGAACTCAGGATTGTGTCTTGTATCAACACCCTCGTTACGGTATACTCGTCCGATTTCGTAAACTCTCTCAAGACCACCAACGATAAGTCTCTTAAGATAAAGCTCTAATGAAATACGAAGCTTAACATCCTCGTCAAGTGCGTTGTAATGAGTCTCAAATGGTCTTGCAGCAGCACCACCAGCATTAGATACAAGTGTTGGTGTCTCAACTTCCATGAAGTCTCTGCCATCAAGGAACTTTCTGATTTCCTTGATAATCTTTGATCTCTTTACAAATGTTTCCTTAACCTCAGGATTCATTATTAAATCAACATATCTCTGACGGTATCTCATATCAGTATCTGTGATTCCGTGGAACTTCTCTGGAAGTACCTGTAAACTCTTAGAAAGAAGAGTAATCTCCTCAGCGTGAACTGAAATCTCTCCTGTCTTAGTTCTGAAAATGAATCCCTTGATACCAAAGATATCACCGATATCAGACTTCTTGAAGTCTGCATATGCTTCTTCGCCAATCGCATCTCTTGAAATATATGCCTGCATTCTGCCCTTAAGATCAGCAATGTTACAGAAAGATGCCTTTCCCATTACTCTCTTGAACATCATACGTCCGGCAAAGCTTACATTGATTGGAGAAGCATCCATAATGGCTCTTCTCTCATTGTAATCGGCATTAACTGCTTCTCTTGCCTGCTGCTCATCTAAACCTTCAGTATTAACTGCTGGTCTGTCACCGAGAAGTTCCTTCTCATGTGCTTCATAGATGGCTCTGATTTCATCTGTGTGATGTGTTACATCATACTTTGTTATCTGAAATGGATCCTTACCTGCGTCCTGAAGGTTCTTTAACTTTTCCATACGAACCTTAATCTGCTCGTTAACGTCAGGCTGCTGTGCAGATTTATTATCTCCCATGAATGAGTATCTCCTTTTCTATATGTTACTGAAATATATCTTTATTAGTCTTCTGCCAAAGATTAGTCGTTCTTTACAGATACAACTGTATATTCAATCTCTCCAACAGGTGCTTCTACCTTAACAGTGTCACCCTTCTTCTTTCCAATAAGAGCTGCACCAAGTGGTGACTCATTAGAAATCTTGTTATTAAGGCTGTCTGCCTCTGATGAACCAACGATTGTATACTCGATATCCTCATCGAATTCTACATCGTGAAGTACAACAACGCTCTCCATCTTAACTACATCTTTATTCTTATCGTTATCCTGAATAACCTCACAGTTAGCAAGAATTGCTTCAAGTTCTGCAATTTCTGTTTCGATATCTCTCTGCTCGTCCTTAGCTGCATCGTACTCAGCGTTCTCTGATAAATCGCCCTGCTCTCTTGCTTCCTTTAACTTCTGGGCAACTTCCTTTCTTCTGACAACCTTAAGCTCCTCAAGTCTTGCTACTCTTTCGTCATACCCCTTTTTAGTAAGAAACTGTTTCTCTGCCATGTTCTTATCACCTTTCTATATATATGCTACACTAATATGCTTCTGCTCTACTAGAGAATAAAACCCCACAAGCGTCACAATATTATAAACTATCAGTTCCTGTCTGTCAATGCAGCCCTTCCAGTATCCTGTCTACAAGCCCATCAAACTGCTCCAGATTAGTAACCTGGTTAGCTTCATTTCTTAATGCTGCTGCATGCTTGATTCCTGCTGTATACCATGCAAAATGTTTTCTCATCTCGCGGATTCCTGTAAACTCGCCTTTTATCTCACACAATCCTTTGGCATGCCTCTTAATCATCTGGCATACTTCTTCAACAGACGGAGGTGCAATTATTGTACCATTATTCATATATTCAGAAACCTGTCTGAATATCCATGGATTTCCCCTTGCGGCCCTTCCAATCATTATTCCGTCACAGCCTGTCTGCTTCATCATATTAACAGCATCTTCGCCGCTTTTAATATCGCCATTACCAATAACTGGAATCGATACTGCTTCTTTGACCTGTCTTATTATATCCCAGTCTGCTTGTCCTGAATAATACTGCTGCCTTGTTCTTGCATGGACTGCAACGGCAGCCCCGCCTGACTCCTCAATAACATGTGCTATCTCAGGCGCATTTATACTATTCTCATCAAATCCTGCCCTTATCTTGATTGTAAGTGGCTTATCAAGTGCATCAGCCATCTTCTCGACTATTCTTCCGACAAGCACAGGGTCCTTCATAAGTGCCGAACCTTCGCCATTATTGACTACCTTTGGAACAGGACATCCCATATTGACATCAATTATATCGAACTCTCTTTCAGAAAGTCTCTTCGCTATATCAGCCATGATATCAGGGTCTGAACCGAAAAGCTGCAATGCAAGCGGACGCTCCCCCGGCACCGTCTTCATCAGGTCTTCTGTATTCTTATTGTTATACAGCACTGCTTTGGCGCTGACCATCTCTGTACACATAAGCCCACAGCCCTGCTCCTTGCATAAAAGTCGAAATGGCAGGTCTGTTACTCCTGCCATCGGTGCCAATGCAATATTGTTCTTTATCTCAACATTTCCAATTCTCATAATTACTCCATGCCTAAGAAGAATACCTTGAAGAACATCTCAAGTGATTCAAGAAGTTCTCTCTTCTCATACTGATACTTCTTGACGAGCATACCACATGCTATCTCGTCATACAGTAAATCACCCTCGTCCGCTGATGATTTGAACAAAAGATTGCCCTCCTCATCGAATTCCATATCAAGTATTCCACCAACTTCCTCTGTGAAAAGAACACACATAATCTTTAACTCGTTCTTTACATCATCAGGAAGTTTATCAAAATCAGGGTTAAAATAGTATTTCTTCTCATAAGAATTAGATACACATAAAACTACATTTTCATCAAACATATCCATATAATCCTCTCACAGAAACCTCTCCGGTTCTGATAATCTTCTCGCCCTCGTCTGTCTTAATGATAAGCTCACCCTCATCATTGATTCCAAGTGCTTTTCCAACAATTTCCTTGTCAGCATATATTGCCTTGACGTCGCCGCCCTTATTGACAAGCATTGAATTATAGTCTTCTTTAAGCCCAGCCAGATTCTGTGTCTTAACAAATGTATCATAGTACTTTGCAAAGCTCTCTGAAAATGCGGCTACTATACGGCTTCTTTTCAGATGGTCGCCAGTCTCAAGATACAATGAAGAAGCTGTTGCCTTGATTGAATCATCAAATTCTGTCGTATTAACATTAATTCCCATACCGATAACTACATAATGTATGTAATCCATCTCAGCACTCATCTCTGTTAATATTCCACATACCTTCTTCTTATTAAGAACTATATCATTAGGCCACTTTATACGGCACTCTGCGACATGTCCGTCCTCTGTAAGAACCTTGTGGATTGCCTCCTGAACAGCCATGGCTGCCACTATTGTAAGCATTGACGCATTGACTGGTGCTATATCCGGTCTTAAAAGAAGTGACATCCATATCCCACTTCCTGCAGGAGACACCCAATTCCTGCCTCGTCTGCCACGGCCACCTGTCTGGCTCTCTGTTATATAAAGTGTTCCATCCGCTGCATTATCTCTCTCTGCCGCTCTCTTAGCTTCGTTGTTGGTAGAATCTGTCTCGTCATAATACACTACTTCGCTGATAATCCCTGTTGTACTGCCTGTATCCACACATGTAAGCTGACTCATTATCTCGCTTGATGTAAGAATATCAGGATACTGTGTTATATGATATCCCTTATTCTGGACTGCCTCTATAACATAGCCTTCTTCTTTTAACTGGTTTATCACCTTCCAGACAGCCGTTCTTGAAACCCCCAGCATATTGCACAGTGCCTGCCCTGACACATATCCATCTGATTTTCTCAAAACATTTAAAATCTTAGTCTTCATACCATTACCCGCCATGCTATTACTGCCATAAGCAGAAGTCCTAACGTAACAACTGTAAGAATAACGCCTGACACTGTTCTGTCACTCATGAAATTCTTAGCTGCTGTAAGTCCGTTAACTAATGCTCCAAGCATGAATTCCACAGCGAATAATATTCCGCTTCCACTGCGCAGGAAAAGTATAATTATGAATACCACTCCTATTGCAAATGTGAGTGCTATATTG
Organism: Eubacterium sp. AF22-9; assembly: GCA_003458705.1. Taxonomy (GTDB): domain Bacteria; phylum Bacillota; class Clostridia; order Lachnospirales; family Lachnospiraceae; genus Lachnospira. Next base: position 66,582 of record QRVH01000007.1, on the reverse strand, counting down.
GCATAGTCTATGAGCATCTTGCTCTTTCTGTACGCGCCACTCGTTGTATAATACATAACGCCTCCATACCTTACGAATTAACCGTTGCGAATTACATTTTTACTTATAAGCTCCAAGTGTAGCTGCCATTACAGCCTTGATTGTATGCATTCTGTTCTCAGCCTCATCGAATACAACTGACTGCTCTGACTCAAATACTTCATCAGTAACTTCCATCTCATCAAGACCGAATTTGTCATGAATCTCTTTACCAATCTTAGTCTTAAGGTCATGGAATGCAGGAAGACAGTGCATAAATATTGCGTCCTTAGAAGCATTGTCCATAACTGCCTTGTTAACCTGATATGGAAGAAGTGCCTTGATTCTTTCAGCCCATACTTCATCAGGCTCGCCCATTGATACCCATACATCTGTGTATAATACATCTGCGTCCTTAGTTCCTGCCTTAACATCTTCTGTAAGTGTTACAGAACCACCGCTTATCTTTGCCCATTCCTCACACTGTGCAACAAGTTCCTTGTCTGGGAAATATTCCTTGGCTGTGCAGGCAGTGTAATGAAGTCCTAACTTAGAGCAGACAATCATAAGTGAATTACCCATGTTGTATCTTGCATCACCCATGTATACGAACTTAACGCCCTTTAATCTGCCAAGTTTTTCCTTGATTGTAAGCATATCTGCGAGCATCTGTGTTGGATGGTATTCGTTAGTAAGTCCGTTCCATACAGGCACGCTTGAATATTTTGCAAGGTCTTCAACTATCTCCTGACCGAATCCTCTGTATTCGATTCCTTCAAACATTGTGCAGAGAACTCTTGCTGTATCAGCAATGCTCTCCTTCTTTCCAATCTGTGAACCTGTTGGGTCAAGATATGTAACACCCATACCAAGGTCATGTGCTGCCACCTCAAATGAGCAACGTGTTCTTGTACTTGTCTTCTCGAATATAAGTGCAACATTCTTTCCGATAAGTGGCTGTTCTACAATGCCCTTTTTCTTCTTATCCTTAAGCTCTGCTGCTAAGTCTATCAAATATAAAATCTCCTCAGGTGTGTAATCCTTGAGTGTTAAAAAGTCGCGTCCCTTTAAATCCATGACATCCTCCTGTCTGTATGCCATCAGTGCATACATTGAATAATTAATAACTTTGTTCATTCTATCGCAATTAGAGTACTTCGTCAAATGCGTTGTTTAATTTGCTTGAATGTGGTGAACGGTTGGTTGTGGGGGATGGCGGAAAGCTTCCGTTAAACTTCTCTGCATAATAATAGGCACTGGGCGTTCCATGCTTCGTCCCCGACCGTTAACGCTGGCAACGCACATCCTTGTGCGCGCCAGCTCACGCGTCCGTCCATGGACGCGTGTACACTCATTCTTTCTACATGCCCAGTACCTTTATTATGCGTTCAGTTTAAAGTCAGCTTTCCGCCATCCCCCACAACCTCCCTTTCTCCACACTTCTCCAAATTCATGGGAGGGGCTTTGCCCCGTCCCATGAATTTTCCGCGCCTGCCATCCGCCAGTAAAAAAGGTGGTGTGGCTTTTCTGACTGCAAACTATGCACATAATAAAAGCATTGAGCAAGTCACTACCTAAGTGTACGCGCGTCCACGGACGGACGCGCGAGCTGTCACGCACAGGACGTGCGTTGACAGCGTAACGAACACTATCAAAAAATAGAACCGCTCAATGCTTATTATTATGTAGCGTAGTTTGTACGGAAGAAAACCACACCACCTTTTTTACCTCTTAATGGAATATATGATCCCCAATTATTACAAAATCTGAATAGTTATTAACATCTACAGTATATAAAGCTCTGAATGATGTATAACCACCTATATTATTAACACCTGATAATGCTTCAAGTGCTGCCTGCATACATTCTGTATTTCTTGGACCACTTGCAAGTCTTGATGCAAATCTGTCTGAAGCAGCTCCTGCTCCATTAGATACTCCTGAAAACTGACCTCTCTGATATACAACACCCGAAATAGAACCAGGATATCGTCCACTTCTTACTCTGTTAAGAATAACATTTGCAACTGCAAGCTTTCCTGCATATGGCTGATATCCAGCCTCCCAATCTATAAGACATGCCATAATCCATATATCATCGTCTGACACACTCATAGTCGGATTATATGTTATATCTGTTCCTGAAATAGTATTTTCTATAATTTTCTGTCTTCTTGCTTCCTCTGCTGCCGCAGCTGCTCTTGCTGCTTCCGCCTCGGCTTCTATTCTGGCCTGTTCTGCAAGTCTTGCAGCCTCTTCCTCTGCTTCTTTAGCTTCGGCTTCCTCTGTTGTATATCCTGTAAGAAGATTATCTGTACCAATTTGCTCTGCTAAAACTTCAGCTTCATCTCCAAAGCAAAGGTTCTGTGTAAGTACATAGCCCTCGCAGTTACCAGAACTTATCTTAGTCCATTCTTTTCCTACCATATCAACATCTACTAATGTATTGGCATAAAGTCTTCCTACAACATCTGATGATTCTTCATCTGTACCACCATATACATCAAGATATGGATCTGTTAATGCTACTGCCTTATTCTTATATGTTCCTGTCTCTTCGTATCCAGTTACAAGAACCTCTTCAGTATTAGCTGAATAAGATGCTACCTTAATTCCAGTGTCAGTATTCTGTGTTTTCTCATAGGTAGTCGCTACTGCTGGAAGAACCGGTGTCATAAACAACACAATCGCAGCTCCCATATAGCAAGCAGCTTTGCTACTTCTAAGTTTCATATTATACTTCCCTTTCCGGCGGCTTATTTAGCTTCGCCTATAAATTGTTACAAAAATGTTACAATTTATTACGGAATTATAATAGCAAAGTTACATTAATTTGTCAAATATGTTAAAACCCGCTCATAGAGCGGGTTTGCGGGTTAGTTTATTAAATTCGTTTTACAAAATATGGTATGTGACCATATAAATAGTTGAATATTTTATACATTTCTCTGTCTGACAGCTTCATATGTAAGAATTGTACACGCTATTGCAGCATTAAGAGATTCAACCTCTCCCTCCATAGGAATTCTTATAAGTGTATCAGCCTGCTTTGTAATGTCATCTGTAAGACCATTGCCCTCATTACCTATAAGAAATGCTGTCGGCGTACTGTAATCCTCCCCAAGATATGTGTTCTTTCCATCAAGATGTGCAGCATATACCTTAACGCCGGATTTCTGGCACTCAGAAACTGCCTCTCCAAAATCCTGCACATATATGAATGGCACCCTGAATATAGAACCCATAGTTGACCTTATGGTCTTAGGATTATATATATCAACAGTGTTAGGACTCATAATAACCCCGGTAACTCCTGCGCCTTCACCCATTCTTATTATAGTTCCCAGATTGCCTGGATCCTGAAGATTCTCAACCAGAATAAGCAATGGATTACCTGAAAGCATATCAGAAAGACTGTTATCCTTCATCCTCACAACAGCCATAATCCCTTGCGGAGTCTGTGTCTGTGACATTCTGTCAAACACATTGTCTGCAACAATTTCAATACTGTCATCAGAAATTCCCTGTTTTTTTACCAGTTCCTTCACATATTCAGAATTATTATTCTGGAATCTTTCAGACATATATATCTTTACAAGTAAATCTGCCGGAACCTCAGATACCATGCGGATTCCCTCAACAACATATTCATTATTCTTCTTTCTTTCCTTAGCCTTGGAAAGCAGTGATATAACATGCTTTACCTGTGAACTGCTGGTACTGGTTATCATTGTCAGGTTACCTTTCTTTAAAAATGTATTACTTAGAAAGTAATGCACTTATATTAAATTCATAATCATTAATATCCTTAGTCATAGCAAGCGCTTCATCAATATCATAATCAACGAACTTGCCATCCTTGTAAGCTACAAGTCTGTTGCTCTTTCCTTCTGTAAGAAGGTCAACAGCATAAGCGCCCATGATAGATGCATACATTCTGTCCTTACATGTTGGAGAACCACCACGCTGCATATATCCTAATATAGTTGCTCTTGTCTCAATACCTGTTGCAGCCTCAATTCTTCTTGCCATTCCTGTAGAATGTCCGATACCTTCTGCATTAATGATAAGATGGTGCTTCTTGCCCTTCTTTCTTCCCTCAATAATGTGGTTAATAAGAGCCTGCTCATCATTATCGTATCTCTCAGGAAGAAGAATATCCTCTGCACCATTGGCAATACCACACCATAATGCAATATATCCTGCATTTCTTCCCATAACCTCGATAATACTGCATCTTTCATGTGATGTAGATGTATCCCTTATCTTGTCAATAGCTTCCATTGCTGTATTAACAGCAGTATCAAAACCGATAGTATAATCCGTGCATGCAATATCAAGGTCGATAGTTCCCGGAAGTCCGATAGTATTGATTCCCTGTGCTGCAAGCTTCTGCGCACCTCTGAATGAACCGTCACCACCAATTACAACAATACCGTCAATTCCATGCTTTCTGCATACTTCAGCACCCTTCTTCTGACCTTCTTCAGTCATGAATTCCATGCATCGTGCTGTATAAAGGATTGTTCCGCCTCGCTGAATAATATCAGCAACGCTTCGCTTGTCCATATCAATTATCTCATCATTCAGAAGTCCGTTATAGCCCTTCTGAATACCTTTGACCTTAAGTCCCTTATTCAAAGCAGTTCTTACAACTGCACGGATAGCAGCATTCATACCAGGAGCATCTCCACCACTTGTTAATACACCGATTGTTTTAATTTCCTTTGCCATAACTTCCCCTTTCTTATCTCTTCATATTATTTCTGTCTTATGTTACCACATTATAAAAGAAAAATCTTCATTTTTTGATAAATTTTTACCAATCTTAATTAAAATTTATGTTGTGGCAACATTTTTTTCACCGTACTTATTCTTAAGAATATAAAGCAGGTCTGACGACACCCTCACACACTGGCTTGGTGGAAGTGCAATCCTCTGTTTTTCTGCCACACAGTATATTGTGACAGTATCCCTGCCATCTGATTCCTTAAGAATATCAAAAAGTTCTTCTCTATGTTCTTCATACACTGCAAGGCTATCAAATCTTAACCACAGTCTTTTTGGAACACTTTCAAAACTCACCAGACTATCCGCTATAAGTTTGGCTTCCGCATTAACATTAGCCTGAACGCGTCCGGTAACAAATACTTTATTAGTAGTATCAAGAATTCTTCTATTTTTCTCGTATGACCTTGGAAACAGAATAACTTCAACCGTTCCGACAAAATCTTCAATAGTAAGATATGCCATCTGCTGCCCTGTCTTAGTAGTATTTACCTTAATATTTCTGACAAGTCCCCCAATCGTCTGTTTTGTACTGTCTGCTGCCTTAGTCTCTCCCGTCTCTTCATCAACAAGGAAATCTGTACTTCTCGCAGAAATATGCTTCTCCCACATACCAGTATATTCATCAAGAGGATGTCCTGTTACATATACTCCAAGAACTTCTTTCTCGCGTTCAAGCAGATCCTCTTTTTCAAATTCCTGAATATCAGGTACTTTCATTTCAAGGCTCTTTTTATCCTCTTCGCTTACAAGATCAAAAAGAGACATTTGTCCTGAAATAGCATCTTTATTCTGTTTAACAGCACTATCAATCATTCTTTCATAGACATTCATCATGCCTCGTCTAGTTTTGCCAAATGTGTCAAATGCACCTGCAAGTATCAGATGCTCAACTGTTCTCTTATTAAGAACGCCTGCCATTCTTGTAATAAAATCCTGCATGGAGTGGAAATCACCATTATTGGTTCTTTCTTCAATAATCGCAGTAATTGTAGGTCTTCCCATACTCTTCACCGCGTTAAATCCAAATCTTATCTCCTTACCCTCCACACTGAAATCCGCAACAGAATTGTTGACATCAACAGGAAGAATATTAATTCCCATCTCTCTTGCCGCAAGGATATACTCTGCAACCTTACTTGTCTTATCAGTTACACTTGATATGAGCCATGCCATATACTGTACAGGAAAATGTACCTTAAGATATGCTGTCTGGTACGCCACAACCGCATAACATGCCGCATGAGACTTGTTAAATGCATATTTGGCAAAATCCATCATTTCATCATATATTCTGTTGGCTGTCTGCTCACTTATACCATTCTTAATACATCCCGGCACTCCGTTAGCCTCGTTACCATATACAAAATTCTGGCGTTCCTGCTCCATTACATCAAGCTTCTTCTTTGCCATGGCTCTTCGCACATTATCACTTCCGCCCCATGAATATCCGGCAAGGTCACGCACAATCTGCATAACCTGTTCCTGATACACCATACAGCCATATGTCGGCTCTAATATTGGCTCTAACTGTGGGCAGTCATAGGTTATATTGCCTGCATTCTCTTTTCCCTTAATATACTGTGGTATAAAATCCATTGGTCCGGGCCTGTAAAGCGAGATTCCGGCAATCAGATCCTCTAAGCAGTCCGGCTTTAACTCCTTCATGAAGTTCTTCATTCCGCCACTCTCTAACTGGAATATGCCGGCACATTTGCCCTGACTTATACATTCGAATACAGCCTTATCATTATATGGTATATTATCCACCGAAAATGCAGGGTCAATCTGCTGTTCACATTTTTCAGTCTGTTGGATTACAGTTAAGTTTCTAAGACCTAAAAAGTCGAATTTTAACAATCCCAGATGCTCCAGAGTAGGCCCCTCAAACTGAGTAACCTTGACATTATCCGCTCCAACTGCAACCGGAACATATTCTCCAACATCCTTCTGACTGATAAGAACACCTGAGGCATGAACTGAAGCATGCCTTGGCAGTCCTTCAAGTCTCTTTGCTTTATCTATAAGATCTCTCACTGTCTCATCAGCTTCATACAATGCCTTAAACTCAGCATTTGGCTTAATATCCCTGTCTGCGTCACCATTCATTGCACTGTCAATCGTAACTCCAACCTTCTGTGGTATCATCTTCGCAATGTTATCAACCATCGCATATGGAAGATCCATAACCCTTCCGACATCTTTAATAACGGCTCTTGCTGCCATTGTTCCAAATGTGATTATCTGGCACACACATTCTTTACCATATTTTTCTATAACATAATCAATAACCTTCTGTCTGCCTTCTGGTGCAAAGTCCACGTCAATATCGGGCATGGACACACGCTCAGGATTCAGGAATCGTTCAAATACAAGATTGTATTTAACAGGGTCAAGCGTTGTTATTCCAAGACAGTATGACACAAGACTTCCCGCCGCTGAGCCTCGTCCGGGTCCAACCGGAATATCATGTGTCTTGGCATAATTAATGTAATCCCACACAATCAGGAAATAATCGACATATCCCATTGAATAGATAACTGACAGCTCGTAAGAAAGTCTCTGGAATATATCATTCGAATCCTCTGCCCTTTTTATAACAACATCTTTTCTGTCTGCAACTATTGATGCTTTTGCCTGCTCTATAATATCTTCAATGCATACATCTGCGGTCTTGTCCGGATATCTCTTCTTTAATCCCTCATAACATAAAGCATTAAGATACACCCATGAATTCTTTCCATATTCTTCAGGCACATCAAATGCTGGCAGCTTTGTAACTCCGAATTCTATCTCAACATTACATCTTTCTGCTATCTTATGAGTGTTCTCAACTGCTTCCGGTGCGTATTTGAACAATTCCGCCATCTCTTCCTCTGACTTTAAATAGAACTGTCCACCCTCATATCGCATCCTGTTTTCATCAGAAAGCTTCTTACCTGTCTGTATACATAATAATATATCATGTGCATCTACATCATCTGCATAGGTATAATGAACATCATTCGTACATACCAGTTCAATTCCGGTCTCATTATGCATACGCATAAGCTGTGGATTGACATAGTGCTGTTCCGCTATTCCATGATCCTGAAGCTCCAGAAAGAAATTGCCTTTACCAAATATATCCTGAAGTTCCAATGCCACATCTCTTGCTGTCTCATACATTCCCCTTGAAAGATATCTCTGCACCTCTCCTGCAAGACACGCACTCGTAGCAATAATTCCCTCGTGATATTCCCTTAACACTTCCTTGTCTACTCTCGGCTTATAGTAAAAGCCTTCTGTAAACCCCTTTGAGACTATCTTCATAAGATTCTGATATCCGGTGTTATTCTCTGCCAGCAATACAAGATGATTATATTTATCCTCACTCTGTCCTGCGCCTTTATCAAACCTTGACCCCGGAGCTACATACACCTCACAGCCAAGAACAGGCTTGATTCCTGCCTTCCTAGCCGCCTCGTAAAATTCAATAACACCATACATCACACCATGGTCAGTTATTGCAAGGCTGTCCATGCCAAGTTCCTTTGCCCGTTTAGTAATCTCTTTTATCTTACTGGAGCCATCCAGCAATGAATATTCTGTATGCACATGCAAATGTGTAAAACTCATAATATCTCCTCTTCTTATAACACATTGCTATTATCACAATGTTGTACAGTTCATTTCCTCTGTCAAAAAATATAACATATTTTCGTTTATTAATCAGCAATTTTATGATATTCTATATTTAATTATTAATGTAAGGGAGTTGTATTATGTTAATATCTGATATTCCCGTAGGCGGGCCGATTTCAATTGAAATATCCATAGATAATGTCAGCTACGAAATGCCTTCCTCTGTTGTTGCATCCAAGAATGGCTACATTCTCATAGCGCCTTTTACATCAAAAGGTGCTGTAATAGATTTTTCTTCTTATAAAGATATTTTATTCAATCTTTATACTGTAGATCCGGCGACACATAACCGTGTGGTCTGGAAGAATATTAATATAGAAACTATCGGATATAAAGCTTCTGATTTTTCATCAGCATACTATAAAATAACGACTAATGTTTTTGCAAGCATTGCGTCAGAATGCGACAGACGATTCAACCAGAGAATTTCAACTGAAGCTTCTGGACATGTTTCTTCAGATACAAGACAAGATGAAATACCAGTAACATTAATCGATGTATGTAATAAAGGATTATCATTTACAGTCAGAAATGAACTGCCATATGATTATAATAACATTTATATAACATTTTCAGATGTAGCTAACGGAAGACAATTTGATTTTCATTTTAAATGTGTCATAATACGCAGCCAGATGTCAGGAGAACGCTATATTTACGGATGTATCATTCCTGCACCATCACGCGAATATCTTACATATGTTTTCCTTAGAAAGATTGAATGCAGAATTAATGCATCCAAAGAACAGGAGCAGCAGAATGCTCTTAAAGATGCTGCTGATGTTGCATCACAGTCAATCGAAAGTCAGAGTACTTCATCAGGATTTCATTCACATATATCATCAAGAAATAAATAACAAAATGGGCATATCAGAAAGCGATATGCCCATTTTTATTACTCATTTTCTTTAGTTATATCATCAGATGCATTACTGTCTGAATCATCAGAATCATCATGCTTTGTAATATTCTTCCATATATCACTTTCAGGTTCACCACTTACTGTTGATGAATAGCTTCCATCTTCATTGAATGTCACACTCTCTGCAACCTTCTCTGATGTTGAAAATGATGAAGTATCAACTGGTTCAGGCAATCCCTTCGCCTCTCTGAATATCTTCATGAATTCCTTACCTGTGATAGTCTCATGGTCATACAGATATCTTGCAAGCTGATCCATTACATCTCTGTTGTCTCTGATAATCTGCTTAGCCTCTTCATAGCATGAAGCAATAAGCTTCTTAACCTCATCATCAACCTCAGCCTCTGTTGCCTGTGCACAGTTCATAGATGCTCTTCCACTGAGGTACTCATCCTCAACTGTTGATAATGCAACAAGTCCGAAACGGTCTGACATACCATATCTTGTAATCATTGTCTTGGCAAGGTTAGTTGCCTTCTTGATATCATCATAAGCACCATTAGTAACTGAACCGAATACAACTTCCTCTGCTGCACGTCCGCCTACAAGTGATATAAGATCTGTCATAAGTTCGTCCTTAGTCTCAAGATGCTTCTCTTCCTCCGGGAAGTTAAGCACATAACCAAGTGAACCGTTAGTATGAGGTATAATAGTAATCTTCTGGACCGGATCAGAATTATTCTTAATAGCTCTTATAAGGCATGTCCAATCTCATGGTAAGCAACAACCTGCTTCTCCTTCTTGCTAAGAACTCTTTCTTTCTTTTCCTTACCTGCTACAACTGTATCAAATGCGCCAAGAAGATCTTTCTGTGTTACAACATTTCTGCCATTCTTAACCGCCGCAATAGCCGCTTCGTTAATGATATTGGCAAGGTCTGAACCTACAAGACCGCTTGTTGCCATAGCAATCTCTTCAAAATCAACTGTATCATCCATAAGCACATCCTTGGAATGTACCTTAAGAGTCTCAATTCTACCCTTCTTATCAGGTCTGTCAACAGTAATTCTTCTGTCAAGACGTCCTGGTCTGAGTAAAGCCTTATCAAGTACTTCCGGTCTGTTAGTTGCTGCAAGAATGAATATTCCCTTAGAAGAATCAAAACCATCCATCTCTGCAAGTAACTGGTTCAATGTCTGCTCACGCTCGTCATTGCCACCGCCATACTTGGAATCTCTGCTCTTACCAATAGCATCAATCTCATCAATAAATATAATACAAGGAGCCTGCTTAGTTGCTTCCTTGAACAAATCTCTTACTCTTGATGCACCGACACCAACGAACATCTCAACGAAATCAGAACCTGCAAGTGAGAAGAAAGGTACATCTGCCTCACCGGCTACAGCCTTGGCAAGAAGCGTCTTACCTGTTCCCGGAGGTCCTACTAAAAGTGCACCCTTAGGAAGCTTTGCACCAATCTTGGCATATTTCTCAGGGTAATGTAAGAAATCAACAATCTCTGTAAGTGATTCCTTAGCTTCATCCTGACCTGCAACATCCTTGAATGTAACACCTGTCTTTTTCTGGACATATACTTTGGCGTTGCTCTTTCCAACGCCCATTCCGCCCATCATTCCACCATTCTTAGCAATTCTTCTATATACAAATGCAAAGATTATATATATGAATAAAAATGGCAGTACATATGCAAGCAGAAATTCTACAATTGAAGAACTCGAATCCGGAATATATCCTTCAAACTCAATACCCTTTCTCTTAAGAAGTGGTACAAGAGTATCATCATTAACATACCCTGTATAATATGTGTATGAAACTCCTGCTATGCCAGACTGTTTCTCCTCTTCAACAGGTGTAATAAGAATTCTGTCCTGCTCTAATGCTACTTTCTTTACCTTATCTTCATCAATCATCTGCATGAACTGGTCGTAGCTTATCTCCTTGTATGTCGCATTCCTAAACATATTGCTAAGAAGCGTAAGCCCAATAAATGTTACAACTGCCGCTATAATAATGAATATTATAAGGTTAACATTCTTTGGCTTCTTGTTATTATTGTTGTTATTACGATTATTATTGCGGTTATCGTTATTATTATAACCATTGTCATAACCGTTGTTGTTATAATTATCCATACTCTTCTCCTGATATGATACTGTACTTATCTTAAGCATTTCCAAATAAGTCTGTTTTCATTATAAAGAAGGAAAAAATATAAATCAACCAAAATCTAAGTGTTTAATAAGATGTTTATATTTACTTTATATTCTTAGTTTTTTTCTTTAAACTATGGAAATTTATAATACAGGGCTGTATAATATTGCATATTTTTTTGATTACACATTCAGATTGGAGGAAAAGATGGCTGTTAAATATGTATTTGTAACAGGTGGTGTTGTTTCCGGTTTAGGAAAAGGTATCACTGCCGCATCTTTAGGCAGACTGCTTAAAGCCCGTGGTTTTTCTGTAACCATGCAGAAGTTTGACCCTTATATTAATATTGATCCAGGTACTATGAACCCTATCCAGCACGGAGAAGTTTTCGTAACTGACGATGGTGCTGAGACAGACCTTGACCTTGGTCACTATGAAAGATTTATTGATGAGAGCCTTAATAAGAATTCTAATGTAACTACTGGTAAAGTATACTGGTCAGTATTACAGAAGGAACGCCGTGGAGATTTCGGTGGAGGCACAGTCCAGGTAATCCCTCATATTACTAATGAAATAAAGAGCCGTTTTTTCAGAGATTATTCAACTGATGAAACTAAGATTGCAATTATAGAAGTCGGTGGTACTGTCGGAGATATCGAGAGTCAGCCTTTCCTTGAGGCAATCAGACAGTTCCAGCATGAAGTCGGACATGAGAACGCAATTCTTATTCACGTAACACTTATTCCTTATCTTAAGGCATCTGGCGAGATGAAGACTAAGCCTACACAGGCAAGCGTTAAGGAACTCCAGGGAATGGGAATCCGTCCGGATATTCTTGTATGCCGTACAGAGCATCCTCTTGAGGCAGGTATCAAGGACAAGATAGCACTTTTCTGTAATGTACCTAAGTCTCATGTACTTCAGAACTTAGATGTTGAGATTCTTTATGATGCGCCTCTTGCAATGGAAGAAGAACATCTTGCACAGGTAGCATGTGAATGTTTACACCTTGACTGTCCAGAACCAGATCTTGATGAATGGAGAGCAATGTGCAAAGCCTGGAAGAATCCTACCAAGAAGGTAACTGTTGCATTAGTCGGTAAATATATCCAGCTTCATGATGCTTATATCAGTGTTGTAGAAGCATTAAAGCATGGTGGTGTATATAATTCATGTGATGTAACTATCAAATGGATTGATTCAGAAACTGTAACTCCTGAAACGGCTGATGAGCTTCTCTCTGACGTATCTGGCATATTAGTTCCAGGTGGATTCGGTGACAGAGGTACAGAAGGAAAGATTGAAGCTATCCGTTATGCCAGAGAACATAATATTCCATTCTTAGGATTGTGTCTGGGAATGCAGCTTTCAATTGTTGAATTTGCAAGAAATGTTATAGGATATGACGACGCACACAGTGTTGAACTTAATCCTAACACAACTCACCCTGTTATACATCTTATGCCAGACCAGGAAGGCATTGATGATATCGGCGGTACATTAAGACTTGGTTCTTATCCTTGTGTACTTGATAAAACAAGCAAGGCTTATGAACTCTATGGCGAAGAGCTTATACATGAACGTCACAGACACAGATATGAAGTTAATAATGATTACAGAAAAGTTCTTACTGAGAATGGTATGATGCTTTCAGGAATATCTCCTGACGGAAGAATTGTTGAGATGATAGAATTAAAGAATCACCCATGGTTTATTGCCACACAGGCTCATCCGGAGTTAAAGTCAAGACCTAACCGTCCACATCCATTATTCAGAGGATTTATTACAGCAGCTCTTGAATATCAGGACAAGAATCATTAATTTCATTACAAAACCATGCAGAATCAAAACTGCATGGTTTTTATTTTCTCTGAAAGGCTTCATAAATTATATTTAAAAATTTGAAGCATAAAAAAATCACCTGACAAATTAAACAATTCATGTCAGGTAATTTTAAAATTACGATATTACTTATTGTCAGGTAATTTTAAAATTACGATATTACTTATTAATATTGTTACAATCTTCTTGATTTTCTTAACTTCTTCTTCTGTAAATTCCTGTGACTGAAGAATTGCAGCAACCATATCAAATACATTTCCATTAAACCAGAAATCTGCTTCTTCTTTTAAAAGCTGTGCTCTGTACTCGTCTTCTGTTCTGAGTGGATGAATAAATGCTGCCTTACCTTTACGGTATGTATCAACAAATCTCTTATCTTTTAACTTACCTACAAAAGTAACAACTGTTGTTCTTGCATATTCCTTCTTATAATCATCTCTTAACTGGTCAATAAGATCCTGTACTGGAATATCCTGTGGTGCCTCCCATATAAGCTTCATAATTAATGCTTCACATGGACTTAATTCATTAAAATGATTTCTGCTCATAAACCCTCCTTAGCTTTTTAAATAGATATTAATACTCTATATTATAACGCCAAAATTATTTTTTTCAACATAAAATCATCACTTTTTATAGCTGGATTGCTGATAAATATAAATCATCAACTTTCCTTTCTACAATAGTGAAATTCTGGGGAACATCGTCTATATACGCTGTCATTTTCCCTTCCTTTAATCTATAAACTATTTTGTCTAAAATGTCAAGTACTCCTTTGCCTGTCGCCTTGCCATATGCTTCCTTCAAAGTCCATATTCTGAAGAATCTTTCTTCACTCTGGCACTCATTTATCCATGATGCCTCAGACTCATCAAAGAAGCGTTTTGCCAGGTTCTGTCTGGCTTTGCGTCCTCCCTCAATATCAATTCCAACAGGTCTGTCACTTATAGCACACGCTACATAGTTCGATGAATGCGAAATATTGAAAAAAATTTCACAATGAGACAAAAAATAAGGTTTTCCCTGTGAATTGTATGCTATATCATAATCAAAACACTGATTATTCGCTTTAATTATAGAATCGGCGTCCACCCTTCTAAATTGAACATCTTTAGTTTTATAGTTTTTTTCTCTCATCTTTGTGTTCCATATGCCTACAGCATAATTAAGAAGTAGTCCCGCAGTCACAGTCTGCAGCTTATTTTCACGCATTTTCATTCTGTCTGCCTTTGCCCTCCTGTATTCAGGAACAAGCGAATATGCCTTTTCATACAGCTTTTCATCAGCAAATGCATCTGTTGTCGTTACAAATATCATCATAATTACTCACCGTTACACACTTATAGTCTGTGCGTCTGCCATATAACGCTTCGAGAACACGAACACAATATCTCCTGTCTTAATAAGAGTATCACCATTAGGAACTATTGCATTGTCACCGCGCCTTATCATTACTATAAGCGTGTGCCTTGATATATCGAGTTCTTTTATCTTGTGACCAACCCACGGATGATGCTCACGCAGTTCTACCTGCTTTAAGTTCACATCAACATTTACATCGCAGTCTCTTGCACCTATTACAACACAATCTTCCCCCAAAAGCTTCATATCGCCCTTAGGCATAAGTGTCTCACCGTTTCTTAATACCGCAGCAAGAATAAGTCCCTTTGGAAGGTTAAGCTCGCATACCTTCTTTTCATTCCAGTTGTGGTCCTTAGTTATAATAAGCTTGATGAACTTAAGTTCCTTCTCCATAAGATAATCTGTCGATTTCTTGATAAGACTGTACTGCTCAACGAAACCGGCAGATAAAATACCTGTTGGAATAGCGACCATTCCGACGCCAAGAAATGTAATAATTATACTGAACATTTTTCCAAGCACTGTCACCGGATAGATATCGCCATAGCCTACCGTAAGAAGTGTCGATACAGACCACCATATTCCTGAAAATGCGTTCTTAAACACTTCAGGCTGTGCCTCATGCTCCAGACTGTACATACACAGTGAGGATGCAATTATAAGCATTACTATGATGAATACAGATGATAATATCTGGTCCTTCTTACGCTTAATTACCTCTGTTATAACATTTAACGCATCATAATATGAATTGACGCGGAATATCCTTAAGATTCTTATAACCCTGAACATACGGAACGCTACTGCTCCTGCCGGGAAGAATATAGGAAGATAATTCGGAAGGAATGATAAAAGGTCAACAATGCCGCTTCCTGAGAATATGTATTTTAACCTTGCAATACCTGTGCGTTTATTAGGATACAGATATTCTGCTGTCCATACCCTGAGAAGATATTCAATCGTGAAGCCGATAACTGTAATCCACTCTATAACATCTAACACCGGCTGGTATGGTATTGATTGTTCAAATGTATCGAATATCGCAATAAACAGGTTAATTATAATTGCTACAGTTATTGCAATATCAAATGTACGGCTTGCAACATCGCCCGCATAACCAATCTGGATAATGTCAAATATACGTTTTTTCTTATTATTCACCGTATCCCATCCTCCTCCTATCCAAGCATATACCACGGAAGCAGCAATGCTCTTATATATTTTGTAAATGGCACATATGCCGTTATATTGACGAATACAGGGCATAAAACAAGGCAGGCTATAAGAAGTACCGGTATTAATGAAATCATTGCATTTGCGCTTCTTACAGGCATTGATACAAGCCATGCAAATAATGTAACTGCTATTACATACACAGCCATATGAAGTATATCTGATGCACCTTTAAGCTGTCCCGCCGCTGCAAGTGTTATTATTGCCGATACTGCAAAAAGTACGCACGATATGAAAGCATACACCGGTTTGCCTGCAATACGGTACATGCGCGGCAGAGTAATGAATGTTCCTGAATTCTTATCAAGGTAATATTCCACAATCCCGAAAAGTCCACTGATATAGACAAGAATCATAAGCAACGCCCTTAACGGAAACTGTCCTGTCTTATCTTCAAGCTGCGACTCAGCTTCCTGCGTATCGTCTATCACCTTGAAATCAATCCTGAACGTATCATTACCGGATATATACTCCTCATAACCTTTTCTTATCTCTTCTTCTGCCTTTTCTGCATGCTTCTGGAATTTCTCTACCGAATTAACATAATTAACAGCAACCTCAGGAGAATATGCCTTAAACATGGCTGAAAAGAATATCTCATCAGTCATTGAGCTCACAAAATCTGACTTGCATATGATAAGCTCTATAACATCACTGTAGCTGCCTGAATCAAGCTTACTCTTAAGATCTGTGCCAACCACATAACCACATTCTACTCTTTTATTCATTATATCCTGCTCAAGCTTTTCCTTCGATTCTGCCTCATAAAATTGAACTGAATAATCGCCATTTACAAGGTAATCCCTTGTCATCGCGGCAATCTTATCATCATCTTCAAGCACTATTCCAACCCTTACATGCTCTGTCTCCTTAAGAGAAGCTGTGTGGTTAATTATCAGTGCTGCAACAGGCATTGCAATAAGCACTGCGACAATCACAGGATTCTTTAACTGCCTTTTTACCAGCAGATACAGCCAGTATAACAATCTCTTCATTATCTGTCTCTCCTTATCTTTACCGCCAATGCCCCTGCTGCCTGAAATATAATTATCCACAAAACATTTGTCGTAATGGTACTGATATCCACAGTTCCCTTGATTACCTGACCTGCAAGTGTGAATAATCCGTTAGTCGGAAGATACATGCCAATAGTGCGTATGCCCGGTGCAAGAAATGCTGATGAAACAATACAGCCCGATGCATACATGCACACCATTCCAAGGACAAACACTGTAATTACCGAATACACTGTGTCATCAACAACTGCGAATATGCAGTGTATAAATGAAACTGCCGCATACACAAGCACCACAATCCCTAATAGTGACGCAATGAATTCTCCCACTGACGAAACTGCCAGAACTCCCGATATCGCCGGAATCCCAAGCCTCATTATATTAGTTACTATAAAAAGCACTGCAAATATTACTATATACACAATGCCAATTCCCGTCGTCCTTGCAATTCCCGTATCAAATGCTGATATTCCTGCACCTTTAAGGCTTTTTGCAAGTGCCCTGTTCTCACCTTTCATATTGCCTGCACAGGTTATTCCACTGAGTAAAAGCAGCATGACAATCGCCGTACACACATAGAACTGTACTGTACTTAAACCCTCTTTAACTGATATATCCCTTGTCTTAAAGTATATGCTTCTGTTGAGCGCATACGAAAGATATATGTCATTAAGCTTATCCTCATGAGTACCTTGAAGTCTCCTGTAATTCTTAAGCACACCATTAAAAAGGTCGTCAAACGTGTATATACCAGCCTCTGCTGTTGCAAGGTCAGAGCCTCCTGCCCTCACCATCTCACGGAATATCATCGAAGTGTTATTAACACCCTCTGACGGGCACACGACCTCAATCGGCGTATTCTCACCCGTCATAATATCACTAATAAGATTCTCCGGCACAATAATAGCCATCACATAATAATTATTTCTTAAGCCATCTATAGCCTGCTGTCTGTCAGTATATTCAAATGTACAGACATTTTTAATTGTGTCTATCTCACTGACATAATTAAATGCCATCTTAATATATTTAAATTCCTTATTATCCGTCCCATTATAATCCGGATACACAACAGCAACCTCATCTTCATATCACTGTCCTGTGATGCCACAATACCTACACATGCACTTATTGCAATCACAAGCACAGCCGTCACTATTGTACCCAGAATTATCTTCGGTATAGATAAAAATGCGGATTTAATCTGCAATTTTAATAATTTCAGCCTCTTTCTCATCTAATCCCCCAACAAAATTATCTGTGAATAAGCTCTAAAAGCTCATTGCCAATAACCGGGTGGTCAAGTTCATTAAGACCGCCGTTCTTTAAAAGGTACATTCTGTCAGCCAGCTTAAGTTCCCCTTCTTCGTGGCTTGTTATAATGACTGTACCTCCGCTTTTCGTATAAGCTGACAGATAATTCATAATATCCTGCTTACACACAATATCAAGTGATGCTCCCGGCTCATCCAGTATAAGCACAGGCGGATTCTTCGCCAACGCACAGCATATGCTTAAACGCTTCTTCATGCCGCCTGACAGCTTATCAACACGTTTGTCAAGATATTCTGACACTCCTAACACTGCAGGAACACCATTTAATAAGTCTGCTTCCATGTTTCTTCCGGTATCACAATACCAGAATTTAAGATTATCCCTTGCCGACAGCTTCTCCATAAGTGGATTCTCCTGCGGCACAAATCCAATATATTTCTGAAACACCAACGCATCTGCAAATGCGTCAATGCCATCTATCTTAAGACTTCCTCCATCTGCCTTAAGACTTCCTGCCAATATCTCCAGAAGAGTAGATTTGCCACAGCCGTTAGCACCGACTATGGCAATATACTCTCCGCTGGCAGCATGAAACGAAGTGCTGTTAAGCACTGCCGTTTTCCTGCCATATGATTTTCTAATATTCTCCGCCTCTATAAACATACATATATCTCCACATTAATTCTGGGCTGCTGTATCAAACTGGCTGTAATACAGCTTGTGATAGAATCCGTTCTTAGCCAGTAATTCTTCATGATTACCCTGCTCTATAATATGTCCGTCTTTCATAACAAGAATAACATCCGCAGACTGAATAGTTGAAAGTCTGTGGGCTACAATAAAGCTTGTTCTTCCCTCCATCAGCTTTGCAAATGCATTCTGTATCTTTATCTCTGTTCTTGTATCAATAGAAGATGTAGCCTCATCAAGAATAAGCATTGGCGGCTTTGCAAGCATAATTCTTGTTATACATAAAAGCTGCTTCTGACCCTGAGAAAGGCTTCCGCCATCCTCACCTATAACTGTATCAAATCCATTAGACATTCTCTTGATAAATCCATATGAATGTGCTGCCTTGGCTGCTGCAATAATCTCTTCCTCTGTAGCATCAGGCTTACCCATTACGATATTCTCTCTTATAGTTCCTGCCTTAAGCCATGTCTCCTGAAGAACCATACCAAATCCCTGTCTTAAAGACTTTCTTGTCATCTGTCTTATATCAGTTCCTGATACATCAATGCTTCCACTGTTAACATCATAGAATCTCATAAGAAGATTAATAACTGTTGTTTTACCACAGCCTGTAGGTCCTACAATCGCAATTCTCTGTCCCTTCTTGACATGAAGATTGAAGCCCTCAATAAGCTTCTTATCTGGCACATAAGAGAAGCACACATCATTAAGGTCAACTGTTCCATCAACCTCATCAACAACCTTTGCATCTTTTGCATCAGGAATCTCAGGATCTTCTTCAATAAGTTCAAATATTCTTGCTGCGCAGGCAAGAGCGTTCTGAAGCTCAGTAACAACGCCTGATATCTCGTTAAATGGCTTAGTATACTGATTGGCATAGCTTAAGAAGCTCGATAACTGGCCAACTGTAATCCCGCCATTGATAGCTGAAAATGCACCAACAATAGCAACACTCGCATATACAAGGCTGTTTACGAATCTTGTTGAAGGGTTAGTGATAGATGAGAAGAAGATTGCCTTTAAGGAATACTTCTGAAGTCTTTCATTAATCTCATCAAATTTTCTTACCGCCTCATCTTCATAGCCGTAAGCCTTAACAACCTTCTGTCCACCAATCATTTCATCAATAAGCGCTGTCTGCTCACCTCTTGTCTCAGACTGGAGCTTGAACATGCTGAAAGTCTTCTTGGCAATAAAGCTTGCGACAAAAAGTGAAAGCGGTGTAATAATAACAACTGCAAGTGTAATCTTAGCATTGATTGTAAGCATGAATATAAGTGTTCCAAGTATAGTCATAACACCTGTGAAGAACTGTGTGAATCCCATAAGCAGACCATCTGCAAACTGGTCAACATCGGCAATTACACGGCTCACAATTTCACCATATGAATGTCCGTCAATGTACTTGAGTGGAAGCACCTGAATCTTCTCTATAGCTTCATTTCTTATGTCCCTTGTTACTTCATATGTGATTCTGTTGTTACATATGTTCATAAGCCACTGTGAAAGTGCTGTAATTCCAACAAATATACCGATTCGAATAAGTATTTTCACAATCTTTGCAAAATCCACATTATCCACACCGATAATGCAGTCAATTCCACGACCGACAAGAATTGGCACATAAAGTGTAGTTGCAACGGTTACTGCTGCCATAATAAGTGATAATATTATAAAAAAGCTGTGCTTCTTAATTCTTTTAAGGAGTTTTACAAATGTTGATTTATTCTTCTTCATTATGCTACACCCCCTTCTGAATCTGCTTTCTTAAACTGTGATTCATATATCTCTTTATAAACCTCGCAATTTGCAAGAAGCTCGTCATGTGTTCCCATTCCTGCAACCTGTCCGTCATCTAATACGATGATGAGGTCAGCATACATAAGGGATGCCGCTCTCTGTGAAACTATGAATACAGTAGGAGAATTATTCATTCCCCTTATAGCTTTTCGAAGTGCTGCATCAGTTGCAAAATCAAGGGCTGATGCACTGTCATCAAGAATAAGCACATCCGGCTTTCTTACGATTGCTCTTGCAATAGTAAGTCTCTGTCTCTGACCGCCTGAAAGGTTCTTACCGCCCTGCTCTATAACATAATCCAGACGTCCCTGCTTAGAATCTACGAACTCCTTAGACTGTGAAATCTCAAGGGCTTCATCTATCTGCTCATCTGTAGCGCCCTTCTTACCCATCCACATATTCTCTCTTATAGTACCTTTAAAAAGTACTGCCTTCTGCATAACGATACCGACCTTATTTCTTAAAGTTTCAATATCGTAATCTTTAACATTGACACCATCAACAAGTACTTCGCCCTGTGTAGCGTCATACAGTCTCGGAATAAGATTAACAATACTTGATTTACCTGAACCGGTACCACCGATAACACCGATTGTCTGTCCCTTCATAGCCTTGAAATTAATTCCTTCAACTGAAGGTGCGCCTGAACCGCTGTAGGTAAGTGAAACATTTTTAAACTCAACGCTTGGCTGCTCTTCCTTAGCTGCAACTTCCTTAACGCTTCCATCTGCCATTCCAGATGTTACCTCGAATACAGACTCAATTCTTCCTGCACATGCAAGTGCCTTAGTAATTGTGATGATAAGGTTGGCAAGCTTGATAAGCTCAACTAATATCTGTGACATGTAGTTGTAAAGGGCAACGACCTGTCCCTGTGTAAGAGCGCCTGCATTTACTCTTATCGCACCAATCCATATAAGTGCAATAATTGATACATTTACAACAACATAAGTAAGCGGATTCATAAGTCCTGATATCTTACCAACGAATTTCTGCAATCTGTTTAGGCTTTCGTTATCTTTCTTGAAACGCTTAACCTCATCCTGCTCCTTGTTGAAAGCTCTGATAACTCTCACACCTGTAAGGTTTTCTCTTGTTATTCCAAGGATCTTATCAAGTCCTGACTGTACGTTCTTATACATAGGTCTTGTTGTGAGCATTATTCCGAATACGATAAGTGTAAGTATTGGAATTGCTGCAACGAATACAAGAGCTGCCTTCACATCAATTGTGAACGCCATAATCATTGCACCAAATACGATAAATGGTGAACGAAGGAACAGTCTTAATACCATGTTGATACCGTTCTGTACCTGGTTAATATCACTTGTCATTCTTGTTACAAGTGTTGATGTACCCAGCGTATCCATCTCTGTGAATGAGAATGTCTGGATATGTGCAAATAAGCTGTGTCTCATTCCGGTTGCCGCACCAACTGCAGCCTTGGCACTGAAATACTGTGCTGTGATGGCACATACAAGTCCTATGATTGCAAGAAGTATAAGCATAAAACACATCTGCATAATGTATCCCTTATCCCCATTGGCAATACCCTTATCGATAACCGATGATACTACCAGCGGCACAAACAGCTCAAATATCGCCTCGAGCATCTTAAAAAGCGGTGCCAGAACACATTCCTTTTTATAATCCTTAAGGAATCTCATAATCATTTTCATAAGAAAACTTCCTCCATTAATTCAGTGACACTAAAGCGTCCATAAGAAACTCATATGAATAACATCTCTTCATGCCAAAGTACTCTCTATAAACTTCATAATTGTAATATGAATGTTCAAACTGTCTCGAATACAAATGTGCAATATCAACGCGCATTGTAAAATCTGGAATACAGCCGGACGCCTGATTAGCTGCTGCCATTATGTCCACGGCAAGTATGCCGATAACCGCATTCTTGGCTTTAAGCAGGACATCATAATCATTAACTGCGTCAAGCATATATCTATATACATAGTACATTGCAAGCTGCTCATATTCATGTGCAAATGCTTCGCTTCCCGTATGGTAATCTTTCATTACCGCTGCAAGCTCAGAATCATCCGCCAGACCGTCAAGAAACTGTCTCACTCTCGCAACATGAATATTCCAGTCAGGATTGATTACCTCCATTCCTTTAAAGTCATCAAAGAAATGTCTCAATCCCTTTATCAGCCTTGTGCCATGCAGCTTCGCATCCCGGCTTTTCAGCTTGTCAAGCAGCTCCTCTCTGTAATCAGGTCCACAGAACCTTTTTGCGACACCAGCTATAAGCTCGTCCCTTTCAGCATCAAGATGCTTCTGGATACGCTTTGCATAATCAAGATAGAGCATCAGCCTCTCAAATATACTTATATCCCTGTCTGATATTATTCCAAAAGCCACTATTCTTGCCTGCCGAAGCTGCATATATGTATATGCATCTATATCATTAGGCTCAGGCGAAAGACTGTTATCCTCAACCGTATCAAATGTAAGTTCATCTTTATATGAAAACATCAGCTCACCAGCCGTCTTACACGAAGGTGCTATGCCAATCTCTCTTATATTTCCATAATCGTTAATAAATCTTGGAAACTCTGCACATGTTTCACAAAGCTTATCCTCTCCAAGTTCTATATATAAATCGCACAAATTATCATCATTAAGAAAAGGACATCGTCCTCCTTCTTTCAGTGTAAATGTACATTCTCCGTCCTGTGATGGTACCATTACACTCTTCAGGCGCTTTCCAAAAGCGCCTTTAACTGTTTTATAATATTTGTAAGAATTCTTATCAACATCGACATCCCAGCCGGCACAGCATGTATCTGTACAGGCTCCTGCAATGCATCTGAAATCCTTATAATAATGTGGTGTCATTACCTTCATTTTATTATCTCCCGCATATAAACCGGCATATTAAGTGCATCTGTTAACTGCGCAAAAATTGTCTGCCACACCTTATTAGTGCAGCAGACACATTTACATGTACATATTATTATAATTACTGTTCTTTTTCTTGTCCACAATATACTTATACACTGTGACACACGCAAGAATAATCATAAGCCCCTCTGCTGCCATGTATGTATAGAACAGATATGGCTGTCTTAACGCTGACACAAGAAGCGGTGAACTGATTGCAAAGTCATACATCCCAGTATCGCCTATATACTTAGACATAACAACCGTACTCATGATTGTTATATTAGGAAAAGACATATTACCAAGCACAAGTGCCACAATCAACACCGTATTGCGTATCAGGAAAAATGTCCTGCTCACCTTAGCCTTACTAAGACAGCTCATAACAATGCCTCCGATTATACATACAAGAAATAAAAGAAACATCATATACATCTCAGAAGCTGCAAATGCAGACACTTCTGTTGTCGCAGTCTCATATCCTGTAAGCAGTGCAAAGAACCCAAATATAGAGCGGCCACCCATAATACATGCCGCCACAACAAATAATAATAGTAAAAAATTCCTTCTGTTTAGCTTCCTGTTATCCATAATTCCTCCATTTGCATTATTATCGCAATTATGGAGGAAGATTTCAAGTAATTTATATAAACTTACTGCGCCACTTAATTGCCTCATCCCTATACGCAATTGCCGTCTCCATAAGTTCATTATACTGTGCCTTTACACTTTCTATTGTTGCCTCAAGCTGGCTTATTGTCTGTATTGCCTGTCTGTTTTCCTGCATATATGTATTAAGCTGGTTTTCGTACTCTGATATTTTCTGTTCACTCTGCATCAGCATGTCTGTATCCTGACATTTAATGAATTTCCCATCTGATGTTATTTCGTAGAAACTGTCTACATACAAAAATGCTTTTCCCTGCATTCCAAACACTTCATACATATCAACATTTTCACAATCAACAGGAATATTAAGACTGTCACCTTCTTCCAGTGGGTAGACAGCTCGCAGCGACAGTCTGTCCGTAAGCGGGTTTGTCACCATATAAAACAGCATTAACCTGTCTTTATTTACTACAAGCTGTGGACAGTGCATATTTGGGTTCTCGCTGCTTTTCACACGAAAAAGCGCTTCGTTGTTCATCACATTTTTAACAAGAATATCTCCGTTCTGGTTCTGATATGCATAATATATTGTGTCTCCCAACACTACATCTGAAAGTCCGTCCAAAAAGTCTGACACAAGCATTATCGGGCGTTCTATACCGTCTATGTACGCCGTTCTCAAAAATATATATCGTGATATGCTATAGATTATAAGCCGTCTGTCACTGCCTGCCGTGTATACATTTGCCATAAAAGGACACTCCCGTTTTTATATTATTATATGGTCACGTGAATGTAGATAGAACATATAATGTAGTAAAGAAACGAAGAAGGAAAAGATAATGGCTAAATGTAAATGCAGCAAATGTGGTTCTACCCGCATTGTAAGCAATATCGTGCAGAACATGCCTAATGGCTGCTTTGATGTATGCACGAATCCGATATGCGGTTCCCCCGATGAACTCAGTATTCTTGCCCCTCTTATCTATGATGAGATAGGTATTAATCTGTGTACCACATTCGCTGTCGGCACAGATATTTCAACGACTTATCCAACAGCTACCAACGCATCAGTCAGTGTTATAGATATAGCCTACACTTATGGTGATGAAAATGTTGAAATCACCCAGATAGCCGGAAGACCTAACTGCTACTCTGTGACGCTTTCAAACCTTACTGTAACATTTGCAGTAACGCTTTATGATGAGTCGTGCAGGGCATTGGCGACTCTCACGCCAACGGCAGTCTACCTTCCTAACTCAACTACTGCTGCAACTTATGATGAAGATACCAATCCGACATCTGTCACCCTTGAAATATTCGCTCCTTACGGAGTTTCCTACAACTCGAATAACGCAACTCCACCTGTTTACACGCCTGCACTTAACAGTATAGGTTTCTTATCATCTGACAATGTTGTAACCCAGGGACTCAACCTTTATGCAATACCTAAGCTTTTAGGTCTTGATACTACAGATGACGAGGTTACAGTAGGTCTCACTCTCATCTTACAGAGTCTTTACTTCTGTGGATACCGCGTAACAAGTGCTGGCAGAATCTCAACACCTAAGGGCAGCATTGTTTCCGGTGAAGAATCTGACTGCATCAAGTTTGTTTGCGGAAACCTCTTAGACAGAGCCATCAAGCCTCTCGATTTAAGTCCACCTTCATGCGAAGGTAACTTAAAGAAAGACTGCAAAAAGCCTTGCATGAATGACTGCACCGACACTCTTAACACTAACAGCACAGCCTGCCAGAACTCTTGTAATAATGGCAATAACAGCCAGACTTCCTCTGGTGCCTGCACCGGACCTTGCAATGGCATATGCAGCAAGACTAACTAATAATCTCTATCTGTGGGAACAGACGCCTGCCTGGCGGCTGTTTCCATGTACATATTTTCTTCTTTTGGACTTCTGCGCGCCTTTCCTCCGCTTCAACGTCCAATCCACCGCTCTTTCTTGCTCCTTTTGGACTTCCTCCGTGCATTCCTCTGCTTCAACGTCCAATCCGCCACGCCGCTTCTTCCCTTTTGGACTTCCTCCGTGTATTCCTCTGCTTCAACGTCCAATCCACCACTCTTTTCCGTTCCTTTTGGACTTCCTCCGTGCATTCCTCTGCTTCAACGTCCAATCCACCACTCTTTTCCATTCCTTTTGGACTTCCTCCGTGCATTCCTCTACTTCAACGTCCAATCCTAATCTGTACGCTCACATTTTCTTCCATCGCAAATATTTTAATTGCTAATTTCCCTACTATGTGTGTATAATTAATGAAATATATTATATTGAACTGTTGTATACACAGTCGCAAAGTGAATATATTTAGCTGTGGATGCTCTTCGGAGCAGCCGGCACTTGGTAAACCGCAAGCGTCTTTTGAAGAAAGCCTAATTGCGATGAACTTAGTGTCCATTACTAGCGACAAGAAGCGAAAGCGTGCTCCACAGCTAAATATATTCGCTTTGCAGCGTCCGTATACACCACAGTTCGCATGGAAAGGAGTTACTAATGAATTTTAAAAAGTACAGGTCGAGATTCCTTTTGGTTTTTGCGGCCCTCACTCTCTTGTTCTCTTCTGTTCTTCTTACTTCATGTCAGGGCAAGAAGATTAAGAACACTGTATTTTCTGTAGATGATCTTGCAGGCAAGACTATTGGTGTTCAGTTAGGAACAACTGGTGATACTCTCGTAAGTGATTACGAAACTGACGGTTCTGGCACAACTGTATCAAGATACAACAAAGGTTCTGATGCTATACAGGCTTTAAAGCAAGGTAAAGCTGATGCTGTTGTTATTGATGAACAGCCTGCTTTAGCATTTGTTAAAGCTAATCCAGACCTTACAATTCTTGAAGAAGAATTTGCAAATGAGGATTATGCCATCTGTGTTGCTAAGGGCAATTCCCTTACTGCAAAGCTCAATGAGGCTATTGAAGTACTTATGGCAGATGGAACTATCCAGAAGCTTATTGACGATTATGTTGGCGATAATGCTACATTTTCAGGTTACAAATCACCAGACGGTATAAGCCGTACTAATGGGACTCTTGTAATGGCTACAAATGCTTACTTCAAGCCATACGAGTACTATGAAGGGGGTTCTATTATTGGTATTGACGCTGATATTGCACAGGCTATCGCTGATTACCTCGGCATGAATTTAAAGATTGAGGATATGGAATTTGATTCAATTATCACTGCCGTATCTTCTGGTAAAGCTGATTTCGGTATGGCTGGTATGACAGTTACAGATGAGCGTAAGAAAAATATCGATTTCACAACTACTTATACAACTTCTAAGCAGGTTATTATTGTCCGTGACGACAATGCGTCTGCATCAGGCATGAGCTTTGCCGAGAAGTTCAAGACGGACTTCATCAAAGAAGCAAGATACACATATCTTCTTAAGGGTCTGTTAAATACAGTAATTATTGCATTCTTTGCAGCACTTATGGGTGTTGTTATTGGTTTCCTTATTGCAGTTGTCCGTTCTAACCATGATAAGACAGGACATATGAAGATTCTTAACTTCATTTGCAACATTTATCTTACTGTAATCAGAGGAACACCAACTATGGTACAGCTGCTTATTATCTACTATGTAATATTCAGTTCTGTACATATTGACAAGCTTATTGTTGCGATACTTGCATTTGGTATCAACTCAGGTGCTTATGTTGCCGAAATATTCCGTTCAGGTATTATGTCTATTGATAACGGACAGTTTGAAGCAGCACGAAGCCTTGGTCTTTCTTATAAAACAACTATGATAAGTGTTATTCTTCCTCAGGCATTCAAGAATGTTCTCCCAGCACTTGCTAATGAGTTCATTGTTCTGTTAAAGGAAACATCTATCAGCGGTTACATCGGTCTTAACGACCTTACAAGAGGCGGCGATATTATCCGAAGCATAACTTATGATCCAATGCTTCCACTTATCGGTGTTGCCATCATTTACCTTGTAATGGTTATGGGACTTTCACAGCTTGTTAAGAAACTTGAGAGGAGGTTAAGAAACAATGAGCGATAATACTAACGAAATCATACTTGAAGTTAAGGATTTGAAGAAATCTTTTGGCGACCATGTTGTATTAGAATCAATCAATACAACAGTCCGCAAAGGAGAGGTTATTGCAATTATCGGACCATCTGGCTGCGGTAAATCAACATTTTTGCGTTCACTTAACCTTCTTGAAACTCCTACAGAAGGTCATGTGTTATTCCATGAGCAGGATCTTACAGATAAGAGCGTAAATGTGGATGAATTAAGAGAAAAGATTGGAATGGTGTTCCAGCATTTTAACCTTTTTCCTAATATGACTATAAGAAGAAACATAACTCTTGCTCCTACTAAGCTGGGACTTATGAGTAAGGAAGAAGCTGATAAGAAAGCTGATGAGCTTCTTGCAAGAGTGGGACTTTCTGACAAAGCCGATGCTTATCCTAACCAGTTGAGTGGTGGTCAGAAGCAGAGAGTTGCTATAGCAAGAGCACTCGCAATGAATCCTGAGATAATGCTTTTCGACGAGCCAACATCCGCACTTGATCCTGAAATGGTTGGTGAGGTTCTCGCAATCATGAAGGAACTTGCCGCATCAGGAATGACAATGATTGTCGTAACTCATGAGATGGGATTTGCAAAAGAAGTTGCCAACAGATGCATGTTCTTCTATGATGGAGTCATCAATGAAGAGGGGGCTCCGGAAGAATTCTTTGGCAATCCTCAGAGTGAGAGATTGAAGGATTTCTTGTCGAAGGTGCTTTAATTAGTACAGTGAGGGAGTCGCTTGGGTGTATGCCCGAATATTTCTATGTCGTGTGAAAGTTAATGCCGCAATCTGCTAAAGGTTGGGACTTGTAATCTCGTTCAAGCGAAGCGCGTTTGATTACAAGTCCCATTATAAACTTAGCAGATTGCGGCATTTAGTTTCACTAGACATAAGAATCCTGAGGGCAGATGCCTAAGGACACCACACACCCTTCCACAGCACACTGTACGGCGTCCGGACTATCAAGCCTCCTTCGAGTAGTCAACCTTCAGAAGACACAATCCCTTCGCCGGCGCAGTTGCACCTGCAAGGCTTCTGTTTCTCTCCTCTAAAAGTTCATACATACTCTCTGGCGTTCTCTTTCCCTGTCCAACTTCAAGAAGTGTACCACTTAATATTCTTACCATATACTGCAGGAATCCGCTTCCATGATATGTAAGATTAAGGAATGAGCCCTTTAAAGAAACATCTATTGAATAAATCTCACGGACTGTCGATTTCTTCATCTTGGGATTACCACAAAATGATGCAAAATCATGTTCTCCAGTAAGTATGTCTGCTGCCCTCTTCATGGCTTCAACATCCAGCTTACCCTCAATTATGTTGACATATTTTCTGTTAAATACAGGCTTCTTATCCCCAACATAACATGTATAGCAGTAAGTTTTCCCCTGCGCATTGTAACGGCTGTGGAATCTGTCAGATGCAATACGGACCTCCTGCACACAGATATCTTCTGGAAGATATCTGTTCATATAATCGCATATCTCATCTTCCTTCATCTTGGTTTCCATATGTGCATTGGCAACCATTCCTTTTGCATGCACTCCGGCATCTGTTCTTCCTGCACCTATGACCTCAACTTCAGTTCCTGTCATGGCAGAAAGCACTGATTCTAACTTACCCTGAATTGTCATATCTGTAGTTGGCTGATGTTCCCAACCATAATACCTTGTGCCATCATAAGTGATTATCATCTTATAATTCTTCATTCATATCTCCCATTCATTCTTCTGATTTGAAGCCATATAATTTCATACAATTAACATCTGTAATCTCATCTCGCAAAATACTGTCCATAAGCACTTTTTCTCATCTTGCCAGATTCTGCTTCATTCCATCAAGAAAATCATATATTTCATCCATAAATACCTTGCCATAGCGCTCATATTTATTCTCACCGACACCGCTTACTGACAGCATTTCTTCCTCATTAAACGGAACTTTAAGACACATATCTATAAGCGTCCTGTCTGAAAATATTACATATGGCGGAACGCCTACTGAAACAGCTATCTGTTTTCTTAACTCACGCAGTCTGTTAAACAACATAACACCTCTGTCATTAAGTGCATCCTCCGGCTTCTTTGACTTAGATGTTGCATATGCTGATTTTGCAGCAGCAGCAGAACGCTTCATTCTGTCTGCCACCATTGCAGCATTCCTTGATACAGGTGCACTGAAACGGTTTCCCGGATACATATAAGCCTCATCTGCTTCCTGCTCTGCCTCATCAACTACACAATTAGAGCAGTTATGGCAGTTATATCTTCCACCCTCTGGATTGTCTGGTCTTTCTCCAAAATATTTAAGTATATACTCTCTTAAACAACCTGTTGTCTTGCAGTAATCGACCATTGCATTAAGCCTTCTTTTATCAAGAATCATAAGCCGTGCCTGTTCTTCTGCATCAATATCAGGATTAGGCTCTCTGTGTTCTATGAAAAACTTATTTATCATAATATCCTGCGGAGAATACAGCAATACGCATTCTGAATCCTCTCCATCTCTTCCGGCACGTCCAGCTCCTGATAATAGTTCTCTATACACTGCGGCATATTATAATGAATTACAAATCTTACATTTGACTTGTCAATTCCCATTCCAAATGCATTAGTTGCAACAACAACCGGCTTGATATCATATATAAATGAATCCTGATTTTCTTTTCTCTCTTCTGCTGAGAGACCTGCATGATACTTAGTCACAGAAAGTCCGTTGGCATTAAGCATGTCATAGACTTTTTCAACATTTTTTCTTGTAGCACAGTATATAATTCCACTATCCTGTCTGTGGCTTACAAGGTAATCAAGTATATATGAATCCTTGTCCTTAATATGCTTGACCTTGAATGTCAGGTTGCTTCTGTCAAAACCTGTAGTGAGTATTACCGGTCTTTCGAGGGAAAGAATCTGCAATATATCATCTCTTACTTTGCTTGTCGCTGTAGCTGTAAATGCACTTATTATTGGACGCCTTGCCAGCTTCTTAACAAATGACAATATATTCAGATAACTTGGTCTGAAATCCTGCCCCCACTGTGATATACAGTGAGCTTCATCTACAGTAATCATAGATATCTCTACATGCGTGGCAAAATCAAGAAAGCCCCAGGTTTCCAGCCTTTCAGGTGCAACATATATAATTTTATACCGTCCCTGCTTTGCAAATGCGAGCGCCTTCGTTATCTGATTATCTGTAAGAGAACTGTTAATATAAGCTGCATGTACACCTGCCTGATTAAGTGCTCCAACCTGATCCTTCATTAGCGATATAAGTGGAGATACAACAAGAGTAATGCCGGACATTAACAATGCCGGCACCTGATAACATAATGATTTTCCTGCACCTGTAGGCATAATTCCTAACACATCCTGCCCAGCAAGAATAGCATCAACTAACTTTTCCTGACCTGGACGAAATGAATCATACCCAAAATAATGCTTTAATATTCCGTATTTATCCATATATCACTCTCTTTTCAATCTTCTCTTACTCTCATACATTTTCTTATCAGCTCTGCTTCTCGTATCTTCAAAGTTCTTATCTGTCTTTATATCATATTCGGCATAACCACATGCAATCTGTACATTAAGTCCTTTGATTCCTAGTTCCTCTTCAGCATACTTTTCAAGTTCCCTTAGCTGCTTCACATGTCTTTCAATATCAAATTTTTTGGACTTCTGATTAATTACAGTACAGAATTCATCCCCACCTATACGATAACATTTACCATGTCTGCCAAATATCTCTTTAATAATTCTGACTGATGCCTGTATATAGGCATCTCCTGCTGCATGCCCCAGATTATCATTACACCACTTGAGATTATTAAGGTCAAATGTTGCTATAGAATATCCTTCATAATCAGAGGTTTCATGTTCCCACTCCTGAAATGCAGAGCGATTATAAACCCCTGTCATAGTATCAGTTACAGCCATCTCTTTGTAGAAATCTGCCTTCTGTCCTTCTTTAATCTTCTCAAATGCTTCTGATATGCTCTCATAACCAAGCACAATAATAAATACAAGAATACCCAGTTTTCCTATAAGATCTGTCTGCTGCATTCCCTTATAATATGCAATAAGATCAACAATCATAGAAATCCCAAGTGCAGCCGCACCTATAATATTAGCTTTTACTTTTCTGTCAAAGCCATTGACATGTATTCTCTTAATCAGCACACCGCAGAAATATATCAGTGATATAATAAGCATCATATGAATAAAATATACACTGTATTTAAATTCCTTCACGCCAGTCATGTGGCATACAAGCAGTACTATATCCATTACAGTAAATAACGCACATAACACATTACTTACTACAGATTTCTTTTCTCCCTGGAAAAAATTCTTTTCTGCCTGTATAAATGGTACAGACATTATCATAAGAAGCATATAACCGATGAGTGAAGCTATTTTACGGTCTTCTATAAGAAGTGTTGCAAGATCTGTCTCATTAAGTGCCCATGCACCTATAATCATTGCAAATAATCCAAAATAAAAAAGTGCTTCTGTCTGTGCTATATTTTTCTGCATATAATCCACAGAATAACCATTGCAAATCCAACCAATATTATAAAAGAACTCAAAATTACTGACGGCAATGATTCTGCTATAAGTTCCTTTATAATCCTTGTTTCATCACCATATTCAAATGAAGTTCCCCTTGCCTTATATCCATCATAAACATTGGTAAGTCTGACAACAACATCTGTTGTATATGAAGGTACATTGATTATTGTATAATTCGTTCCTGTAGTTGTTCCGTATATAGACTTATGATTCCTTACATAATATATAAGTTTATTACCTGCATATACTTCAACATTCTGATGTCTGCTGACAAATGCAAGTGCCATATTATTCCCTGACGTTGCATCAAGCTTAATGTGATATTCAATTTTACCATCACCGATATATCTGGTATTCTCAGGTTTTATAGATATCCTTTTCTTACTGTCAGCTGGTGTTTTCATATCAACCGTACTGAATATAAAAGCCGATCCCATAAAAATAAGAAATGTTTTATAGATATCCTTTTCTTACTGTCAGCTGGTGTTTTCATATCAACCGTACTGAATATAAAAGCCGATCCCATAAAAATAAGAAATGCCAGGAGAATAACACAATATATAATTCTGTTAATTATCTTAATCCTTTTCATAAATAAAAAAGCCTTTCGACTGTATTATAGATTTGTCCGTAATACTTCCGACTCCATAATACAGTAGATTGGCTTCATTTTCAAATATTTTTTCTTTACTATTATATAATTATATATTCTTTGCAAGATCAGCCGGGTTCTCTGAATGTTTAAGAGCAGCTTCTCTTGAAATAACCCTTGTCTTAACAAGATTAGCAAGCGAATAATTCAATGTATGCATACCTGATGAAAGATTTGACTGTAAAACGGTCTGAATCTGATTAGTTTTCTTTTCCTTAATAAGGTTGGCTACAGCCGTATTATTAAGCATAACCTCTGTTGCCGCAATTCGGCCTTCCTTTCTTGCAAAAGGTACAAGTGTCTGTGTAATAACACCCGTAAGAATTGAAGAAAGCTGGATTGTAAGAGCAGGCTGTGCCTCTATCGGGCATGCGCTGATAATTCTTTCAACGGTCTGTGCTGCACTCTTAGTATGCAATGTTGACATTACAAGATGTCCTGTCTCAGCAGCAGTAATAGCCGCATTGATTGTCTCATAATCTCTCATTTCACCTACAAGGATTACATCAGGATCTTCTCGAAGTGCTGAACGAAGTGCAGATGCAAAATTAGGGACATCTCTTCCAACCTGTCTCTGATGAATCATAGACTGCTTAAAACCATATACATACTCGATAGGATCCTCTACTGTAATAATATGTCTTGCCATATTATTATTAATATAATCAATCATTGCAGCAAGTGTTGTAGACTTACCACTACCTGTAGGACCTGTTACAAGAACAAGACCACTTCTCTTAGATGCTAGCTCTGCAAGCAACTTTCCTGGAAGTCCAAGATCCTCAAATGATGGTATATTTGCATCCAGTAAACGGATACTGGCTGCAAGATTTCTTCTCTGGTGATAGATATTAATTCTTAATCGTCCACCTGACTCGTCAGATGCAGCAACATCAATATCTTCTCCATTCTTAACCCTTCTTATATCCTCATCATTAAGAATATCAAACAGCATTTTTTCTGTTTCTTCAATCGTTGGCTTAATATCAAGCAGTTTAAGTTCTCCAAATCTTCTTACTGCTACAAAATCTCCTGCTGTAATATGCAAATCTGAACATTGTACACTTCTTGCTTTTCTTATTAATTCTACTAATTCCATATTCCCCTCCATATTGCTTGTTCTCTTATTGTAAACAACACTTTGATACTACCACAAGCAGCCCTTGTGTTCAATCACACTTTTATCCCATTTTTCTTACATATATCATTAAGGCAGCATATTTCACAGTGCGGTGTAGTACGTGCCGTACATACCTCTCTTCCGTGGTCTACAAACCTGTGGCATAATCCGCTGCCTTCTTCTGGCGGGACTATCTTCCACAATGCCATCTCAACCTTCTTAGGCTCTTTCTCGTCTTTTACAAGACCGATTCTGTTACAAAGCCTTATGCAGTGTGTATCTGTAACAATTGCCGGCTTTCCGAAAACATCGCCCATAATAAGATTGGCACTCTTCCTTCCAACTCCAGGAAGCTTTAATAATTCTTCCATGCTGTCAGGAACTTTATCGTTATACTGTTCATGAAGCATACGCATACATGCACATATATCCCTTGCCTTGCTTTTTCCAAGTCCGCATGGTCTTATAATCTTTTCAATCTCTTCTGGAGATGCTGCAGCAAGTGATGCTATATCAGGATATTTCTCATACAGCCCCTTAACCACAACATTTACTCTTGCATCAGTGCATTGTGCCGCAAGTCTTACGCTTACAAGCAGTTTCCAGGCATCATCGTAATCAAGACTGCACTCCGAATCCGGATATTCTGCCTTTAATCTTCTTATAACCTCTAAAGCAAGTTCTTTCTTAGTCATAGATTACGCATCTTTCTTCTTATAATTAGCAATTCCGAATATTGCAAGAAGCAATACACACGCAAATATCATCCAGCCAACAAGATAACCTGTTCCCTTTGTTTTAAATGTATCATAATAACCCTTAAGGTATACAACTACTATAATAGCCGGAAGTATATAACTCATATAGAATCTTAACCATTCAGGAAGCTTAGGACCTTTTCCTTCATTAGCTTCTTTTCTGAAGCCTTCCCAGCCCCAGCCGT
The DNA here is from genome assembly GCA_003458705.1 of Eubacterium sp. AF22-9. Taxonomy (GTDB): domain Bacteria; phylum Bacillota; class Clostridia; order Lachnospirales; family Lachnospiraceae; genus Lachnospira. Next base: position 30,982 of record QRVH01000007.1, on the reverse strand, counting down.
TCTTCTTAGTACAGAATAATACAAATATCATGCTTCCAAGAGGAAGTAGATTATATGAAACAAGGAAATCCTCCAGATCCATAATTGAACTTCCCGGACCAATAGGCTGGAAAGCTGCAAGCTTGTTAAAGCCTAATACAGCAGGAAGTGAAAGCAGTATCATGAATATAACATTACCTGCAACAACCTTTTTCCTTGAAAATCCCTTAAGGTCTATATAAAAAGCAATAATGTTCTCAAACACAGCAATTACAGTTGATAATGCTGCAAATGACATGAATACAAAGAATGCTGTTCCCCATATTCTTCCTCCCGCCATATGATTAAATATGTTAGGTAGTGTTATAAATAAAAGTGATGGACCGGCACCAGGAGCAACACCATATGCAAAGCATGCAGGAATAATTATGAATCCTGCCATAAGAGCAACAAATGTATCAAGCAGAATGATATTAACAGCCTCTCCACCTATTGTTCTGTCTTTCTTTAAGTAGCTTCCGAATATCTCCATTGCACCAATACCTACACTAAGTGTAAAGAATGCATGTGTCATGGCATCAAATATAACCGGTCCTAAACCTCTTGATTTAATAGCATCAAGATTAGGCACCATATAGAATTTAACACCTTCTGATGCATTAGGAAGTACAAGTGAATGAACTGCCAGTACCACAATAAGGATAAGAAGAAGTGCCATCATAACCTTAGTAATCTTCTCAACGCCCTTCTGTAATCCTAATACACATACACCAAACGAAAGTAAAACTGCAACAATCATCCAGATTGTCATTGTACCAGGCTGTGAAAGCATAGTTCCAAATGCTCCTGAAACCTCATCTGGCTCTAAACCTGCTAACGAACCACTTGCCTCACGCCATGCATAATAAAGCATCCATCCTGCAACCATAGTATAGAAAGCCATTAATATGTAGCTTCCTACTATCGATACCCATTTGAAATGATGCCATTTACTTCCCTTAGTCTCCAGTTCTTCAAATGCCCTTGCAGCACCTTTACCGCTTCCTCGTCCTACTGTGAACTCCGCACACATAATAGGAAATCCAAGAATTGCAAGAAATACAAGATAGATAAGCACGAATGCCGCACCACCATTTTCCCCGCATATGTATGGAAATTTCCACACATTACCAAGTCCCACCGCACAGCCGGCAGACACTAAGATAAAGCCGAGTCGCGAGCCGAATTTTTCTCTCTCTTTCAAAATAAAACCTCCATAGTTAATATATTTACATTAATTAAGATTGTATCATATATTACTATATTTTCACAGCCAATTATTTCATACTCTCACTGACTTCTGATGTAATAGTCTGACCGCCCTGTTCATTCCATTCTTTTACAAATGTATCAAAGTAAGATATATCTTCTTCTCCGCTTATAATCTTTAAATATGCCTCTTTTTCTTTAGCCTTAAGTCTCCACCAATGGCTCTTCATTGTGTCTGTGGTCTTAAAATAAAGCGAGTCAACTACCTTTATATTATCCTGTGCAATCAGACTGCATGCCTTAATTCTTGACATATACGCTGCCCATTGCGTACTTGTTTTGTTAGCATTCTTGATATACTCACTGCATGCATCATAAAATGAGCGTTCAAGAAGTTCCAGACTGTCAGGATTCTTTCTTCCTGAAATTGTGGCATCTATATTCCTGTAACATATTGAAAGTGCATTATTGTAATCAACATTTATTGATAAAGGTCTTGCCGTAGGTTCAACATTAAGCTGATAGTAATTTTTGAATTCTTCTGAGTCTGTACAGTCAAATCTTACCTTATCGAACATGACGCTTATCATCTTTGCTGCAATCTCAGGATGTTCATAGCCCTTTCTTACAACAACATATTTGTAACACGGGTTCTGGCTGTGATAACTCGTTGTCCCATCCGAATCCGTTGCTATTAAATATGGCTGCCAGTCTGCATCCGGATTCCTGCTTACTGCATTAGCAAGCGGATTATTCGGTGCCCACCATGGTCCAAAAAACGAGCCACACAGACCATTCTCTATAAGCTCACATATATTGGTTGATGTTCTCAGAAGAAAATCATTATCTATAACCCCCTGATTATACAGACTGTTTATATACGAAAGTGCTTCTTTTGCCTCATCTGTAACCGAACCATATACAATCTCACCATCATCGTTCATTATCCACTGCTTTGGATACGCTCCAAAGCAGGCAAATATTATATCCAGCAGAAATTCACTGCTGTAACCACATTCACCTGTCACATCTGTATCCACTGCAAGCCCCACTGTATTAGGTTTTCCGGACGCATCCACGCCATTATTTCCAGGGTCTTCTGATATAAAATGCTTCACTATATTAACAACATCATCAATAGTGTGTGGCTCTGACAATCCAAGCTTATCCATCCAGTCTTTTCTTAACCACACAAGATTAGGTCCATCTGTTATATTAGTCTCCGGCAGTGCCATTATCTTTCCATCATATGTAACCATATCCTTAAGTGAATCGCCATAGCTTTCATACATTTTCCTGATTCTGTCACTTATACAGTTATTGTAGCTTTCTGTAAGGTCCTCTATAAGTCCTGCTTCCACTAACTGTTCAACCTCATCCTGACTTGATACAACCATAATATCCGGAAGGCTTCCCATTGAGATTACCATTGAAACATTAGTGTCATACTGGCTGTCGTTTGCTTCAAATACATCAACATTCTGCACATTTATCACAGACTTAATATAGCGTGTGTACGCATTATCCGTATAAGTGTCATTCTCCGGCATATTGGAATTATTAACACTTGTCATCTTTCCAAGTGTATATTCTATAGTCTCCGGGTAAGCTCCGAATGGAGTTGTTCTCGCTTCTTCCATTCTCGCATTGTATTCTTCATTATCATTAGACACAAAACCAGCCGGGCTTTTACACCCGGCTAATATAAGCATTATTCCTGTGACACCAAATGCCACACATTTTTTTAATGTTTGCTTTAATCTATTCATATATCTAACCCTTCACTGCACCTGTCATGCTTTCATTATAACATCTTTGCATTATCATAAACAAGGCTGCAATTGGAATTGATATAAGAACTGCTCCTGCTGCAAATCTTGTGTACCATACATCAACATACTCCTTTTCAAGCATCTGCCACAAGCCGATTGCTACGGTATAATACTTCGCATTTGCCCTGCAGATTACTCTTGCAAATATGAAATCTACCCAAGGTGCTATGAATGATGTAAGTATTGTATACACTATAATTGGTTTACTGAGAGGTATTGTTATCTTAGTAAATACCTGCCACTTCGTTGCTCCATCTATCATAGCAGCCTCATCTATTGTCTTTGGGATAGTATCAAAGAATCCCTTTGCAATGTAAAACTGTATTCCTGATGATGCTGAATATACAAGCACAAGCGCAACTCTTATCATTGCTCCTTCTGAAAGTCCTACTGCTTTAAGTATATAATAAACGGCAACCATCGCCATAAATGCAGGGAAAAGTCCAAGTATCATTGCAATATTCATCATTGCTTTTCTCATCTTAAACTTAAGCCTTGACATACAGTAGGCTACTGACAGTACAAAAAATGTTGATATAATACATGAGAATACTGCTACTATCAGAGTATTGGTAAACATTCGTGGAAAATTAAGTATTCCTGTATCTGTAAAAAGCTTTATATAATTATCAAGTGAATACTGCTTTGGGAAGAAGGAGCTTGTATAAGCACCCTTCTGAGCCCTGAAGCTTGTGAGGAGTATCCAGAAAAGAGGACTTACCCACACTATCGCTAATATTGTAAGCACTGTATGTGCCAGTATATTTTTAATAGTCTTTTTCTTTTTCACTGGAATCCCTCCTCATCTTTATACGCTTTCGTTCTTCTGTATACAAGCAGTGAACCAATCGCTAAGAATATGAATGTCATAATACCGATAACAGCACCAAGATTATAATACTGATAATCTATTGTCATCTTGTACAGCCATGTTACCAGAAGGTCTGTCTTTCCTGCTGTTGCACCTGCCATAACAGGATCTCCCTTAGTCAGCAGATAAACAATGTTAAAGTTGTTAATATTAGCAGTAAATGTAGTGATAAGATATGGTGCCGTTACAAATAACATATATGGCATTGTTATCTTAAAAAACTTGACAAATCCATTAGCTCCATCTACATCTGCTGCCTCATACAACTCCATAGGTATATTCTGTAATATACCTGTAACCTGCAGAATAGTATATGGAATACCTATCCACAGATTTACCACGATTACTGTGATTCTTGCCCAAGTCGCATTTGTAAAGAATGGCAGTGATTTTGTTATCCATCCTGCATTCTTTAAAACAACATTTACAATTCCATCCTGTGCCAGCATGCTTCTGACAATAAGAAGTGAAACAAACTGTGGAATTGCGATTGAAAGTATAAATATAAATCTCCAAAAAGCCTTGAATTTCGTACCTTTTCTGTTGATAAGCAGTGCAACAAGTATTCCGAATATGTAATTAAGAAATGTTGCAAATATTGCCCACACTATAGTCCAGCCAAATACTGACCAGAAAGACTGTCCTATCATGCTTCCTGAATCGAATATCTGCTTGAAATTCTCAAGTCCTACCCAGTCGAAAAGCACCAGATGGCTGTCAACCTTACTATAATTAGTGAATGCCATGCTTATCATGAAAATAAGCGGAAGTATTGTGAATATAAGCACACCTGATACTGGAAGTGTAAGCAGCAGCTTATGAAGATTCTCATTAAACAGCGACTTCACGTCTTCTGCAAATGTGTTTATATGCTTTCCTTTTTCCTTTAACAGCTCCAGCTTATATGAGCTTTTTACAGCACTAGCTGCAACTATTATATAAGCTATAATAATGAATATTGTTGCTATTCCATACAGAAGTATAAGAAGTGAATTATCACCTGCAACATACTCATATATTCCAAGCTTCTCATTCCATACCTCCTGCTGCGGTCTGCTTCCAAGACCTGGAAGCATCGCAAGGCAGTTAATTCCATTCATAATCATAAAGCATACAAAGGCTGCTTCTATAGCTATATACATAATTCCCTTTATAATCTGCTTTCCTACAAGATTACCAAGTCCTGGAATCAGAATGCTTAACTTCGTAAATATATTTCCTTTTCTAAATGATTCAGTGAACTTAACTGCCATTATGCGCCACTCCTTTCAGCATTTAATCCCTATCAATTATTTTGCGATTGATGTATTAATCTGCTTATAGAAATCCTGTGTCTTAGCTGCTGCATTATCTGCTGTTATTTCACCATTTACGATTGCCTTAGCAAAGTTCTGTGCAGGTGCCCAGTAATCATTCATGCCTGTTACTGTTGGCTGGATTACTGATGTCTTGTTAAATGTATCATTCTGTGCTGTTACAAGTGCATCCTTCTTTACTTCATCAGTTGCAAGAAGCTCTGTATTACAAGGAATAACACCTCTTAATTCATAGTGCTTCTTCTGTGCATCCTTGCTTCCAAGATACTTTGCAAGTGCAACTGCTACCTGCTGATACTTGCAGTTAGGATTAACTGCGATTGCCTTAGAACCTGCAAATGCTAACATCTGCTTGTCTTTTCCACCAATCTTTACTGTAGGAAGTGAAACTGCTCCAAAATTGTCTCCAAGAATCTCTTTAACACTCTTATAATCCCATGATCCTGAGAAGTAAGCTCCAACTGAACCATCTCTTAAGCCAGCGATACCAACACCCTGAGGTCATTGACAAAGTTAGGATTATTTACAAGTGAAACCATTGCCTGTGTTGCCTGTGTTCCCTTATCTCCTGAGATATCAACACCTGCTGAATTATCTTTTCCGTCTTTTCCAAAATATGTACATCCATTAGCAAGGAAGAATGATGACATATACCAGCCCTCTGTAATATTGAAAGCTACCTTATTCTTTTCAAGCATCTTATCAAGGCTCTTTACATCACTGTCTGTGAATTTGCTCTTGTCATAGTACATAAACCATGTATTAGTTGTAAATGGTACTCCATATACAGCCCCATCTACTGATACTGAATCTACAATTGCATCTGAGTTAGTTTTCTTAACATAATCTGCTGTCTCTCCACCAAGCTTTGCAATAGCGTTAGCATCAACAAGTGTCTGAAGCTGGTCGTTAGCAAAGAAGTATACATCTCCTGAATTCTCTGGATCCTGTGGAACTATCTTTCCTGCGTCCTGCTCTGAGCATACACCGTATTCAAATGTTAAATCCCAGTCAGGATGCTCTGAATTAAACTGGTCACACATTGTCTGAAGCCATTTGCCGTTCTCATCTGCCTGATCTTCTGCACAGCCCCATACCTTGATTGTAGCTGTGATTTTTTCCTCGCCTGTTGCTGTGTCATCCTTTTTAGCATTGCCACAACCCACAAAAAGTGACCCACACATTGTTGCTGCCATCACTGCAGCCGCTAATCTCTTAAACTTCATAAAAAAACCCTCCTTAATAATTATCCGAGACAGCTTTGATTACTGTCCTCTTTTGATAATCTAATTATATTAAGGAGGGGTTAATATTAAAATATAAGATATTTTAGAAACATATCAGTTTTTTGTGTTGTATGGTTTTGCCGGGAATTTTATTGTTATTGTTGTTCCCTCATCAGGTATGCTCTGCACTTCCAGATGATAGCTTTCTCCGTAATAAAGTCTTATTCTGTCATTAACATTTCTTGCACCATACCCTTTTGACTGGACTGTTAAGAAGTTTTGTGCAGTTTCTTTGTCCATTCCTACACCGTTATCAGACACTGTTACACATACAAGCTTTTTACCTTCTTCATCCGTCTGCATCTTGGCCTCTACTGTTATTACACCTTTCCTGTCTGTCAGCAGATCTATACCGTGGTCTATTGCATTTTCTACCAATGGCTGGAGTATAAGGTTTAAAGATTCGCATGGCATAACTTCCTCTGATACATTTATCACCACATCAAATGAGTTGTCATGCATTATCTGCTGAATTTTAAGATACGACTGCATGTTGCTTAATTCCTGTTCAAAGCTTAGTATATTCTTTCCCTTATTAAGCGATGTACGGTAATAGTTAGACAATGCAAGTGTTATCTCACTTATATCCTCCTGCTCATATTCTATTGCTTTCCAGTTGATAAGCGATAATGAATTGTAGAGGAAATGCGGATTAATCTGTGCCCTTAATGCCCGCATCTCTGATTCTTTCTGGCTTATACGTCCTTCATATACCTGCGTGATAAGATTCTTAATCTGGGTTGTCATGCTGTTAAAGCTATGAATAAGGTCACCTATTTCATCTTTGTCCTGTGTATTAATTACCGCATCAAAGTCTCCATTTTCAACCTTTGCCATACTGTTTTTTAATTTATTAATTCTTCTTGTAATGAAGCCTGTTGTAAATATACTCGCCGCAGCGGCACCTGCAACTGCTACCACAAATGCAACTACAATCATTGTAATCATTGAATTAGCTGACCTGAGCACAAGTTTTCTTGGTTCATAGACATATACTGTCCATCCGGTAACAGAGCTTTCCTTCTTTACTACTGAGAAACCATCTGTATTCCCACATGTATCATTATCCCATTCTGCCCCGTCGATTAACGAAAGCAGTTTCTTGCTGTTTAATCTGTATCTGGTGTTATTGTTTTCAAATGTGTCACTGCTGCATATAACTTTTCCATCAGCGTCAAGCACCACCATTCCGCAGTTCTGCTCAAGACCACCTGTAAATGAACTCATCATGCTGTCATAATCAACATCTATGTACATGATTCCAAGAATCCCTAGCTGGTCAAGCGTTGACATTTTTCGTGCTGAAACAAGTGTCCTGCTGTCTTCATCAACAAACCACTGTATCTTTGTGCTTTCAGCAGCAGAATTATAAAAAGGTCTGTCTTTTATCTCTTCTATTGGAGCTATAGTCGTATCATGTTTAATAGCTTTATCCACATATATTGTTACCCTGTTAATATCATTGTGAAAATACTTTAATGATGAAAGCATAGGGTCAAATGTAGTGACAATCTGGTTATACATCTCATATGTGCTTTTGTAATCGTATGAAAGCACTCTCGACAGCGTATCATTAAATGTTATATAATTAGACAGATTGTCATACACCTCTATCTGCCCATCCACCGTTGTAACAGACTGTTCAATTGCCCCCTTGATGCTCTTTAAGTCCCTGTCCATAAGAATGTTTCTCATCTGACAGTATGCAAAAACAAAAAGCACAATCAGGGGAATAAGTCCAGTCACTACATATATGATGACAAGCTTGTTCTGCAATCTTATATCATTGATTTTCTGCTTAATCTTTTTCAACTCAATTCTCCCTGATCCCTGAATTTCTGAGGACTTATACCAAAGTACTCCCTGAAGCTCTGTACAAAATATGAAACATTTGGATAACCCACCTGCTCACTTATATTCACAATCTTCATGTTCGTACAGGTAAGCAGTTCCTTAGCCTTCTCCATTCTGTACTGTTTAATATATTTGCTCAGATTCTGTCCTGTTTCCTTCTTAAAAAGTGAACTTAAATAGCTTGGTGCAAGATAAACCATATCCGCAAGCTGCTGTGCGCCAATCTCCTCACCATAATGGTTATGTATATAATTCTTTACGGTCTCAATCTCCCGATGCGACGTGGCCGGCTCTTTTCCGAAACTCTTTTCCAACAAATCAATATAGTTATTCACTATATCCATAATGCATGAGAAATCCTCCGACTTATACAGCCTGTCAATCTCCCTGCCAAATTCCGCCTCATCAGCACCCGGAATATTGTCATAGAAATCTTTTAACAGATTGGAAAATACGAACTTGATGTATATATGTGAGAAGTTCGACTGCCCCCTGTATTTCTTACACAATGCATCAAAATGTATCCGTAAAAATGTGATATCCTTCATCTTGATATCCTGCTTCATCTGCTTCATAAGTGCATCATCATCAATCTGTACAAGCACAGGTGTATCTTCACTGATATTATCAGAAAAAATATATCTTCCTGTCTCATAAAACTTATTATTCATCAGTGTATCAACTGCATCCATTACCTGTGGAAGCTCATGATAATCGTTGAATAAACCGGACACAGCAATATACATAAACTGTCCCGTCTTTCTGTATATATAGTCATGAATATTTGTAAACATTTCTTCAATGTTCTTATCAATATTACCATCTGCTGTGAGTGATTTATCAGAAAATATGATAACTGACTGTAACGGGTTAAGATTAAGGTACTGATAATCCAGTTCCCCGGTTATTTCTTTAAATATGTCTTCACCTGTATCATATTTTCCAAAGAAATCAGTATTGAATTCTATAAGTGCAAGTCTGTTATACCCTGCCAGAAAATCCCCATTATCAAGTATTCCTGATGCATCGCCGGAGTTGAGCAGCGTATACATGTAGTACTGTTTTATAAAGTTAGCCTGCCGGTTATAGTCCTCGTCCTTCTTGTGTTCCTCGTCAAGCTCTGTTATAACCCCTGTAATTGTCGAACTGAATTCTGACGGATCAACCGGCTTTAATATATAATCTTTAACTCCTAATTTAACTGCCAGCTTGGCATACTCAAACTCGTTATAGCCTGAGAATATAATTGTCTTTAAACTGATGTCGTTGTGCATCACATTCTTAATAAGCTCTATTCCGTCCATAAACGGCATCTTAACATCTGTAAGCAGTATATCTATATGTCCAATTCCTGTATTCTTGTCGGATGTCAGATATTCCAGTGCCTGCTTTCCGTTGCACGCCTCAAATACTCCAAGCTCAATTCCCATTCTCTTAAGAAGCATTCTTATTCCGCTTCTTTCAATCTTTTCATCATCCACTATAAGTATATTATACATAAATCTACCCCGAAACCTTCCTCATTCACGAACTCTTGCTCTTATAATGATTATAGCTTCCGGGGCAATTATTATCAACTTATTTAGTTATATTAAAGATGCCATATATCTTCATTGTACTGTCGGATTGTTCTGTCTGATGAGAAAAATCCGGCATTTGCAATATTAACAAGCATTTTTTCTGCCCACGCATATCTGTCATCATAATCTGTGAGAGCCTTTTCTTTGGTTTCTATATAGCTTCGTAAGTCAAGCAATGCCATAAACCAGTCTTTTCCTACAATCTCATTATACAATCTGTTAAGACTATGTGAATCACCTGCCTGAAGCATAACATCCGATATTATAAAATCCACACATTTTTTTATAAGAGCATCTGTCTCATAAAGCTTCTTTGCGTTATAGTCACATTTTTCATAATGTGCAATAACTTCATCACTTGTTGCGCCAAATGTATATATATTATCTTTACCTACAAGCTCTGCAATCTCAACATTAGCACCATCCATTGTTCCTAATGTCACAGCACCGTTAAGCATGAATTTCATGTTGCCTGTTCCTGACGCTTCTTTAGATGCAAGTGATATCTGTTCTGATATATCACATGCAGGAATCAGCTTCTCTGCCAGTGTTACATTGTAGTTCTGGACAAGCACAACCTTAAGGTAAGGACTTACATCTTTATCGGCCTCAATAACCTTACTCAATGTAAGTATCAGATGAATTATATCCTTCGCAATTGTGTATGCAGGTGCAGCCTTTGCGCCAAATATCACTGTAATAGGAGTCTTTGGAATATTGCCTGCCTTGATGTCAAAATATTTATATATTATATACAGTGCGTTCATCTGCTGTCTTTTATACTCATGCAGTCGCTTTATCTGTATATCGTATATTGACTGTGGATTAATCTCTATTCCCTGTGTCTGCTTAAGGTATTCTGCAAGATTTCTCTTGTTGTCTGTCTTAATCTCAAGAAGATTATCGTAAACATTTTTATCACCGGCAAACTTTAAAAGGTCTTTTAACTTTTCTGCGTCATGTCTGTATTCACTTCCGATAAGTGTCTCAATGTATTTCGCAAGTCCGTTATTACAGTGGATAAGCCACCTTCTGAATGTGATTCCGTTAGTTTTGTTATTAAACTTCTCTGGATATATCCTATAGAAATTATTAAGCTCTGTATTCTCTAATATCTCAGTATGAAGCTTTGCTACTCCGTTGACGCTCATTCCATAATGAATATCGATGTGTGCCATGTGAACGAGATTATTATCGTCAATTATATACACTGATTTATCTGTGTACTTCTCACGCACTCTTCTGTCAAGCTCTTTTATAATCGGCATAAGCTGTGGCACAACCCTGTTAAGATAGTCCACAGGCCATTTTTCAAGGGCTTCAGCAAGGATTGTGTGATTAGTATACGCACAGCTTTTTGATACAATATCAATTGCTTCATCCATTGTTATCGGACTTCCATCTATATCTCCATTTTCTGTAAGAAGTCTTATAAGCTCTGGGATTACCATTGTCGGATGCGTATCGTTAATCTGGATTACTGCAAGGTCTGGCAGATTCTTAAATGTTTTTCCGGTGTTAATACATTTGTCCCTGCACTCATCTAATATAAGCCTTGCTCCATTGCTTACCATGAAATACTGCTGATAGATTCTAAGAAGCCTTCCCTGCTCGTCACTGTCATCAGGATAAAGAAACAGTGTAAGGTTCTTGGCAATATCTGACTTATCAAAGTCTATGCTGTTGCCTTTTACGATGCTCTCATCAACTGTCTCCACATCAAACAGATGAAGCTTATTCGTTCTCTTTTCTCCGTACACATTGATATCATACATTCTTGAAACTACACTGATTTCACCGAAATTGATAGTGTATGTCACATCTGTCGGAACAAGCCAGCTGTCCTTACCAATCCATGGATTAGGCACTTCCTTCTGCTTCCCATTCTCAAACACCTGCTTAAAAAGTCCAAGATGATAATTAAGTCCGATTCCGTCGCCATTAAGACCAAGGTTTGCAATAGAGTCAAGGAAGCATGCTGCAAGTCTTCCAAGTCCGCCATTACCAAGTGACGGCTCTACTTCCAGTTCTTCAATATCTGAAAGATTTTTTCCTGCCTGTGTAAGTTCTTCCTTAACTTCATCATAGATTCCTAAATTAATAAGATTATTGGATAAAAGCTTTCCTATAAGGAACTCTGCAGAAATGTAGTATACCTTTCTGCCATTGTCTTTCACTATTCTATCACGTCCCTTTTGTGCAACCAGCTTCATAAGTGCATGAAAGCACTCCTCGTTGCTGCATAAGTGCAAGTCTTTTCCATATTCTTCCAAACATATAGTGTTAAGCATATCGTTGCCCTCCATTCTTGTATTTATATTTTATTATAGGGTTGCTGGAAAAATTCTCTTGCTTTATAATGGGATAAACTTGTACTATTCTATCATATTTAAGGAGAACCTTATGAATATAACAGATTACGGACCACTGAAAGAAACCAAGTCTCATTTTGATTCAGATTTTTTATATAACACTTACCCATGCTCTATCCCGCTTGATTTTACAGAAGTTCCGCTGCACTGGCATAATGAAATGGAGCTTATATACATCAAGAAGGGATGCATGATCGTAAGCGTTGACCTTGAGTATTCTGTTGTAAATGCAGGAGATATTGTTGTTGTCATGCCTGGACATATTCATTCTATTATCCAGAACGAAAGTGATTCATGCGAATACGAAAATATTCTTTTTAATCTTGATATGCTTGTTAGCAGGCAGTGTGATTATGATACCGTAAGCTTTTTTAACGGAATTGCCGGCTTTAATGGGTATTGCCCTCCTGTTATCAGTAAAACTGCGCCACACTATTCTGATTTAATTCATTATATTGATGAAGCTGATAATATATGCAAGTATTTCCCTGACGGGTACAGGCTGAAAATCCGTGCATGTCTTTTTAATTTCTTTTTTGAGCTTAATGCACATTTTTACACGCATACGGATATGCCTGTACACTTGTCTGATGATAAGATGGATAAGCTGAAACTGGTACTTAATTATATTGAAAAGAACTTTGCTCGTACAATATCGATTGAAGAGATTGCACAGTGGTGTCATTTCAGCCAGTCGCATTTTATGAAGTTTTTTAAGAACTGCACCGGCACATCTTTTATCACTTACTTAAACGACTACCGGCTTATTATTGCTGCAAGAATATTAAAAACCACAACCCAGCCGGTAATTTTAGTGGCTTCGGATTGTGGTTTTGATAATATATCTTACTTTAATAGAAAATTCAAAGAAAAATATGGTGTTTCTCCGAGGGAATTCAGGAAATAAGGTGTTATTAATATAATCTGTTTTTTACATATTCTTCAAATCTTGGCAGTGCCATTGCTATTTTTCCATACTGTCTTGTATCTATAACGCCCTTTCGCTTTAAACGGTCACGGTACACAGAGAATAATTCTGGCTTCATGTCAAGCTTTTCACGAATATCTTTTACTGACTGATAACCGCTCTCAGATATAACGCTAAGTATTTCCTTATCTTTAGGTGATAACTCTGCCCATATCTTACTGTATACATATTCATCTAAATACTGATCATACTCTGGCATAATATCTTCAAGTGTATGATCTTTTCTATTATCCCAATAAAGATATCCAAGCACCTGAAACGCAAATGGATATCCTCTTGTAAGAAGTGTCATCTTGTCAGCCATTTCATCATTTATATCAAATATTCTCATGTAATGGGCTTTTAATAGCTGTATAATTAAGCGGCTCTAATATAATCTTAGGTGCTCTGTATAAAAATGTAAGTGACTTTTCATTCTGTAAATCATATATATTCTCATACAATCCTGTCATCAAAAGATATATAGGATATTCTTCTCTTAAAAATATCTGAAATGAACTTGCAAATATTTTAATATTCTCTGAATTAATAACCTCATCAATTGTTATAAGCAACCTTTTCCCCAGACGTTTTATGTGAGAAAGCATTATCTCAATAACATTTTCAATATCAGTAACAGGAACAGCATTCTAATTGTTATAAGCAACCTTTTCCCCAGACGTTTTATGTGAGAAAGCATTATCTCAATAACATTTTCAATATCAGTAACAGGAACAGCATTCTCTACTGTTACCCCCAGTCCAAATACTGAAAAGTCAAGCTTTGCTTTAACAAATACTGCATGCATTTCTGGAATTGCATATATCTTTGCTGCCAGACTCTGTAAAAGATCACGGTTAGGATTAAGTTCAACTACTATCCATTCATCTGACCGTTTCCGTATCTCTGACGCAATGTTAGTCATCATTACAGTTTTTCCTGAACCTCTTACTCCTGTTATCATATATATCTGATTAGGTGATTCTTCCGCTGTAAAATCTCCAATTATTCTTTCTGTCTGTGCAATTCTCGAAATATACTGCACTGGTTTTTTCCCAAATGATAATGTAAACGGATTATTCATGCGCAGCCTCCTATATAAGTTTATATAACCTTTTATAACTTTTTGTTTATTTTATAACTTTATATAAGTTTTTATAACTTTTTATTTATTATATAACCTTTTATAACTTTTATCAATTGCGAAATAAAAAATCCTGCTCTCTGGCAGCCCAAACCACCTGAAAGCAGGATTAACATTTTAATTATTAACAGATTACATTAAACCATGTGCTCTGTTGTAAGCATTACATATCTTATTAGAATTCTTGATAAGAATATGCATTGCAACAAATGGTCCAATTCCACAGATAAAAGCACCAAATATCTGCCATAAAAGAACAGTTGTACCATTCTCCTGGATTGAAAGTCCATAACGAGGTCCGTTAGCTGCAAGTCTGTTACCAAGATTATAGTACCAGAACCATGCATATATACCACATGTTATGAGTGATAACAGAATAAATGCAACAAGTCCTGATGTATTCTCTCCATCTCCCTCACATGCAATATTAACATCATGTGCCATCTTGTAAATGAAATAATAGCTGTATATTCCACATGTGATAATTGAAAGAATTATGTATGAGGCAAGACCTCTGTCATCCTTTAATCTTGTACCTGAGTATGGTGGGATTGTGCCATTATTATAACCATTGCTGTAATTCTGATTAGCATTGTAACCCTGATTATTATTCTGATTATTGCTGCCTGTAAAGCTCTGCTTTACCTCATTAAAAGCACTTCCTAGTTCCTGCTCAGCCTTGTTGAATACCTGACTTGCCTGACTTGCAATATCCTGCTCTGGCGAACAATTTGCTCCACAATATGGGCAGAACTTTGTTGAATCTGGAATCTGTTTTCCACATTTTGTACAAAACATATTAATTCCCTCCCCTTCATAAATTTAGTTTCCGAATGATACGGAATAGGATATTGTTCTGAGGTTCAAAAACCACAATATCTCCAGTTCCAATAAACATTCTATACAAGTAAACTATAACAAATGCACCTACCATTGTAAACATAAAAATTTTATAAAATTTAATATTTATTTTAGATTTAAGAAGCATAACTATCACAACAACTGGCGGCAGGAAAAACAGTGGATGATACATGAACGCTTCATGTATATTAAAATGCAGTAAAGCTATCCATGCTCTCGACATTCCGCAGCCTGCACACGATATTCCCGTTATGTATTTTATAGGGCATGTAACCCCGAAGCTTTCTAGTATCACATACAGCACAACAACTGCCGCAACTGATGTTATCACTTCTATTCTATTTAATCTTCTTTTATCTGCATTGTCTCCGCTCATTATTCCCCCTGATAATGCTTTTTATTACATTATAATCTCTCCTGCAAGCAATGCAAGACAAGGAAGCGTAATTATGCTAATCAATGTAGACAAAGTAACTGCACCAACTGCGAGCTTCTGGTCGTGACCGAACTTAATTGCAAAAAGTGTTGTAATAGCTGCACACGGGCATGCCTCAAGTATAATTGTAATAACAGCAACCATTCCACGGGCATGTATCAGATACATAACCAGCGTACAGATTACCGGTATAATAAACATCCTGAGAATAACTGTAAAATACACTCTTTTATCCTTTAAGATACTCAATAATTGGAACTGTGAAATAGTAATTCCTGTTATTATCATAGACAACGGGGTATTCATGCCTCCTACAACATTAAATGTATCCTTTAAAACATCCGCAACCGGAATTCTTGCAAGGAATATGACAAGACCGACCGCAACCGATATAATTGGTGGGCATGTAACAATCTTCTTTAAAAGTTCCTTGAAACTCATACTCTCTGAAACATACACAATTCCGACAGTCCATAAAAGAATATTGAATACAGTAACATATACGCTCGCATACAGTACACCTTCTGAACCGTACATTGCCTGAATAAGTGGAAATCCCATATAAGCCGCATTAGAAAATGTAGTTGCAAATCTTATAATGCCGCGCACTTCCTTTTTCATCAAAAATGTTATGCCAATCGATAAAGCCATTCCTATGCATATAGTAAGTATGCTGTAAAAAAGCATTCTGCCCATATTCTTAAGAATCTCGGCATTGTATCCTGACATGTAAGAATTAATAATCATAAATGGAACAACAAAATATATAAGAAGGTTAGAAAGCATCCCCTTTCCTTCTTCGTTAACCATCTTAATCTTTCCTATAACAACTCCACACAGTATAAGTATGAATAACTCAAATACCTGCTTCGCGGTAATAAGTGCTAAATCCATAGCTCTCTTATCCTCCTTTTCATACACGCAAAAAACATGTTATATATTTCATTTTTTTGAAATATATAACATGTTAATAGCAAAGTCAAGTAAAAATCTAATACTTTATCTCTGGCATAAGCTCTGCACTTATTACATTAAGCATACGTTCCATTGTCTCTAACTCTTCTTTAGAAAATCTGTCCTCAATCCTGCCCATTACAGTCTTAAGATATGTATTGCTGATATTATAATAATCTATATACTTCTGTGTTACCTCGAGATGATACTCTCTCTTGTCTTCCTCAGACTGTACTTTCTTTAAGTATCCCTTCTTAACAAGGTTATTAATCTTATACGCCGCGTTAGGAGATGATATATTTGCCATATCAGCAAACTGTGCCACAGTAGGTTTATCAAGTGCATATATTATCTCCATGCAGAAAGTTTCTACAGTTGTAAGAGATGTCTCCCTCTCCTGTAGCTTTTCAAACATTTTCTGATAAAAATGCATCTTAAACTTCGTATATACCTTACTAAAAGAATCCTGCAGCACCTTACTTTACCTCCAAAGCTTTTTTAATTGTTTATTATTATAACAATAGCTCTATTCTATTGCAAATGTAAGTTCAGCTGACACTGCAAGTTTTCCGTCAACATAAGCTTCTGCCTTTCCTACTCCCACAGGACCTTTTCTTGCTATAATCTCGCATGACATTTCAAGCACATCCCCAGGTGTGACCTGAGCCTTAAACTTAGCATTTTTAATTCCTGCAAAAAGTGCTATATGTCCCTTATTCTTTTCTTCCGACAATAAAGCAACTGCTCCAGTCTGCGCCAGTGCCTCAATAATAAGTACTCCCGGCATAACCTTCTTCTGTGGAAAATGTCCTACAAAATGCATTTCATTGGCAGATACACATTTAATACCACAAGCCTTTTTTCCCGGCTCACACTCTGTTATCCTGTCTACTAATAAAAATGGATATCTGTGCGGCAGAATCTGCTGTATTTCATCTGAATTAAGCTGCATCATTACACCACCTTTCTAAGCACAATGGATGCATTATGTCCACCAAAGCCAAGTGAATTAGACATTGCATAATCAACTCTTGATTCTCTTGCCTTATTGGGAACGATATCAAGATCACAGTCATCATCCGGCACCTGATAATTAATGGTTGGCGGAATTATATCATTCTTTACAGCAAGCGCCGATATAATTGCCTCAACAGCACCACTCGCACCTAACATATGTCCTGTCATTGACTTTGTCGAGCTTACCGCAAGCTTGTACGCATGTTCGCCAAATGCCTTCTTTATCGCGTTAGTCTCACCCTTATCATTAAGCTTTGTACTGGTTCCATGTGCATTAATATAATCAATATTCTCTGGTTTTATTCCTGCATCCTTAACAGCCTCAGTCATTGCCTGTGCCGCCATGCTTCCGTCTTCAAGAGGAGCTGTAACATGGTTTGCATCACATGTTGAGCCATATCCTGCAATTTCACAATATATCTTAGCGCCTCTTTTCAGTGCATGTTCATACTCTTCAAGAATCAGCACACCTGCTCCTTCACCCATAACAAATCCGCTTCTTTCTTTATCGAACGGAATAGAAGCCCTGTTTACATCTTCTGCTTTGCTTAATGCATGCATTGATGTAAAACCACCAATTCCAAAATCAGTTATACAGCTTTCTGCACCTCCGCACACAATCACATCCTGATATCCATCCCTGATCTGTCTTAATGCATCTCCAACAGCATTAGTTCCACTGGCACATGCCGTAACAACACATGTGCACATTCCATGTAGTCCGAATCTGATTGCAACATGTCCTGCTGCCATGTTAGTTATCGACATTGGCACAAAATGTGGCGAAACTCTGTCATATCCTTTACTTTCGCCTCTTAAGCATTCTCTCTGTATAGTTGTAAGTCCACCTATTCCACTTGATAATATAACACCACACCTTAATGTGTCTTCTTTGCCAAAATCTAAAGCTGAATCTTTCACTGCTTCATCTGCAGCCGCAAGTGCATATATCGTGAAATCGTCCATTTTCCTTAATTCTGCTTTATCGACAATACTCTCTGGGTCAAAGCCTTTTACTTCACCAGCAAGCTTGACTGCACTGTTTTCTGTATTAAAATGTGTTATCTTACCAATACCACATTTACCAGCCTTTACAGCTTCCCACATATCATTAACATTGTTTCCGACAGGAGTAACTGCTCCCATACCTGTTATTACAACTCTTCTCATATTGCCATTCCTCCGTCTACACAAAGTACCTGTCCGGTTATGTATCGTGCTCCGTCACCCGCAAGAAATGCTACTGTTTCTGCAATATCTTCCGGCTTTCCCATCTCTTTAAAAGGTATATTCTCTACCACTTTTTCTTTAACAGCGTCTGACATTGCTCCAGTCATATCAGTTTCAATCATTCCCGGTGCAACCGCATTTACAGTAATATGTCTTGACGCAAGCTCTCTTGCAAGCGACTTCGTCATGCCAATAACACCTGCTTTACTTGCAGAATAATTAACCTGCCCTGCATTGCCCATAACGCCTACAACAGAACTCATATTAATAATTCTTCCTGCTCTCTGTCTTAACATAAGTCTTGAGACACCACGCATCATATAAAATGTACCCTTTAGATTCACATCTATAACTGCATCGAAATCCTCATCCTTCATACGTCCAATAAGATTGTCCTTAGTAATTCCTGCATTATTGACAAGAATATCAATTCTTCCGCCAAGTAAATCCACGGCTTCCTTAATTAAACGCTCACATTCCTCTGAATCACTCACATCTGCCTTAATTGCATGGATTTCAATTCCATACTCTCTGCATAAATTAACTGTTTCACTGGCAGCCTCATCACCTGAACGGTAACTGAATACAATATCCGTTCCTTCACTTGCAAGCTTAACGCATATAGCCCTTCCTATTCCCCTGCTTGCACCTGTAATAAGTGCTTTTCTTCTCTCAGTCATTCCCTATCCTTTCCAAATCAATGTCAGATTTGCTCAACCAAAGCTTATATGTCCGATTTATTCAATCTATAATCTGTCATAATCTCATTAATAAGTTCCTGTACGCTCATTATCCGGTCAACTCTGTCTGCATTACTTCCTGCAAAAAACAGTCCATTATCCCAGTCGCCCTTAACTGCTGCTATAAGTGCCCTGCTTATGCAATATGGTATACTGTCATCCTTCTTACATGCTGTAAGACAACCATTACATTTTCTTGCCGTGAAGGTTTCTCCTGCATCAAGCCTTTCAAGCAGTGGGCTGTTAATTGCACGTGCCGGCATTCCAACAGGGCTTTTAATAATACGGATATCTTCTCTCTTTGCATTGACAACAGCCTGTTTAAATGTATCTGAAGCATCACATTCATTGGTAGCAATGAATCTTGTCGCAATCTGTACCCCGGCAGCACCTTCATTTACATAATGTGCCATATCTTTGCCATCAAACACACCACCAGCGACAAAAACCGGGATATCCGCACCGTACTCTTCTATTACAGCAAGTACATCTGACAATATTTCATCGTTACTCTGTGTTTTTCCCTGTGTAATATCATCTGCACCAAAGCCTAAATGTCCTCCTGCCATGCTTCCTTCAATAATGAACATATCCGGATACACATCATAATGCTTCTTATAAGTTTTCATAATTATCCTGGCAGCCCTGCCACTTGAAACAATGGGTGCTGCCAGTGTATCTGTTCCCTTAGTAAAATGTGGCAGATTAAGCGGAAGTCCTGCACCTGAGATAATAATATCTGCTCCTGCTGAAACTGCGGTCTTACAGCTTTCCTCATAATGGGAAACTGCAGTCATAATATTTACAGCTACAAGTCCCTTCTTTGTACTTTCTGCTGCAATCTGCTTAGCTCTCTTAATATGGTAATCAAGTGCCCTTAGATTCGCCTTAAAGGGGCTGCTCTTAAAATCCTGTTCATCATAACCTGCATTAACAGAACTGATAACTCCACATGCCCCATTTGCTGCGACTGCACCTGCAAGGGATGAAAGAGAAACTCCGACACCCATACCGCCCTGAATTACCGGAACATCAAGCACTTTGTCCTTAATCTGCATACAATTCCTTTCGCACAGCCTCATATTCTTCATATATTTGTTCAAATATTTTCTCAATTGGCTGTATCTTATCAATCTGGCCTGCAACCTGACCTGCCATCAGTGAGCCATTCATTGTGTCACCGTCAAACACTGCCTTACGAAGAGAACCTAATGTATATTTCTCAAGTTCCATCTTATCAGCACCTGCCTTCTCCTGCTTTACATACTCGCGTGACATCTCATTTTTAAGCACCCGCACTGGTGTACCAGCAATTCTTCCTGTAACTATCGTGTCATTATCCTTTGCTTTAAGTATTGCCTGCTTATAATTATCATGTATAGGACACTCTGTACTTGCCAGAAGACAAGTTCCCATCTGTACACCTGCCGCACCAAGTGCAAATGCTGCTGCAAGCTGTCTGCCATCTGCAATTCCTCCGGCTGCAATAACCGGAATATTCACACTGTCAACTACCTTTGGGACAAGTGTCATAGTTGTCATCTCGCCAACATGACCACCACTTTCTGTTCCCTCTGCAACTACTGCATCAGCTCCGAAACGCTCCATTCTTATTGCAAGCGCTGCACTCGAAACAACCGGTATAACCATCATTTCGTTAGACTTCCATTTTTCCATATATTTAGCCGGACTTCCTGCTCCTGTTGTTACAATCTTTACATTTTCTTCCACAAGCAGTTCTGCCATTGCATCAGCTTCCGGATTCATAAGCATAAGATTCACACCAAATGGTTTATCCGTAAGTGTTCTGCATTTTCTTATGTTTTCACGAAGCATATCCGTGTTCATTCCACCAGCTCCAATAAGCCCCAGTCCGCCTGCATTACTAACTGCAGCTGCAAATTCTCCTGTTGCAATATTAGCCATTCCGCCCTGTATAAACGGATATTTTATTCCTAACATCTTATCTAATCTCATTATGCTGCTCCTTATTATGTCTCTATCAAAGCACTGCTCCAGCTAAGCCCCGCCCCAAAGCCCGCAAGAATCAGCTTTCTGCCTTTGTCAAAGCATCCGCTTTGTGCTAACTCATCTAGTGCTATTGGGATACTTGCCGCTGATGTATTACCGTATTCCGCTATATTTATATAGAACTTATCTTCATGTCCCGGATATTTTTTCTTTACATGATTGATAATTCTTTCATTAGCCTGATGGCACACAATATAATCTATGTCATCAAGTGTCATGTCCGATTTTTTCAATATTTCATCAATTCCCTGTTTAAGAACATCAACTGCAAAACGGAACACCGCATTTCCATTCATCTTTACATATGCATCCTGTGCACCTATACCTCTGCATACAAGTACATCAGTATCGCCTCTTGTGTAATTAATCTGTCTATACATATTGTCAGCCGCTTTTATAAGAACTGCACCAGCACCATCTCCAAAAAGCACGCATGTTGAGCGGTCTGTATAATCTAAAATCTTAGACATCTGCTCGCTGCCAATAAGCAGTATGTATTTATAATCAGTGCTGTTAAACAGTGCCTGTCCAACATTTAATGCATGCAGAAAACCTGTACATGCACTGCTTAAATCAAATGCAAGTACATTCTCTGCCAATCCGAGTTCCTTCTGTACAATTGCTGCAGTAGATGGAAATGCATTATCAGCCGTTGAAGTTGCAACTATAACTGCACCTATTTCTGCAGTATCCACACCTGATGCTTCTAACGCTTCATATGCTGCTCTGACTGCAAGTGATGTAGTATTTTCCTGTGTACATCTGTATCTTTTCTTAATACCTGTTCTTGTTGTTATCCATTCATCATTTGTATCAACAATCCGGCTTAAGTCATCATTCGTAATTATCTCTTCTGGGAGTGCTTTCCCTGTGGACACTATCTGAATGCCTTTCACTTTATCTCTCCCCTGTCTATATTCCTGAATTTGTCATATCTTGAATTAACAATCTCTTTTGATTTCATCCTGCCAAGAATTCCGAGTTCTTTTTCTAACATTCTTGCTATATCTGAAAAACACCTGTCTCCTTCTGCAATTACACCATCAACAAGTCCGGCAGTAAAAAGTTCCTGTGCAGTAAGCTTCATAATCTCACTTGCCTGTGGTGCTTTCTTAGCATCCTTATATATTATTGACGCAAACCCTTCTGGAGACAGAATTGAATATACTGCATTTTCAAGCATGTACACCCTGTCGGCTGCCGCCAGTGCCAATGCACCTCCGCTTCCACCTTCACCTGTGATTACAGATATAACAGGTACTGTAAGCTTAAGCATTGCTGCTATACTTCCTGCAATCGCATTACTCTGTCCGTTGCTTTCTGCTTCCATACCCGGATATGCACCTGGCGTGTCAACAAATGTTATGACAGGTCTCCTGAATTTTTCAGCCTGTTTCATAACACGGACTGCTTTTCTATACCCTTCAGGTGACGCCATTCCAAAGTTATATCTTATATTCTCTTCTATATTCTTTCCTTTGCGGTTTCCAATAACAGTTACCGTTCTCCCGTTAAATGAAGCAATTCCTGCAACAAGGCTTTTGTCATCTTTATAATATCTGTCACCATGCATTTCTATAAAATCATCGAAAAGCACTTCTATGTATTTCATAATATCCGGGCGGTCACTTTTTCTGGCTGCAAGAACTTTCTCATATGGTGTTAAAACATTTTCACTGTTCATGCTTCTCCTCCGGTATTCACATGCATTTTCAATATCTTTGATAAAGTCTGCTTCATATCTTTTCTGTCAACTATCATATCTATCATGCCATGTTCTAACAGAAACTCTGAGTGCTGGAAGCCTTCCGGCAGCTTCTGTCCGATAGTCTGTTCAATAACTCTTGGCCCGGCAAAGCATATAAGTGCTCCTGGTTCAGCAATTATAATGTCACCAAGACTTGCAAAGCTTGCGCTCACACCACCTGTTGTTGGATTAGTGAGATATGATATAAATAATCCACCAGCATCCTTGAACTTTTCAATTGCCGCTGTTGTCTTTGCCATCTGCATAAGCGAGAAAAGACCTTCCTGCATTCTCGCTCCACCGCTTGCAGCGAATATTATAAGTGGCAGTTTTCTTTTCATTGCATATTCTGTGAGTCTTGTAATCTTTTCACCTACCGCAATTCCCATGCTTCCCATAAGGAATCTTTTATCCATAACTGCAACAGCTGTTTTGACTCCGCCAATTCGGCATGTTCCAGTAACTACTGCATCCTGCTGGCCTGTCTTTAATCTGTTTGCTTCAACCTTTTTCTCATATCCCGGAAAGCTGTTTGGATTGCCTGTCTTAACCTGTGCATACAATTCCCTGAAACTTTTGTCATCACTTATAAGTGCAATTCTTCTTGATGGTGTAAGGCTTCCGTCTGCCTGTTCCTCACTATCCCTTAATCTGTTGATAGTACCCCACCTTTTCTTACGCTTTAAGAAAATGTCATTGATATTCATTTAACTGTAATTCCTTCCTTAAGCCACTTTTCAATTTCGGTATGATTCTTCTCCCAGAAACCTGTATTGTAATTTCCTCTTATAAAATCCTTATGATATGTAAGAAGATGCATGAACTCTCTGTTAGTCTTAACTCCTTCAATTATCAGTTCCTCAAGAGCTCTTCTTAATCGTCTTACCGCCTCAAGTCTGCTGCTTCCAGTCACTATAATCTTGGCAATCATTGAATCATAATACGGACTCACTTCATAACCTTCAAAAAGATGGCTCTCAACTCTTACTCCATAACCATCTGGAAAATGTAAGAATTTAATAACTCCCGGTGTAGCCGCATTTATTCTGCACTCAATTGCATGTCCATTGACACATGTATCTTCCTGAGTGATATTAAGCTTCATTCCGGCAGCTATTCTTATCTGTTCTCTTATAAGGTCAATACCTGTAACCTGCTCAGTTACCGGATGTTCAACCTGTATTCTCGTATTCATCTCTATAAAATAGTAGTCACCCTGTTCATTCACAACGAATTCAACAGTTCCTGCACTATAATATCCTGCTGCTCTGGCAGCTCTTACTGCAGTCTCTCCCATGACTGTCCGCTGATCTTTACATAATCTTGCACTCGGAGCTTCCTCTAGAGCTTCTGATTATTACGCTGGATTGAACAGTCACGTTCTCCAAGATATATTGTATTGCCATATTTATCTGCAAGAATCTGTATCTCAATATGCCGTGGATTGATTATCAGCTTCTCTATGTACATATCATCGTTGCCAAATGCAGCTTTAGCTTCACTCTTAGCGGTTTCAAATGCATTTTCTATATCTTCTCTGCTGAATGCCTTGCGCATTCCTTTTCCACCGCCTCCAGCTGACGCTTTAATAAGTACCGGATAACCAATTCTTTCTGCAATGTGTGCTGCTTCCTCTGCTGTTGCAACCAGACCATCAGATCCTGGTACAACCGGGACCCCGCATTCAATCATAAGCTGCCTTGCCGACTGTTTATCTCCCATGCTGCTTATTATGTCAGCTGATGGTCCTATAAATATAAGATTGTTCTCCTCACATTTTCTTGCAAATGCAGCATTCTCAGACAGAAAGCCATAACCAGGGTGGACTGCCTCACACCCTGTCAGTATTGCTGTTTCTATTATCGCATCCTGATTAAGATAACTTTCAGCCGCCTTTGCCGGTCCAATGCAAACTGCCTTGTCTGCTGCCATAACAGCAAGTGAATCCTTATCTGCTGTTGAATATACAATTACGGTTTCTACATCCATCTCACGGCAGCATCTGATTATCCTTAACGCTATTTCACCACGGTTTGCTATCAGTATTCTCTTAAACACTTCTGCTACCTCCGTTAATTAAGGATTACAAGCGGCTGTCCATACTCAACCATAGTGCCATTCTCTGCTGCCACTTCCTTAACCGTACCGTCACAATCTGCTGTAACTTCGTTCATCAGCTTCATTGCTTCAATTATTCCAATAACATCACCTGCATGAACGCTCTGCCCTGGTTTTACAAAAGGTTCCTCATCAGGACCTGCTGCTGTATAGAAAGTTCCAACCAATGGCGCTTTAATTTCTTTAATATGCTCATCTGACTGTGGCTGTACGTCCTGAATAGCTGTAACGGTCTGTTCCTGTTCTGTATTAATGCGAACAATATCTTTCTTTACAGGCACATCACATTTGGCTTCGTGCATTGTTTTCTTCAGTCCAAGCATACGCCATTCATCTCCAGATTCAGTTCGCTGCATCCACTTGCATCAAACTTATCTATAATCCCATAAATATCATTAATATTCATAACAAACTGTCTTCCTTAAAATCTTTATGTTAAGCTGCATTCTTGTCAACATACTCAACAATTGCTTTAACTGATGTAAGATTAGGAAGTTCTTCTTCTGGAACAGTAATTCCATAAGCATCTTCAACTGCCATCATAAGTTCCATTGAATCAAGTGAATCAATTCCAAGGTCATCCTTTAAATTCGCTTCTAATGTAATCTTATCCTCTGAGCAGTTAATAGTATCCATAATAATTTCTTTTACTTTTTGTTAATAGTATCCATAATAATTTCTTTTACTTTTTCAAATGTCATTGATTTGTTCTCCTTAAATAATTTTATCTAAATATATTTAACTAATATATTTGAGCTAATTATAAGAGCACAAATCTGGTTTGTCAATACTATTTTGATATTCAAAGTATTTATTTTGTTTCACAGCTGAGTATTATTCCACCTCGCTCAGCATAATAACTGCATAATCCTCCTGCTTTATATACACACACATCCGCAGCGCCATATGCCTGCTTTATCATATCAGCTATCTTATCTGCAAGAGCTTCATTCTCAACATGACATATTCTCAGTTTTCCGCCTTCATATCCTGCATCGTCAAGTAATGCCTGCAGTTTTACAAGAAGCTTTTTATCACCTCTGCATTTACCGATTGCTTCTAATGTTCCATGACTGCTTGCTGTTCCTATTACACTTATGCCAAGAACCTCCGCAGCCGATGCTACAACCTTGCTTACACGACCATTCTGTGCAAGATTATGCAGTGATTTTAATGAACAGAACAATCTTGTTTTCTGCATATATGCATCTATTGCTCCATCTATCTCTTCAAATTTCTTTCCTTCTTTAATCATTTGCTGCAATTGTTCCAGTATAAGACGCATCTGTGGACCAGTGCTTTTAGAATCTATTACTCTGACCTTAGCCTGTGGATGTTCCTCCAGATACACTGCTCTCGCTGCCATTGCAGAATTATATGTTCCTGACATTCCTGCAGTTATTGTTACAACAAATATCTCATTATCATCGCCAAAAGCTTCAAGCCACGCATCTATTCCAGGACACGCAGTGTATGAACGTCCCTTATGTTTTTCAAGGACATCAAGCATTCTATGAATATCAAGCTGTCCATCATCACAAAACTCCTCGTTATCTGTAGATATTGTAAGCGGAACTGCCTTAAAGACCATTCCCTCAAGTTCTTTTATATCACATGCTGAATCTGCTACTAATCTCATTATTAATCCTCCTGTTCGCCGGATATACTCCGTTTCGATGTAGTTTTAAATACTATGTCATATTGTATTTTATAACTTATAGTGTTACAATATACAAAAATAGCGTTTTTGTATATTTCAGGAGTACATTATGAATATAGTTAACAAAGATTCTAAAAATACATTTACACGAATGTGCATAGGTGAAGCAATAATCAAGCTTCTTAAAGACACTGATTTTGATAAGATTCGAATTACGAGTGTGGCGAAATGTGCCGGTGTATCACGCATAACTTTTTACAAATATTATGAATCAATCCATGATGCACTATGCGACTATCTTAACATTATTATAATTGAATATCTGGAAGAATGTGCCAACAACCCTGAAAACGGGAGCTTCCTGGATTATTCCCACATTCTTTTTGCACTTGAATTCTTTAACCGTTATAAGGATTATTTTCTTACTCTTTCAAGATGTGGACTTCATTCTATTCTTATTAACAGCATTAATAATTTTATGTCTGAACATTTTACGAATCCTAAGAATTACTCTGAGTACAGACTATACTGTTACTCTGGCGGATTGCTTAATACATTTTTAAAATGGGAAGAAAACGGATGTGACTGTGATGCTGGCGAGATAGCCAGAACTCTTGAAGAACTTTATAGTTAATAAGCCACTCCTTCCGGAATGGCTTAAATATTTTATAATCATTTATTAATCTGTGAATGCACTTTTCGACGTACTACAAGGAAACATATAACCTGCATAATTATCGTTGCCGTCCATGATGCCGGATATGATATGAACAGGTCATAAAGAGTTCTGTGACTTGGGAATATGACGAATATCCAGAATATCCTCATTCCTACAGTACCAATAACTGATAATATCATAGGTACTAGCGAATACCCCATTCCACGAAGCGCGCCCGGAAACAGATCCATTATTCCACATAAGAAATATGGTACTGTAGTAATTGATAATATCTCAACACCACATTTGATAACATCTTCACTATTAGTGTATATCATAAGCACTTTATCACCAAATATATATGCACCGCAGCCAAATACAAGTGATGCTCCTACCGAAAGTATTGCACAATCTATAAGCACCTTGTCCATTCTCTTGAACTTCCTTACACCATAATTCTGACTTGTAAAACTCATGCAGGCCTGTGTTACTGAATTAATTGATGCATATAGAAAGCCAAGAATATTGTTGGCTGCTGTATATCCTGCCATTGCTGTTGAACCGAATGAATTAACCGACGACTGCAGCAAAGCATTTGAGAAATTAATAACTGTACTCTGTATTCCTGCCGGAATTCCAACCTGAAATATCTGTTTAAGATAGTATCCCTTTATCTTTAGCTTTGAGAATCTCAACTGGTAACTTGCATCTGTCTTATTCAGACATCTTAATACAAGCACACACGATATAAACTGTGAAAATATTGTTGCGATTGCCACTCCTGCAACCCCTAAGTTAAACACAATAACAAGTACCATATTAAGGCATGCATTTATAATTCCCGCTGCTATAAGAAACATCAGCGGTCTCTTGGTATCACCAACTGCTCTAAGAACAGCCGCACCATAGTTATAAAGCATAAAGAATGGCATACCAAGAAAATATATTCTCATATACAGTGTTGAGAGGTTAATTACATCATCCGGCGTTCCCATAAGCTCAAGTGCCGGCTTAGCCATCAGCACGCCTATCAGCGCCATCACAACTCCGCTTATTGCTGCAAATGTTATCGCAGTATGCACTGTCTCTGACATCTCTTTATGTTTGCCTGACGCATAGAATCTGGCAGCCAGTACATTTGCTCCCAACGAAACTCCTATGAAAAGATTAACAAACATATTAATAAGCGCTGTCGTTGAACCTACTGCTGCTAACGACTCGCTTCCTGCAAATCTTCCAACAACAATTATATCTACAGCATTAAACATTAACTGTAGTATTCCTGAAAGCATCAACGGCACTGAAAACGATATTAACTTATCCATTATTGTGCCATTGCACATATCTATTTCGTATTTATTCTTACTCATTACTTACTTTCCTTACAAAGCATCTTATTCCCAGTATCCAAGTTCAACACCTTTCTTATATATGCCAAGTCCTTTAGCATAATATCCATACGCATTGAAATGTGTCCAGTCTGAGCGCAGTTTCCCTGATATGCAGCCAAAGGCACCATACATTTTATCAAGTGCTGAAGCCCTTAATCCACAATCGCTTAAACCATAATCAAGCATATAGATACGGGTATTAAAAAAATGTTCTCCGAATGCATCTCTTAAAGCAGATTCCCATTCAGTATAATTTTTACCCGAGCTGTCATCACTTTTATCCATATTAATCCTGCCTTCATCTGCAATGGAACTTCCCGGATTATCGGTATCACCTACAATAATATAATCCTCACAGCCTGTATAATCTATAATTGACTGATACTGTGCTATAAGTTCATCATAATCATCCCAGCCACCATTACTTCCCATTTCTATGATAAGGATATCATTCTTATGATCTTCGGATGCTTTGGGCATAACCTGACTTCCCTGTGATACATATAATCCATCTGGCTGATTTTCATCTACATTATCACATATTCTGATTCCAACCACATAATCTTCCGGCTTAAGATTTTCATAATCTCCCGGTATTAATTCTTCTCCAAAATCCTGCAGGATGTCAAACCAGTTCTCGCCTTCCTCCTCAGCCTCTTCAATATCCTGCTGTTGTTTTGATACTCTGTCTTCATACCGGTTTTCTATCTGGCATAAAATTCCGTCAATATATACAGTATCTGGATATTCATTATATTCAATGCCATATCCACTGTAATCGTACATATGAACCAGCTCACCATTTTCGTCTACTAATGCAACATCTGTGTATTGATATTTTGTTATATATAAATCCCTGTCTGTATACATTCCAAGTCCGCCTGCACGTCTTGAAATCTCATCTGATTTTTCTCCTGCCACTCCAAAATTATATGTTCTATATCCCGTAAGCCGCTCTATAGTATGAGGAGATGTATAATAACTGATATCAACTCTTCCTATATCTGTAAGAAGATATCCTTCATCTGACCCCGTTCCTTCTGTCATGCTGTCTCCCCAGCATGCAATTCCACGACCGCTTTTATAATAATCATTCTTACCGGTTACATTTTCTCCCATAAAACTATCATCATCGGCAATACTTTCTGAAACTTCTACAATATCATGTGTTCTGTCACCACGAAGTCTTTCCGTTTCAGCATAATCGCTTTTTTTATCCTTAGTAATACTGTTACCATGCACCAAAACAACACTTGTAACAGTCCCCATTAAAGCTAATGCTACAGCCCCCACAATAGCAAGTTTCCTTAATTTCATACATATCACCTTTTTCTGCCGAATATATCAGCAACATTGTTATAACATTAATTCGCACTTTCTTCAATATTTCAGCAGGCTTACCTTAATATTTCAATAATTAATAACGCTTTATCTTTATAATATAGTGTACCGAACAAACTTTTGTTTATTATATAAAAAAGAAACCCATAATTTTAAGGGTTTCCTACAAGCAAAAAAATAGAGCGGGTGATGGGGTGCCAGGTGCCTGTGGCACCTGCTTGGCACCGACCGGAGCGAAGCGGAGACCGAACCCGTGGGTTCGATTCACATCACCCTGAAATAATTCACTTAAGCGGAGACCGAACCCGTGGGTTCGATTCACATCACCCTGAAATAATTCACTTGAACA
>QRVH01000069.1 GCA_003458705.1 Eubacterium sp. AF22-9 | reverse complement strand
GTATGTCATCTTATGGTATCTTATATTTAGGGAATTTTAGCACATTGTTGACAGCAATATTTACTTCTAGTAACATATAGTTATATTATAGTTCGGAAATAAATAGTTAAACATGACAGTATGCACATAAAAAGGAGGTTTTTATATGCACAAAACAAAAAAAAGCAGCATTTCTTTCTCTTATAATCTTAATAATAATTATAGCTGCATTATTACTAAGACCTCGCCACATTAAGCTTGACTTATCAGATAACAGCAATATTTCAATTGTAAGAGAAGGAAACGAAATAAGTCTGACATCTGATGAAAAATCACAATTAATTGATATAGTAGAAGATATAACTGTTATGCCATGGCTATTTGCGCCTGCATCTGGATGGACTTACAGAATATTATATACCAGCGCGGACAATCGTACTAACAGCATTATTGTGCTTGACAATAAAGTCACAATTAACAGAATGAGCTATCATCCTTTCGGAAAGTCTGCATCACTTGTCACAGATTTTCTTGATACTATATATAACAGAAGCCTTGTAACAATCAATATAGACAACGCTGACAGCATTACTGTCATCAACAAATCTAATGGAAAAACTGGCGTTTTTGAAGGTGCAAGACTGAAAGATTTAACAGACGCTTTAGCTTTCACGCCTTCTCACCCAGTTACTTTTCATGATGACAATGATTCTTCTGTTCAGTATGTACTCAACATACAATATAAAGATGGCTCTTCTGAAGAACTGTCTATTGTAAAATGCCCTGCAATTCTTTACAAAAACCAGTATCTGAGTGTTGACTTATATGCATTGGAATTGATTCAGGAAGAAGTTGGCAACTAATGCAATATGAGAGCCATCGGCTAAATACGAACAATTATTAGCAGCCCAAACTGAAAAGAAAAATTAATACACAACGCATAAATCCCAGCAGCACATATATCAGTGCTGCCGGGATTTTTTTATAATATCTCATAAGTTGTCTGTTCACTTGTAAGACAATCACATCCAACACGATTCTCACCACTTGTAACAAATGATGAAGCCTTAATGTGTATGTCAGCGATTGTCTCCGGCATATCCTTTAACGGTTCAATAACAACCGCTTCCTTTGCTCCGAGGCAGT
Source organism: Eubacterium sp. AF22-9 (assembly GCA_003458705.1). Classification (GTDB taxonomy): domain Bacteria; phylum Bacillota; class Clostridia; order Lachnospirales; family Lachnospiraceae; genus Lachnospira. The sequence goes on along the minus strand of QRVH01000069.1, from coordinate 8,751 downwards.
TAATTCCCTCGAAATTAATATTCTTAAAATAAGGAATATCGTCCTTGTCAATTCCGTTAATCTCTTCATTTCTGTTAAGCAAATTAAGCACATATGACATTGTAAGAATTATTGCCTGTTCCTTAATATCAACCATATTAATATTCTTTACATTAATATTCTCGATAACGCCGCCTCGTCCGAGTGCACTCTTAATGCGGACTCCGACATCAGTTCCAAGAAAAGTACAATTCTCTACCAGTACATTTTTAATGCCTCGACTCATCTCACTTCCGATAACGAAGCCTCCATGTCCCTTATTGACAAGGCAGTCATGGATATATACATCCTCGCAAGGACCTTCAATCTGTCTTGCTACGGCATTCTTGCCTGACTTTAAACAGATTGCATCATCACCTGTTTCAAATGTACAGTTGTGGATATGAACTTTCTTGCATGATTCAACATCAATTCCATCACCGTTCTGCGCATAATATGGATTGCTCACCGTAACATTTCTTACTGTAAGATTCTTACAGAAAAATGGGTGTATATTCCATGCCGGTGAATTCATAAATGTTACACCATCAAGAAGAATTCTTTTACAGTGACGAGGCTTACCATTACTGGTCTGTAGAAATCATAATATTCGCTTGCTTTCTCAAGTGCATTCTCAGCGTCAAGCTGGATATTATGCTCATTACCTTTAAATGAGCTTTCTGTCGGCATCCATATGCCGCCCTCTTTAGTATCAATTGTATACTGGCTCTTTTTCATAAGAGCCTCCCACTGTCTGTCAGTCATCTTAAACTGTTTTACAGGGCGCCACAGATCACCGCTTCCATCAATAACACCGCCACCGGTTATACCGATGTTAATAGCATTTTCAGCTGTGATAGGAGACTTGGCTCTTATACACTCCTGACCTTCATAGTTAGTGATAATAAGTGGATACTGGTCAATATCTTTAGAAAATTTAAGTATTGCATTCTTCTCAATTCTTAACTCAACATCGCTCTTAATCTCGATTGGCGCTGTAAACCAGATTCCCTCAGGAATCACAACAGTTCCGCCGCCCTTTTCTGAGATATAGTTAATAGCCCTGTTTATAGCATCAGCATTTCTTGATGCATCTTCAATAGTATAGCAGTATGGTCTTGCACCATAGTTGTCAACATATACTATTCTGTCAACAAATGCTGGGAGTTTTACATCAAAATTAACTTTTTTCATTCCACATCTCCTTTTAGTTTTAAGTTCATGTGTTACTTTAAAAGCTCCTGTAACAAAGCATTTACCATTCCCGGATTAGCCTTGCCCTGCATTGCCTTCATTGTCTGTCCGACAAGATAGCCGATTGCCTGCTTTTTGCCGCCTTTATAATCAGCAACTGACTGTGGGTTATCAGCAATAACCTTCTCAACTGTTGCTCTGAGCGCGCCTTCATCATTAACCTGCTTTAAACCGTGTTCTTCAACATATGCGTCAACATCAACATTTTCTGCAAATACATGCTCAAATATTTCTTTAGCTGCTGCATTGTTGATTTCCTTTTTCTCAACAAGAGTAATAATCTTGGCAAGGCTTTCAGGTGAAAATGTTAATTCCTCGGCTCTGAATTCTCTTCCAGTCTTAGCTGATTCTTCCTTCATAAGTCGCATTGTCTCGCCCATAATCCAGTTAGAAACCTTCTTTGGCTGGTTGCAGATTGCTGTAGCTTCCTCAAAGATTTCTGTGAACTTCTTAGAATCTGTAAGAATCTCTGCATCATATTCAGGAAGTCCGAATTCTTCAATATAACGTGCCTTCTTCTCGTCCTTGAACTCTGGCTGTTTTGCCTTAAGCTCTGCTAAATACTCATCACTGATGTGAATTGGAACAAGGTCTGGATCTGGGAAATATCTGTAATCCTGCGCATCTTCTTTTGAACGCATAGCATATGAATATTCCTTGTCATCATTCCATCTTCTTGTTTCCTGTACAACCTTCTCGCCTGCTTCGATTAAGTCAATCTGTCTAGCTGTCTCGGCCTTAATTGCTCTTTCAATCGCTGCAAATGAATTGAGGTTCTTAGTTTCTGTTCTTGTTCCGAACTCCTCTGAACCACGCTCTCTTACAGAGAGGTTGACATCAGCTCTCATAGAACCTTCCTGAAGCTTGCAGTCAGAAGCACCAAGATACTGGATTGTTGTTCTTAACTTAGTAAGGTAAGCAATAACTTCTTCTGCTGAACGCATGTCTGGTTCAGAAACAATTTCGATAAGAGGCACACCTGAACGGTTATAATCTACATATGACACGCCTTCCCACTCATCATGAACAAGCTTTCCTGCATCCTCTTCCATATGAATCTCGTGGATTCTTATTGTCTTTTCTGTTCCATCTGATAATGTAACATCAACATGACCGTTACGGCAGATTGGAAGATAAAGCTGTGAAATCTGATAATTCTGTGGGTTATCAGGGTAGAAATAATTCTTTCTGTCAAACTTGCAGTCCTGTGTAATTGTACAGTTAGTTGCAAGTCCTACTGCTGCTGCATATTCTACAACCTTCTTATTAAGAACAGGAAGAGAACCTGGCATACCTGTACACACAGGGCAAGTATGTGAGTTAGGTGCTCCGCCGAACTCAGTTGAGCATCCACAGAAAATCTTTGTCTTAGTAGCTAATTCAACATGGACTTCAAGTCCGATTACAACTTCATAATCTTTCATACTTATGCCTCCCTCCTATTCAAATCTTCCTCGTGCCTGCTCATAAGCGTAGCCTGCACGGATAAGGTTATTTTCTTTAAAGCAGTCACCAATGAGCTGTAAGCCAATTGGAAGACCATTCTTGTCCTTGCCGCATGGAACTGAAAGTCCCGGAAGTCCTGCAAGGTTTACTGAGATAGTGTAGATATCTCCAAGATACATTTTTATTGGGTCTGATAATGATGAACCAAGCTTTGGTGCTGTTGTAGGTGCAACAGGTCCAAGAATTACATCGTATTTTGCAAATGCTTCATCAAATGCTTTCTTAATAAGAGCCTTAACTCTTAATGCCTTAAGATAATAAGCGTCATAATATCCTGAACTTAATACGAAAGAACCGAGCATGATTCTTCTCTTAACCTCTGCACCGAAGCCCTCCGAACGTGTCTTTTTGTACATGTTGTGGAGTCCTTCGTATTCTTTAGTTCTGTATCCGTATTTAACACCATCGAATCTTTCAAGGTTAGAACTTGCCTCTGCTGCTGCAATTGTATAGTAAGTAGGAATTGCATACTCTACAAGGCTTAAATCAAATTCTTCTACGATTGCGCCCTTGCTCTCAAGAACTTTGGCAGCGTTAAGAACAGCTTCCTTAACCTCAGGGTCAAGACCTTCTCCAAAATAATCTCTTGGAATACCAATTCTCATTCCCTTAACATCATCAACTAATGCCTTTGTAAATGAATAATCATCTCTTCCAATTGATGTTGAGTCCTTATCGTCCTTGCCTGCGATAGCTTCCATGATAGTTGCACAGTCAGTTACATCCTTACATAAAGGTCCAATCTGGTCTAATGATGAACCATAAGCGATAAGTCCGTAACGTGAAACTGTTCCATAAGTTGGCTTTAAGCCTACAACACCACAGTAAGAAGCTGGCTGTCTGATTGAACCACCTGTATCAGAACCAAGTGCTGCAAAACACTCATTAGCTGCAACTGCCGCAGCAGAGCCACCTGATGAACCACCAGGTACATGCTCAGGATTACGTGGATTCTTAGTTGCACCAAATGCACTTGTCTCAGTTGTAGAGCCCATCGCAAATTCATCCATGTTAGTCTTTCCGATAATTACTGCTCCTGCATTTTCAAGTCTTACTACTGCATCTGCTGTGTAGGTTGGAACGAAATTACCAAGTATCTTAGATGAGCATGTAGTAAGCATGCCCTCTGTACACATATTATCTTTGATTGCAAATGGTACTCCGGCTAAAGGTCCTGTAAGCTTACCTGCCTTGATATCCTCATCTGCTTTCTTAGCTGCTGCAAGAGCTTTTTCCTTGTCAAATGTGACATAGCAGTTAAGCTCATCTTCAGATTTTTCAATCTGTGCAATAACAGCTTCCATAGCCTCTGTTGCTGTTGTCTCACCCGCTTTAATCTTAGCAGCCAGTTCAACAGCTGTATAATCTAATAAACTCATATGCGTCCTTTCTATGATTCAACAGTTTTAGGTACAATAAATCCTGATTCATTACATTCAGGTGCATTAGCAAGAGTTGCCTCGCTTCCGTCACCATTAGTAACAACATCTTCTCTCATTACATTATTAACAGGGAACACATGTGACATAGGTTCTACCCCTGTAGTATCAAGCTCACCAAGCTTGTCAATATAATCAAGCATGCTCGCCATATCCTTCTTGGCAGCTTCCTTCTCTTCATCAGAGAGTTCAAGCTTGGCAAGGATACCAACATACTCAATTGTCTCATCACTAATTACATTAGCCATGTGTGCGTCTCCTTTCGTTGTCGTTATATACGCCTGGAGAAATTGGATAAATCATCACAAGACACGCTTGCGCTACTTGTCGCACGCAGCGGTACTAAGCGAAATCAGCCACCTCCGTCCGGAAAGCAAGCTTTCCGACTCCGCCAGCCGATTTCGCTAAGTGCCGGCGGCTCCAAAGTGTCTTGTTCACGCTTTATCCAATTTCTCCAGGCTCACACATCTACCCCGGAACGAGACGCGACATCGCTTTGCTCGTCGGGGGAGTGAAAACCTCCACTCTTTCTCTTAGGAAAGTTTATATTAAGTCAGGTATTGGTGGTCGAATGGCAGGCGGCAGGATTTTTTATAAATTCACAAGCAAGGTGCTTTGGAGCCGCCGGCACTTGGTAAGCTGGGACAGTTGGCACAAAGTGCCAACAAATCCCAGCGAACCTAGTGTCCGCTGCGAGCGACAAGCAGCGAAAGCGTGCCTGCGGTGAATTTATAAAAATCCTGCAGTCGTCCGTCCGCCAACTAATCCCTAACCTTAATATGAACTTCCCTAAGCTGCTGCTCTGTTACCTCATTTGGTGCTCCGCACATTAAATCCTGTGCTGTTCCACTCATTGGGAATGGGATTATTTCACGGATATTTTCTTCATTTCTAAGGAGCATAATCATACGGTCAACACCTGGTGCCATACCTGCGTGTGGTGGTGCACCGAACTGGAATGCATTGTATAATGCTCCGAATTTTGCCTTTAATACTTCTTCATCATATCCGGCAATTTCGAATGCCTTAACCATTATCTGCATGTCATGGTTACGAACTGCACCTGATGATAACTCTACACCGTTGCATACGATATCATACTGGTATGCAAGAATATCAAGTGGATCTTTTGTATTAAGAGCCTCAAGTCCACCCTGTGGCATTGAGAATGGATTATGTGTAAATCCAATCTTCTTAGTTTCTGGATCTCTTTCGAACATTGGGAAGTCATTAACGTAGCAGAATCTGTATGCATTTTTCTCAATGAGATCAAGTCTCTCACCAAGTTCGTTTCTGATTTGTCCTGCGAAGTACGCAGCTCTGTCTTCCTTATCAGCGATGAAGAAGATTGTATCTCCTGGCTGAAGTCCTGCAAGGTCTTTAATTTCTCCCTTGAGTTCTTCTGGAATAAATTTATCAATTGGTCCCTTGTAGCTTCCGTCTTCAAGAACCTCAAGGTATCCAAGTCCGCCCATTCCGATTCCTGTAGCGAACTTAAGTAACTTCTCATGCTGTCCCTTTGAAAGCTTTGCATGTACATTGATTGCTCTTACAGTCTTGTTCTGGAAAGGCTTGAATGTACATTTGTTAAAGAATTCTGAAAGGTCAATAATTCTAAGCGGATTACGAAGATCTGGCTTATCTGAACCAAACTCAAGCATTGCCTGCTTGTAGCTGATGATTGGATAAGGTGCCTGTGTAACTTCATATCCTTCTGGTGCGAATTTTGCAAATGTTTCTGTAAGAACCTCTTCACCGATTCTGAATACATCTTCCTGTGTAGCAAAGCTCATCTCGAAATCTAACTGGTAGAATTCTCCTGGTGAACGGTCTGCTCTTGCATCCTCATCTCTGAAGCAAGGTGCAATCTGGAAATATTTATCAAAGCCAGATACCATAAGTAACTGCTTATACTGCTGTGGTGCCTGTGGAAGAGCATAGAATTTGCCCTTATATTTTCTTGAAGGTACGATATAATCTCTTGCGCCCTCTGGTGATGAAGCACAAAGGATAGGTGTCTGGATTTCAAGGAATCCCATGTCTGTCATCTTTTGACGAAGGAATGCGATAACCTTTGATCTGAATATCATGTTATCCTTAACCTTCTGGTTTCTTAAATCAAGATATCTGTACTTAAGACGTACATCCTCTCTTACTTCCTTAGAAGTCTGTACTTCAAATGGAAGCTGCTGGTATACCTGTCCAAGTATTGTAATCTTCTTAGCTTCAAGCTCGATTGTTCCTGAAGGAATCTTAAGATTATAAGTTTCCTCATCTCTCTGCTCCATAATACCCTCGATAGCGATACACTCTTCCTTATGAATACCATCAAGTAATGTTGTATCACGAAGTACTACCTGAAGTACTCCATACATATCTCTTAAATCGATAAACGAAACTCCTCCGTGGTCACGGATGTTCTCAACCCATCCTGCAACCTTTAACTCCTTGCCGATGTAACTTTCATTAACTTCACTTAAGTTAACATCTCTGTACATGTTTGCCATTGCAATCTCCTTTCTTTTCTGGACAGGTAAAAATGTTGTTTCTGTCCGATTTCTGTTTAATATAACTACATCCCAGAAAAAACTAAAACCCCGGGATGTAAAAAACATCCCGGGGCGAATAAACTTATGTTATCCGCGGTACCACCCGCATTGAAAGGCTCTTAAACCTTTCATCTCATTGCACTTAACGCGTGTAACGGAATGACCTACCCAGCCGTTCCCCCGGCTGCTCAACCATTCAACTCCAGAGCGTTCCTCTTAACAATTCCCTGCGTATGCTTTCAGTCGGTGGCATCACTTTCCTGTCAGGTTCCATGAAAAGAAGTCTCTTTCACAGTCTTTGATATATTCATATAGTTAAATGATAACATAGTCAATATCACTTTTCAAGTGCGAATTTTCCCTGTATGAAATTAATATACATTTTTATGAATTATGATGGTACTTTTCTCAATTTATTATCTTAATTAAATAAGCTTAATTGTCTTTACCATTGCATCCATATTCTTCTTTATTAGCTCAATCTTATCTGCTGGCTGTGACTGTTCCTGCTCAAGACCGAAGAAACCAACGGTTTCAGGACCAGCCTCAAGTACATATCCATATATATAACAATCCCATGTGGTATCTTTGTCACTGCTTGATTTTGCTAATGTAAGCTTTCCTTCGAATTTCTTCATCTTTATTCCATTAATATCTACATCGGTTACTGAAGCAACTTTCACAGGAACATCCTTTGTATATCCACCTATATGTTTAGAAATACCATTGTCACTCCACAAAAGCTGTGAGACACTTTTTTCTATTTGCTCCCCTGTAACAGATGTAAGAGGTAAAGTACTTTTCCCATCAAATATTCCTGATATATAAAGGTCTGTCTTATCTTTTGAATTAAATATTATCGACCCAGCTGTTCCAGTACATGTATATCCTTTAGGAATCTGTGCTGTAAATCCATTAAATATACTAATTTGACTTTCTAACTGGTCATTACTCTGACTAATTGATTTTTCTTCGCTCTTAGAACTGCTTTCCTGCGTCTGGCTAACCTGTGAGTTCCCTTCATTACCAGCAGTTGTTGTATTCTCCTTCTTCCCACATCCTGCTAATACTGATGTAATCATTAATGCTCCCATTACTGCACATGTTAACTTTTTCATTTCATTATTCTCCTTTAATCATTATTATTTATTGATTTATTATCAATATCCTGCTGTTCCCTTATACTTAACGGTATACCATTTTGTTCCTGATAGCTGACTCGTTGTTGTTTCTGCCATAAATGGTAATGCCATCATAAGTGGCTTGACTTCAACTGTTGAAAAGTGAGAATATGGGCAGTGCAATAGTAGCTTTATATTCCCAATATTGCCATAAGCTATTGCACCTCCCTCATTATTCTTGATTACTTATTAATCTGTATTGTCTGAACCATTGCATCCATATTCTTCTTTATTAAAGCAATCTTATCTGCCGGCTGTGACTGTTCCTGCTCAAGTCCATAAAACACCATGGTATTTACCCTTGTTTCAAATACATATCCATATATATAACAATCCCATGTTGTATCCGTATCACTACTTGACTTAGCCAATGTAAGCTTTCCTTCAAACTTCTTCATCTTTATTCCATTAACCTCTGTGTCAGCAACTGATGTTAATGTCACAGGAACATCTTTTGTATATCCACTTATTTGTTCTGAAATACCATCATCAGTCCATACATGCTGTGATATATACTCAGATATCTTTTCTTTAGTTATATCTGATAATGGCTCTGTTTTCTTTGTATCCAAAATTTTTGATATATACAAATCAACCTTATCATTTGCATTAAATATTATTTTCCCTGAATTTCCTATTTTTTTATATCCATTAGGTATTTGTGCTGTATATCCTGTAAAATTTTCACTTTTACTCTTTCTAACTGGTCATTACTCTGACTAATTGATTTTTCTTCGCTCTTAGAACTGCTTTCCTGCGTCTGGCTAACCTGTGAGTTCCCTTCATTACCAGCAGTTGTTGTAT
>QRVH01000068.1 GCA_003458705.1 Eubacterium sp. AF22-9 | reverse complement strand
CATATTAACAATTTTTTAACAAAATGTCTAGCATTATTGTCACATTTTAATAAGTCATGTATTTTTATTAATACATTTCAGATTAAAAGGCAATAAAAAGACTAACCAGCCAGTGTAATTTATAATACAACGCTGATTAGTCCATATTAGTATTTCTATCTGTCCGCATTTTTCAACTTATGATTAACAGCCATCGCAACCACACCAAGTAACACAATGAAAAGAGAGATAAACTGCGATGTAGAGAATATTCCGACCTCACCTCTGTAATCGTTTCTTAAGAACTCAATTGTAAATCTTCCAAGTCCGTAAGTTATGCAATATAAGAATCCAATATTACCTGCTGCCATATGCTTTCCGGCAGTTTCCTTACCGTCAGCCTTGCGCTTCATAACAGCAGTATAAGAAAACTTAGCTGCTATTATCATAAGAAACGCCATATTAAGAAAATCTGCCCCCGATGATATAAGCTGTGTAGGAATCAGTTTAACTCCTGATGGTGCAAGTGAACCAGCCGGGAAAACAACTCCCCAGGCTGCATCTGTCTGTCTTCCGTAACAGCACCCTGCAAGAAAACAGCCGATTCGTCCAAAGCCCTGTGCCAGCGCTATCTCCGGCATTACCAGGTCAAAATACTCAAGGAATGATAACTTTTTAATCTTTACATATATAAGGTTACACAGCACACCTGCAATAAGTCCGCCATAAACAACGAATCCCGATGAGCCAAGCACACCTATAGGATCTTCTATAAAATCCTTAAAGCTCACTATTATATACAACAGCTTTGCTCCAAGAAATCCCGATACTCCCGCAATTATCGCAATATCAATAAGAGCCTCCTCTTTCATTCCCATTTTCTTAGCCCTGTACTCACCAACAAGCAGTGCCAGCACAAAACCTATGCCAATCATCAATCCATAACCATGAATTACGAACTTTCCTATATGAAATAAATCTGTCTTCATAAAATCAATCTTCCTTTCTGTCACCTGTGAACCAATCCTACATCAGTCCCAGCTTTTCCTTAGCCATCGCAAATCTTCTGTCAAATTCCGCATAAAATGCCTTATCATCAGCACATCCGGCATATGTCGTCATATAGAACACTCTTAAGTTAAATGTATTAAGAATCTTCACATTATCCTCTGAAAGTCCCGGTAGTGCCGCCTGAAGCTGCTTCACATACTCATGCCATCTGACAATATAAGAATCATACTCCGCAAGTCCCTCGATGCCAAGCCATTTTTTCAGTTTAATCTTCGATAGATTATCCTTATTACACTCGCCCTTCTGCACAATATATTTAAAATGTGTCTCATCCTCCCAGTATCTTCCAAGTGGGAACATTCTGCATATTCCCGGTCTTATCGTATGTATATTGCACAGATTATCTTCACGAAGAAAGGCACATCTTCCGTCTGATTTCTGCATTTTTAAATTAGGCATAATAATACCATCCACAACATTTAACTCAAGCTCGTTCATCGTAAGCTGTTCAAATGTTTTGCCCAATCCGGTTGTGAGCTTGTAACAGTCATATGGGTCAATCACAATCGTACTTCCCATATTCTGGCAGCATACAGTCTGACAGCCCTTACACGAGTTAGTATCAACACGCACAAGGTCATTCTCAGTATACAGTCTGCCATCCGATATATCTTCTAATGAAACATTTCTTAACATTATTCAATCCTTTCAAACGTGTACAAAAGATTATAAATCTTCACGCACATATTTACTTCACATGTAACTATAGTAAAAAATATGTATCAAATCAAGAACATTTTACTCCCATTTTTCGCCATAATGTGCTAAAATATATTCTTGTATATTTATTTTAGGAAATCTGATATTGAGAAAGGATTAAGAAAAATGAAAGATAAGATTGTTACATTTGGTGAAATTATGCTTCGTCTCTCTCCTGAGAACAACGCAAGATTTACTCAGTGCAATGCATTTGAGGCTGTTTATGGAGGTGGAGAAGCCAATACTGCTGTGTCCCTTGCTAACTTTGATGTTGATGCTAATTATGTAACAAAGCTTCCAAAACATATAATCGGACAGGCTGCAATCAACTCACTCCGTCAGTACGGCGTAGGCGTAGACCATATCGTGCGTGGCGGCGACCAGATTGGTATCTACTTCCTTGAGAAGAAGACAAGCCAGCGTCCAACTAACGTTATCTATAACAGAGCAGGTTCTGCATTTGCGCTTGCTACTGCTGATGACTTTAATTGGGACGAAATATTTGACGGTGCAACATGGTTCCATTTTTCAGGAATCACACCTGCAATCTCTGATGAGATGACTAACATCTGTATCACAGCCTGCCAGAAGGCTAAGGAAAAAGGCATGACTGTAAGCTGTGACTTAAACTACAGAAGCAAGCTCTGGTCAAGTGAAAAGGCTTGTGAGGCAATGTCTCGTATCTGCCAGTATGTTGATGTATGTATCGCTAACGAAGATGACGCTATCGGTATCTTCTCTATGAATCCTGCCGACGCTAATGGCGAGGAGAAAAATGCTTACATTGCCAGGGAACTTATGAAGAAATTCCCATTCAAGATGGTTGCATCTGTATGGAGAACAGAAACATCCATCACAACATTTAAGCTCCAGTCAATGATTTACACAGAAGGCAAGGCTTACTACAGCAAAGAATTCTTTATGCACATTCTTGACTATATCGGTGCCGGAGATGCTTACTGCGCTGGTCTTATCTACAGCCTTATTAATAACTTTGATCCTCAGAAAGCCGTTGAATTTTCTAATGCTGCAAGCTGCTTAAAGCATACAGTAAGCGGAGATTACAACTTAGTTACAGTAGATGAAGTTATGAAGCTCGCTTTCTCTGATGCTGGTAATGAAGTTCAGAGATAATTTTATTATTCATATAAAAAACTTAAAGGCAGTTAATCCCTTATATAAGAATTAACTGCCTTAGTTTTTAAGTCCATTTCATAATCACTCTTTTTCCCCGGCAACAATCCTGCCCTCATAAATCTCAATTATCTCATCTGACAGCATTTCAAGTTCTTCCTTGTCATGGCAGGCAATTATAATAAGTGCTCCTCTTTTTTTCTGCTCCTCAAGTATCTTGTGAACCTGTTTTGCACCCGCTTCATCGAGCGCATTTATAGGCTCATCAAGAATTATGATATCAGGTTTTTCCATAAATGCCGCTGCTATTCCAAGCTTCTGCTTCATTCCAAGTGAATATTTTTTATAGGTTCTCTTATCGTCAGGATCCAGTCCCACCTGCTCCATTACATGTCTTATATCTTCAATTTCAATCTTATTCTTAATACATGCCAGCATCTCAAGGTTCTTCAATCCCGTATATTCCGCCACAAACGAAGGATTCTCTATAAGAATTCCTATGCTTGGTGGAAATGTAAAATCTTTTCCCAGTATTTTCCCATCAATCTCAATTTCACCCTTCACTTTTATAAGCCCGCTTATAGCACGCATAAGCATGGTTTTTCCAGAACCGTTCTTTCCCTTAAAACCATATACCATGCCACTTTCAAGTTCAAGATTAACATTATCAAGAACTCTTGCTCCTTTTATATCTTTACACACATTTCTTAATACAACCCTCATACACTATATCTCCTTTGCATTTAATATATCCATCCTGCTGACATATATATATCCTGCTATTATGGATATAAGTATTATTACAACATCAGCAATCATCATATGAATACTGTCTGTTCCTCCAGCAGTATATATATTATTTCTCATACACATAAGACCATTGAATACCAGTAATACATTTCCTGAAAATATCGTTATTATCATTCCTGTTGATATAAGTAAAAGTGCTATTACAGACGAACATATCATTGATAAAAACATCTGCACCAGTGCTATGGCAAATAATGAAAGCAACGGAAGAACCAGACTCATAACCCCTATTTCACCTGCTGCCACATTTGTTACATTCTCTGGATATCCATATATACGAAGCACTTCCATATGCACATCCAGTCCCGGTTCATATCCATGAATTACACTTATAATTACAATTAATATATCCGTCAACGCTGTCATATATAAAGCACTTGCAAAACACCACATAACTTTACCTGCAAACCATTTGCCAATGCTTCCACATCTGATTATTATCTGCATACCCACACTGCCAAAATCCCTGACGCAATAGTTTCCTACAATAAATGCAATGCCAAGAACCATAAACAGATACTGTTCTGATATATAAAATTCTGCAATATTGTCTGGTTTAATTATTCTGCTGCCCCTGTAAAACACCTGAAACAAATCCCCCACTGATACCTGACCTGTATATCCATGTGAACCGGTTTTTCTTCCCAGACTCATATCAGCAATAATTACCAGTGCAGCTATTACAACAGTCGATATTATGTATAAATATTTTCTTTTAAATATCCCACGCGCTATATCATTTTTTAAAATATTCCAAAACATCATCGATTTCTCCTTAAACTGTCACATTTTCCCATCAATAATATAACCATAAGCAGTACAGCCACTATCACAGCCATATACACAAGACTGCTGTATCTCCATCCATTCTGGTATACCCTGTATGTTATAAATGTTTTCAGCACTCTGGCATTTCCCTGCTCAACCAGCATATACAGATTAAGTACTATGCATATAAAATATCCGGCAATCCAGCTATGTATATATCTGTGTATTATCATCAGCATTTCCATGTTTATAATCATCATTAAAATTAATGTTATGAAAATTCCTGAAAACACTGTGATAAACTTTGTGTCTGTAAGATATGCTCCATAAACTCTCTTTGCCATCGCATTTTTTGACTGCCAGTTGTCAATAATTCCATGTGTCGATACAACACCGCCTATAAACATCCAGACGGTCATAATAACTACATATAATACAATCCTGCCAATTCCCCCACCAATTACAGAAATGTAAAAATTTCTTATATTAACATACCGCACCATTCTGTTATCATCATACATTCTTCTAAAATACGATATTAAAAGAACCATAATAACAGGAATTGCTATATAAGGAACAACCCTGTAATTATATGTAATAATAAAATCTTTCACGCATGTGACGCCCTTTGCCTTTCTTGCTGCAAATGCAAATTCACACACAAATAATGAAACTAAAATAACAACAGCATACAATGATATCTTTTTCCACTCCAGTGGTCTTTTCCAGATTCTCCACTTCATAAAATCCCCCTTTATTAATTATTCAATAGAAAATACCATTCTTCTCTCTAATGGATACTGTGACATAACTATGTAAACATCAGACTCTGCATATCTCTGTCTGCTATTAACCATCCATGCATCCTTATACTTTATGTTGGTTACAAATTGTACTCTCTGTGTTTCACCTGATGCCACTGTCTTAATATCAGTATTCATCCTTTCCAGAGAGTTGCTGTCACCATTAAATTCTGTACAATAGATAAATAATGATGCCAGACGGTTTATGCTTACAGCCTCCTGTCCGTTATTTTTTATATCAACAGTAAATACAAGATAATCTGAATCGTCTTTTCCTTCTGAAAATATTCCAAGCTGTTCTTTTGTGTAATCTTTTAAAATACCTGCCCTGTCATACATTTTGCATGATACCGGTGAGATACTCACATCTACTGTAATAATATCCGCTATGTCAGGTGTATAATTAATCCATTCTCCATATCCGCATTTTTCAATCTTTTTGGATGGAAAAATCGTATTAATTCTGATTGTAAGCATAAGCCATACTGCCAGAACAACTACTGCACATACTATCAATGCAATTTTCTGCTTTCTTTCCTTTCCCGATAATCTGTCATTATAAAACATCCATTTTCACGCCCCTTACCATAAAATGCACATATCCGCATAAAACAAGCACAACAAACAATATGCATAAAGAAACTAATGTTGTTGGCGAACTCTGTGGAACATAAAACACCTTCTGTATTGCAAGCCCTCTTATAACCGGATTACCCGAATATGCGACCAGCCTTCCCGATACTATACATATAAGAAAAGGCAGCGATAATACAACAAATCTGTTATTAGCATATAATGACAGTGATAATGCCAGTCCCGCTATAAGTCCTGCAAATACAAATATCAGTGCCATATATACAATGCAATATGCAATCACATTTTTAACAGCAAGATTCATAAACAATGCCTTATAATTCGGCAGCTGGTACCAGTCATAATTAATTACCGGAAACATTGTCATTGTAAGCATAAGATTAAGTAACAACGGAAATACTGCTGAAACCCCGGCAGTCATAAACACCGCTACAGATTTGGCTGCCAGATATTCTCTTTTTTCACCTCTTACAGCTATATTCTTAAGTATTCCGGCCTTCCTGTCTGTGTAAAATGATGCTGCATACGGAATAGTTATTAATAAAAATACCACCATCTGGTATATATTAATCTCTGGATTAATCATTCCACCCATCCAGCTTTCCGTAACATTTCCAACAACAGAAGACGCAATATCCGGATGATATCCGTCAAATATATGACTGACTGATGGTATAACTTCTAATACAAAATGTGCCAGTCCCAGCAACCCTCCTAATAACATTGCAGTTTTAAGTTCTTTCCCATGAAAAGCTCTGTAAAGTTCTATTCTTATCATTCGCCCCATATACATCACCTTCTTACTCAATATTAAACTTTATAAAGTTTTCCCCGTTAGCGACCTGCTGAACCCCTAAAAGGCTTAACCTCAGATAAATATTGTCATAATTAATATCGTCAGTGTCTGTCGCAACATTTCTGCCATTCTCATTTCTATAATATTTTTTTACTATCTTGTCCGGCTCAACCATACATAAAACTATATTGCGGTGTTCCCCAGCCTTAAGTGTCATATTCCCATAATCTGCACCTGTTGATTCTGCATAATCATAAAATATTGATTCACATATACTCAATCTGGTAATCTCCCCATTCTCCCTGTCCAGACTATATGGCTTTATTCCAGCAATATTAATTGCAGCTTCTGAATCTGAGTTATTAACAAGTTCTGCCGATATCATAAAAATCTTAGTACCAACTCCA
This sequence comes from Eubacterium sp. AF22-9, assembly GCA_003458705.1. Lineage (GTDB taxonomy): Bacteria > Bacillota > Clostridia > Lachnospirales > Lachnospiraceae > Lachnospira. Next base: position 3,334 of record QRVH01000068.1, on the reverse strand, counting down.
TCATATCTGCTGTCAAATGTCCCGTCTGCTTCATTGTATGTGTTAGTAAATCCTGCTTCTCTTGAATTAACCTTTTTTATCCATTCTATAAAATCACTGTCTGTACCACCAATTTCTTTATACACATCCATATTATCAGCCAGTATAGCCTTATTAACCTTTATACTAATATTATAGTTTAAGTGTGGACTTGTAAGAATTGTTCCCTCTTTAGAATAATCATCTATAATTACTGCATCTGATGGCAACTTCATAACATCCTCTTCCATAATATATTCACGATTCGTCTCAATTCCACCAGTCTGCTCAGTTTCAGTCTCCGTCTGCTGTATATCCATATAATCTTTATAAGAAACTCCACAACCTGATATACATGTCATACTTATCAATGCTACAAATATGCCAACAAACCATTTCTTTCTCATAAAACCCCTCCCTTTTTTTTAATCGCACTTGCTTTTCTATATTTATATACGAAATCATGCGGAAAAAAGTTTGACAGTTTTATCAGTTATAACTGATAAAATATTTTTAATTTTGCATTCTATAAGTTATAACTGATAAAAATCAAAAAAGGATTGGAGACTTCTCACAATCTCCAATCCTTCTAAATCATCATATATTCATTTTCTAAGGCTTATCCCCACACTTCTTCTGCGATTTCTTTCACGAGCTTTAACTTAGCCCACTGCTCTTCCTCAGTAAGCTTATTTCCAATCTCGCATGAAGCGAATCCACACTGTGGGCTTAAATACAGTCTGTCGAGTGGAACATATTTTGCTGCCTCATGAATTCTGTTAATAACAAGCTCCTTGTTCTCAAGGGCTGCTGTCTTAGTTGTAACAAGTCCAAGAACAACCTTCTTATCCCCAGATACCTTTGCTAACGGTGCAAATCCACCTGAACGCTCATCATCATATTCCAGATAATATGCATTAACATTTTCTTCACCGAAAAGCAGGTCTGCAACACTGTCATATGCTCCAGAACTGAAGAATGTCGAATGATAATTGCCTCTGCACACATGTGTATTGATAAGCAGGTCATCTGGTGCAGCAGCTACAACCTCGTTGTTTAACTTAAGCATAAGCTTCTTGTACTCTTCAAGAGCCTCACCGCTTCTTCCTGTAAGTGCAACAGCAAGCTTTGGATTGACCATTCCACCCCATACACAGTCATCAAACTGGAGATTTCTACAACCTGCTGCATATATTTCAGCAACAAATTCATTGTAAGCCTTAATTACATCATCTGCAAATGCTTCCTCTGTTCCATAGATTGCAAGTGTATCTGCTAAAAGCTCTGCCCCCGTAAAATATGCATAGAACTGTCCCGGTGAAGGAATTGTCTGCTTTGCAACAGTGTTCTCATCCTCTAATGCCTTAACGAATTTAAAATGTTCAACAAATGAATGGCTCTTTACTGATATTTTACCAACCATATATGTATCATCAATCATTGCTGCTTCTGCGTCAAATGTTGTATTACCATCAACTGTCTTTCTATGCTCAACGCCATTGAAGCCCCACATGAAATCAAGATGCCATGTAGACCTTCTGAATTCTCCATCAGTTATAACATGATATCCAAGTTCCTTAACCTTTGCTACAAGCTCTCTTATGCAGTCGTCTTCAACTGCTGTAAGCTCTGCCTTGTTAATCTTTCCGCTCTCATAATCAGCTCTTGCCTTCTTTAATCTTTCTGGTCTTAAAAAGCTTCCCACATAATCATATCTGAAAGGTGTATGTAATTTACTCATATGTATCCTCCTGTTATAAATCAATTGTGAGGATAATTGTATCAGATGTGATTTGATATTTATAATACATTTTAATTGTGGTTAGCCATAGCTTTAAGCTATGATTAGTGCTGTGCCAAAACTAATTCCAAATTCTTAAAGCATTTCATTACCTCCGCCAGATTCCGATTATCTTAATTCTATAAACTTCGATTTACCAGTCACTTTTTATAATTCCAACGAATCTGCATTTAGTAAAAATTCATACACATTCATGATTAAAATACCCTGCTCATTATAAAATGGTTTTGGTGTATCAGATGTAATTACAATCTTCTTAAATGAATCATTTATTTTCAAAAAAGGGCGGATTTCCTGTGTCATTTTTTCTTCCGTCTCCAGCATGTACGCTGACTGGATATAGTACTTTTTAGAACCTTTACTGCAGATAAAATCGACTTCCAGTTGTTTTTTTATCGGTTTTGCATCCTTCCCCTTTTCAACAACAGTCAAATTACCAACATCAACATGAAAGCCTCTCATTCTTAATTCATTGTAAATTACATTCTCCATAGAATGTGTCACTTCCATCTGTCTATAATGAATTCTTGAATTTCTGAGTCCCATATCCATAAAATAGTACTTCAACGGTGTACCGATATAAGATTTTCCCTTAATATCATATCTATTTGCCTCTTCAATTAAAAAAGCATCTTCCAAATATTCAATATATTTTGTAATAGTAGTTGCGGTAATCTTTGAGTTATTTATACTTTTAAATGTTTTTTGAAGTTTGTTAGGATTCGTCAAAGCACCTATTGCGGATGCCAAAACATCAAGCAGCGCTTCCATTTCTCCAACATTTCTTATCTTATTTCGTTTTACAATATCGCTAATATATGTCTCTTGAAACAGATTATCCAGAAGCGTCATTTTCTGCTCATCCGTTTCAGCCAATACTACCAATGGAATACCGCCATAAGTAATATATTCGTTCCAGCCATCATATTTGTTACCATCATAGCAGCTCATAAATTCCGAAAAGCTCAAAGGGTACATATGAACCTCATCCCCTCTGCCGCCAAATTCAGTTGCTATATCTCTGGACAAAAACTTTGCATTACTTCCCGTTACAAACACATCACAATTCTTCTTATCCGCTAAACCATTAAGCACGCTCACAAACTCATCAAGCAACTGTACTTCATCTAAAAGAAAGTAATATTTTTCATCATCTTTAATCTGTTCCTTTGCCCATGGGTAAAAGATTTTTGGGTCTCGGTATTCTATATTATCAAATAAATCAAATGCCATTTCGATGATGTGTTTTTCATCTATTCCATTTTCAAGCAAATGATTTTTAAACAGAGTCCGCAATAAATATGATTTTCCACATCTTCTTATTCCTGTTACAATTTTAATCAGACCATTTCCTTCACGTTTTATAAGTGTTACAATTTTAATCAGACCATTTCCTTCACGTTTTATAAGTTGTTCTAAATAATAATCCCTTTTAATCTCTTTCACCATGATATTCCTCCTAAAAGAAATTTAGGTTATTATATCCCTAAATACTTTTATTATACCCAACAGCAT
>QRVH01000067.1 GCA_003458705.1 Eubacterium sp. AF22-9 | reverse complement strand
TATAAAATATCAAATGTGGTAATTTGTACATCTGATAGTGGGAGAAAATTATATGAGATAGAAGAATATCCTGATTATGAATATATCGCGGGATATTATGCATGGGACGGCGTAATATATAAAAAAGATGAAACAGACAGATAACTTCCAGTTTCTAGACTATATTTTACAGAATACCCGCAAATCACCAACCTTCAACTATATATAATAACTATGATACAAAGAAACAGAGCAGGTACTTGAGTAAAGAAACTTAAGTGCTTGCTCTTATTTTATTTATAGGAGGTTGTTATGGACGACAGAATGAATGATGTGATTGATGAAGTGCAGAAAAGACTTGGAGAAGGCAGATGTAATGCCTGACAATCTGTATTACTATAACGCCGTAAATGACGCTGTAAGTATTGTGGAATAGGAGGCTGGCATGAAATATACATTTAGGAGTGAAAAAGAGCTTCAGGAGGTTATATTTTAGTCGCTCGTCAGATAAAAAAAACATCACTATTACCAACATCAATATTAACAATATTAATATCGGAGGTAACATGATGGATGTCCAAAAGAAAAGACCGCCGCCTTGTCTATGATATCTTGCTTCATTATAAACAATATCTAGCACCAGCCATACAATGTTGTACAATGAAAATCCTAATATAAAGCTGCGTTCTACAATAAACTTACTTGTTAAAGCAAAATACACTGAAAAAACAGTATATGTAATGCATAAACCAAATGCACTATTGATTAATATTGCCACAAACTTTGAATACATTTTTTACTCCTTCCACATTCTCTCTGCACATATAGCATTAGATATTATTATAGCATGGATTTGGACAAATATCATTCAACTGTTGTGACATTGCCTTAATAAACATTATTGTGATTTCAGGCACTTTTGTGGCACTTGGCGTCAGGGGAAATAGAATGATTGTAAATGGAAGTTCTAACTTGGTTGAGTTTTGTGTTAAAATGGGTAAAATGAATTGTAATTTATAGAGAAAAGCACATGTCAAAGAATCTTTGCGTAACTATATATGCAATGTAATGTGATGATTGCTTTATTTTGAACATTATTTTTCGGATAATATTATTGAAAGGAGGTCGTAATATTATGAATATAGGAAATCAAATATTGAACATTCGGAAAGAAAATCAATTAACACAAGAGGAGTTTGGCAATTCGATATTTCTCTTGACACATTACTAAAGGAGAATTCAAAAATGGTACAATCTATGGATAAAGAAAGAGCAATGGGCATAATAAAACACGAAAAATCAAAGAGTGACAAAAAGGCAGTTCAATATATTAAAGAACATGATTAAATGAATTTGATAAGGGCGGTCCTACTGTGCAGCATGTGTTAGAATAAAAGGAGATGGCAGTATTATGAACAAGGCATATGAGCGAGAAACAGAAATGTGGAATCAGGTATTTAAGGAATGTACACCTGTGGATTTAAGAACTTTAGATTTACAAGTTGAAACAATGTTTGACGAAGCGTTAAAACTGTTTGCACAAAAAACAACAAATGTATTAGATTTTGGCTGTGGTACAGGAGATATTTCTTTTCAATATTTGCAGTATCAGCCTACACATAAAGTTTTAGGAATTGATGCTTCAAAAACGGGCATAGAATTTGCAACTGAAACAGCAAGATTAAGTGATTATAAAACGGCAACTTTTCTTGAAGGTACAGACCATACGGTAAAGCAATTAGAAGAAAATTCATTTGATGGAGTGATATTATCAAATGTGTTGGATGTAATGCCCAAAGATGTGTCAAAGGAGGTAGTTGAAGATTTAGAACGGGTATTGAAGCCTGGTGGATATTGGTTTATTAAAATGAATCCGTATTATTCAAAAGAAGAACTGGAAAGTTTCGGATATGAGAATATGGGAAATAACATTTATGAAGAGAATCATATTATGAGACTAAGACAGGCTACAACAAATTACTGGAAAGAAAGATTTGCACGTTTTGGAAAGGAAATTATTTATCTGGAATTTGAGTATCCGTGGCAGGAGGGAATGAATCGTCTGTTTGTTTACCAGAGTTAAAAGAATCTGGCTGTGCCACATTTGCAATAATAAGAAGTTTGCGCTATAATACTATTTATACAAGACGTGAAATTTAGTATTGATTTAGGAGATATCGCTTATGAGAGTATTTTATGGGCTTATTATTACGGCGGTAATTTTAATGATTGGGGCGTGTGCTTTAAAGGCATATAAAAAAGAGGGTGCACTGGCAAGAGTTGTGTTTTTATATGAGCTTGGTGCATTTATATGTGGGATAATATTTTTAGTGTATACATATGTTCCAGGAACCACCATTACAGTTCTGTGTAAGGGACTTATTATGGCGAGCTTTGACTGGCTTCTTATACTTCTTATGTATTATACCCAGTATTATACAGGCATGTTTAAGGGCGTTGTGGGTGTAAAAGTTTTTATGATTGCATATTCGCTGCTTGAGACTGTTGCATTTCTGATTAATACATGGACGAGATGGATATTTGATATAACATATATATCGGATGACCAGATAATTGTTCAGTTTGCAAAAGGTAATGTTCTGGGCCGGTTACATTATGTATTTGCTTATGGCATTATGTTGCTGCTTATTTTAAGTTATATAGTAATGGTTGAGAGGATGTCAAGATTCTACAGATTCAGGTATTTTGCTATTCTCATATTATTATTAGCTGCATCTTTGCTTGATATAATGACTACGTGGTCTGATTCAATATATGACATGTCAATGGCTGCATTTGGCATCATGTCTATACTCATATATTATCTTACATACAGGTATGTTCCTAATGAGCTTATTGAGAATACATTTTCACTTATATCAGGGATATGAATAGTGGAATTATATGCTTTGATAATGCCGGAAGATGTATATACTGTAATGGTATTGTTAAAGAAATGTATTCTATTAATGATAATATTAATGAAGTGGAGCATAATTATGCAAGCTGGCTTCATACTCAGACAGAGCATGATAATAAGAAATTCAGGCAGACAATCAGCGTGGGAGATGAGAGGAGAAGCTTTGATATTTCATATAATCGTGTATATGATGATAAGCATAATTTTATATGTGATTATTTTATATTTAATGATCGTACGGAAGCTGTTGAGCTTTTAGAATATGAAAAGTTTAGAGCTACACATGATAATCTCACGGGACTTCTTAATAAGGAGCAGTTCTATGAGGAAACTGCCAATGTAGTGAGAAACGACAGGAATCACACATATTGTCTGGTGTGTAGCAATATTAAAGATTTTAAGCTTGTTAATGAGCTTTTTGGAATCGAAAAAGGTGATGAGATTATTAAAATGCAGGCGGAGCTTATTAAGGCTTCATCTGAAAGTGGCTATATATGTGGAAGAATCCAGAATGACAGATTTGCTGTGTGTATGCCGAAGGACAGTTTTAAGAATGAAATAATGCAGAATAGTATTGTAAGTATGCAGGACAGATTCAACAATGCATCATTTAAGATAAGGGTTGTAGTTGGTGTTTATGATATTGAAGATGTTGATGAGCCTGTAAGTAATATGTGTGATAAAGCATTTATTGCGAGCGAGACTATTAAGAATAATTATGAAACTAATATTGCATACTATGATGATAAGCTGTTAAAGAGAACTCTTGAAGAAAGAAGAGTTATCAGTGAGTTTGAAGGGGCAATTGAGAAGAAAGAATTTAAAATGTTTCTTCAGCCACAGGTTAATACTCATGGTAAGGCTTATGGAGCAGAGGCGCTTGTGCGCTGGCAGCATCCTGAGAGAGGTTTGCTGTCGCCATTCTTCTTCATTGATATTCTGGAGACTACAGGTCTTATATATAAGCTTGACATGTATATGTGGGAATGTGCAGCAGCTAAATTAAGTGAATGGAAGAAGAAGGGTGATACGGTTCATTATATTTCTGTAAATATATCTACTAAGGATTTTTATCTTATAGATGTATATGAGGTTATTACATCAATTGTCAAGAAATATGATATTGAACCTAAGATGTTAAAGCTAGAGATTACCGAGACAGCACTTATGTCTGATTTAAAGAAGAATATGGAGGTAATTAAGTCTCTCAGGGATTATGGATTTAAGATAGAGATTGATGATTTTGGAAGTGGATATTCTTCGTTGAATATGTTAAAAGATATAAGTGCAGATGTTCTTAAGATTGATATGGCATTCCTGCGTGCTACAGAGAATGAGGTTAAAGGACAGGATATTCTGGAGACTATTATTTCTCTTGGTGGAAAGCTTGGAATGGAGGTAATTACTGAAGGAGTAGAGACAGACAAACAGCTTATTATGCTGACAGAGATGGGTTGTCATATATTCCAGGGATATTATTTCTCAAAGCCTATACCAGTCGAAGAATTTGAACAAAAATATATGAATGAATAATGGGAGGAAGTTATGAGCGAGAATTGTTCAGGAAGCTGCTCAAGCTGCAGTTCAGACTGCGAATCAAGAAAAGGACCACAGATATTAAGAAATGCCAATAATGGCAAAGTTAAGAAGGTTATAGCTGTTGTCAGTGGCAAGGGAGGCGTTGGTAAATCACTTGTCACATCAATGCTGGCAGTCAAAGCCAATAAGGAAGGAAAGAAAGCGGCAATACTTGATGCAGATATTACAGGACCATCTATTCCTAAGTCTTTTGGACTTACTGAAAGGGTAACATGTAATGAAGATGGAACTGTAATGTATCCTGAGACTTCAAAGAATGGTATTAAGGTTATGTCACTTAATCTTCTTATGGAAAAGGAGACTGATCCGGTTATATGGAGAGGGCCTGTTATTGCGGGTGTTGTTAAGCAGTTCTGGGAAGATGTTGACTGGGATGAGACAGACTGTATGTTTGTTGACTGTCCTCCGGGAACAGGAGATGTACCTCTTACTGTTTTCCAGTCTATGCCGATAGACGGAATTATTATTGTAACTTCACCACAGGATCTTGTTTCAATGATTGTGGAGAAGGCAATTAATATGGCTAAGCTTATGAATATTCCGGTTCTTGGAATTGTCGAGAATATGTCTTATTTCAAATGTCCAGATTGCGGTAATATTCATTATATATACGGAAAGAGTAAGATTGATGAAGTGGCAGCAGCTAACGATATCAAGACTGTTGCAAAGCTTCCAATGGACGCAAAGGTAGCTGGACTTGTCGATTCAGGAAAGGCTGAGGAACTTGATGTGTCTGCATTAGATGGAATATTTGATGCAATTATGGCTTAACAGAGAAGAATAATGAAAAGATTGATTTTATTTAAAGGCGGAGTAGAAACATTAGAATTCTTTACAGAGCAGATGGCTGCTGTATGGGAGAAGATGGGCTGCTCCGTCTTCTGGTATAATTTAATATTGCAGCAGGCCAGTTCTTCTGCACTGGTGGAATTCTTTAAGGCTCACAGAGCAGATGAATGGTATATGTTTACATTTAACTTTGAAGGAATAGCAGGAGAAGCCGGCTTGTATCGTGATGATGGCTGGAATTTCTGGGACTGGGCAGGTGTTAAGGTTGTAAATGTGGTTGTAGACCATCCGCTTTATTACAATAAATATATCCGAAAACACCCTGAAAAGTATATCCAGCTTGATATTGACGAAATGCATGTTGCATACATGCACAGATTTTTCCCGGAAGTGCACACAGAATATATGCTTACAGCAGGTACAGAGCTTAATTATAACAGATGTATAATGCCTGATAAGAATTACCTGTCAATGAAGGAAAGACCGATAGATATTATATTTACAGGTAATTACACCCCGAAAAGAATACTAAGGAAACATCTGGATAACATGGACGCTGAGTATATTGATTTCTATGAGGGAGTGCTGTCATATCTGATAGATAATCCGTCAGAGACTATTGATGCTGCGGCAGAAAATGCGTTACGCAGGGAATTCCCTGATATTACAGACGAACAGCTTGTCGACTGCATGCCTAATATGATGTATGCAGACCTTGCTGTAAGATTCCACTACAGGGAGCTTGCAATAAGGGCACTGGCTGATTCAGGACTTAAGATTCATACTTATGGCGAAGGTTATAATTATATCGAATGTAACCACCATGAGAATATAATTGAGCATGGGGGTGTTGATTCCAAGGTGTGTCTTGATATGATTAGTCAGGCAAAGATTTCTCTTAATGTAATGCCATGGTTTAAGATGGGCGCACACGACAGAGTGTTTAATACTATGCTTAATGGAGGTGTTGCACTTACTGATACTTCGCTGTTTTATGAGAACACATTTGCAGATGGTGAAAATGTGTTGTTATATTCACTTGAGGATTTAAGAGACTATGAAAAGTCGGGATATGATGAGTGTATTGCGGCACGAATCACGGATAAGGTTAAATGTGCATTAGCTGATACGAAACATTTGCAGGAAATCGCTGACAGCGGGTATGAATGCTGTAAGGGCAGACATAGCTGGATTGAGAGGGCTGTAGTGATTGAGAAGTATTTTCTTTAAAGGAAATTATATGTTTTTGATATTTTTACTCCCAATTGCTTTAACTTACTCCCAAATTGCCTTATAATTGGGAGAAAGTTGAAGAGATTGGGAGAATATAATAAGTATAGTGAGGACACTTTTTCTGTACTTCATGCCATAAATCGCTAGAAAAAGTAATCTAATTACAGTATTATTATAATTAACAGATACGGATAGGTTATTTAATGATAGGAGTATATTATGGCAAATTCACAAAAAGGCAAGATTGATATGACCACAGGTCATATCATGAGAAATATCATATTGTTTGCGATACCGATTATTATTGGAAATGTTTTGCAGCAGTTATATACTACGGTTGATGCACTTGTAATAGGTAAATACTGTGGTGATACATCTTTAGCTGCGGTAGGAACGAGTTCGCAGCCAGTTGAAGTATTATTATGTGTCTTTTTAGGAATAGGAACAGGTGTGTCTATTCTTATTTCACAATATACTGGGGCCAAGGAATCGGGAAAGGTTGTTTCAGTATGTGGAACTTCAATAACATTTATATATATTATAGGTATTCCGATTGGAATTCTCGGATGGTTTGCAGCACCGTATATTCTGGAATTCATGAAAGTGCCGCAGGATGTGTGGGATGCCGCATTAATCTATACAAGGGTTGTGTTCTTAGGCACACTTGGTAATCTGGGGTATAATATGAATGCCGGAATTTTAAGAGGACTTGGAGACAGCAGGGCTTCACTATGGTTTCTGGTTGTGTCATGTGTTTCTAATATAGTATTTGATTTATTGTTTGTTGCCGGTTTTGGAATGGATGTAGCTGGAGCAGCACTTTCTACAAGTATTGCCATGTTTATTTCATGGATTGTAAGTATAGTTTATATAAGAAAGAAGTTTCCAGAGATACAGTTTACATTTTTGCCGAGAAGATTCTCTGGGACAATGATGAAAGATATTCTGGCTATTGGCTTGCCGGTTGGTCTTAACAATTCGCTTTATTCATTAGGACATGTTGCATTACAGACCTTTAATAACTCACAGGGTGCTATATTTATGGCAGGAGGTGCAGTAGCAGGAAGAATTACAGGATGCTCTAACATAGCAATTACTGGATTGTCTTCGGCGGCCACTACGTTTTCAGGACAGAATTACGGTGCTAAGAAATACTCAAGAATTAAAGAAGGACACTGGAGAATTCCATTGTGTTCAGGTCTTATTACATTAAGTTGTGGATTGTTTTTCATAATGATACATAAACCTATAATACGTTTCTTTTCATCAGATGAAATGGTATTGATGTATGCGAGCAGGCATGTTGTTGTCATGCTGCTTTCACAGTGGTTTTTTGCTATCTTTAACTGTATAATATCTATTGTAAACGGAACCGGAAAGGTGCGTTATACTACAATTGTCAATATTCTTATGCTTTGGGCGGTCAGAATTCCAAGTGCCTATATTATTAACAGATACTTTGATGGAACATGGGTAATGTTGTGCTTCCCAATTTCTTTCAGTTTTGGAATGTTTGCAATGATAGGTTATTATCTGTTCTCGCCAGCATGGAAGGAAGTTATGAGAATGGCAGAAAAAAATTCATAATGCCGGTAAAATATAAACCCCTGTATCAACATGCATGGAATTGTTGATACAGGGGTATTAATTTAACAAAATGTTATTTCAGAATAATTACTGAAGGAGTGTAAGAACACCCTGGTTAGACTGGTTAGCCTGAGCAAGCATAGACTGTCCAGCCTGAGCTAAGATGTTGTTCTTGCTGTAGTTAACCATCTCTTCAGCCATATCTGTATCACGGATACGAGATTCAGCTGTCTGCATATTCTCAGCTGCTGTATCAAGATTGTTGATTGTGTGCTCAAGTCTGTTCTGAACGGCACCCATCTTACCTCTGGCTGCTGAAACCTTCTTGATAGCGGCGTCAATTGTAGTTGTAGCTGTCTTAGCAGTTTCCTGCTTACTTAAATCTACTTTACCAACACCTACGCCAAGTGCGTCAGCGCTCATGTCGTCAAGAGTGAAGCTCATTGTCTGACCTTCGTTAGCACCAATCTGGAGTTCAATACCCTTGCCTGTATTAGATGAACCTGCTTTTAAGCTAATATTTCCATTTCCATCTGCTACAGCAGCAATACCTGTCTTTGCATTAATTAATTTAGCCATTGCAGCTGCATCATCTTTATCAACTGTTCCATCATCAGCTTTTGTCTGAACATAATTAACATCCTTATAATCATCACCTAACTTAGTAGGATCTGTAACATATGCAAACTTCTCACCATTAACTGTGAATATTGAGTCCTCAATATTACCTTTTCCTGTGTAAGCTCCAATTCCTGCAGCTAATTTAGAATATGCATCTTCTCCTGGTGTTACAGTTGCAGCAGCAGCAGCAGCTGTACCCAGCTGTGTTAACACAACATTTGATGATACACCTTCTTCTTTAGAAGTGAATGTAATTGTTTTAGCTCCTGTCGAATATTCCATGTCAAACTTATCCGCTAAATCTGTATCTTTCAATGCCTTAATAATTGCATCTGCATCCTTACCTTCATCAGCTCCAGCTGTAAATTTAACAGTTGTTGTAGAAGCATTGCCGTCTTTATCCATAACTGTTACAGAATATGTTGACTCTGTACCATCTGCAGTATTTGTAAGTGCTGCTGATACTGACTTACCTGTTGTTGCAGGCTCAGTTGTAAGGTTAGCATCTGCGCTCTTACTTACAGAAGCCTGTACCTTGTTTCCTGATTGTGAACCATCAAGTAACTTCATTGTATTGAACTCTGTTGTATCAGAGATTCTTGTAAGCTCGCTCTGAAGCTGCTCGATTTCGTTCTGTACGGCCTCTCTATCGTCATCTGTCTCAGTTCCGTTAGCTGCCTGTACTGAAAGCTCTCTCATTCTCTGAAGGATTGAGTGTGATTCATTCAAAGCACCTTCTGCTGTCTGGATAAGTGAAATACCATCTGTGCATTATCAGATGCCTTATTAAGACCTCTGATCTGGCTTCTCATCTTCTCTGAGATTGAAAGTCCTGCTGCATCATCTGCTGCACGGTTAATTCTGTAACCTGAAGATAACTTCTCTGTTGACTTTGACTGTGCAGATGAAACTCCGCTGAGCATTCTGTTAGCATTCATAGCTGCCATATTGTGTTGTACTACCATAGTATATACCTCCGTGTATAAATAATATTTTTATGGAAGGGAATCCGTTCCCGTTCCATTAGTTAATTAAATAGAAATGCACTTGACATAACTATTTGATTAGTGTTTATAATAAACAGAATTACCATGCTAATCCTGAGTATTATTTTTTTTAGTATTCTTATCCTCTTTGATAAGATGGCGGATTTTGGAGACTGTCTCCTGCGAGAGCTTAGGTTCTGCATAGTAAGACGGAGCAGAATGCAGATTATTATTTTCTGAGCTGTCTTTTTTTCTGGAAAGAACCTTACTTCTTACAATGTTAAGTTCTCTGGGGGCATCAATAAGAAGATGAATATTGCCATCTGTTCCGCCCGAATACACTACCCGGATATCATTTCCAATATTAATAAATTCACCGGGTTTGATTGTGAGCTTTAACATTTCAAAACCTCCTTGCTTTCCATGACCATGCAACAAAATGTTTCAAATTGTTGCATCCCAACAATTACATGGAGGTAAATAATATGGGAACATCTCAACCAATCAGAAGCTTGGATGAACTGACAGCTTTTCGTAGTTATTATTTAAATAAGGAGGTTAATCTTCGTAATTACATGCTGATATGTATGGGACTAAATACGGCATTAAGAATTAGTGATATGTTGCAGTTAAAATGGGGGAATGTGTATGACTTTGATAGGAACATTATGTGAAACATATTGTTGTATGCGAAGGGAAAACAGGAAAGGAGACAAGAATAGCAATTAATAATAATCTTATAGAAGCATTTGAAATGTACATGGGAAGTTTAAAGAGTGTTTCAGGTAATGATTATATTTTTACTGGAAAAACAAAGGGAACGCATTTATCACGTTCACAGGCATTCAGAATAATTACACATGTAGCAGAAGCCCTTAATATGGAGAATGGAATAAGCTGCCATTCCTTAAGAAAAACGTTTGGATATTATGCATGGAAATATGGAACGCCTCCGGCAATGTTAATGGAAATATATAATCATTCGTCATATGAAATTACTAAAAGATATCTGGGAATTAAACAGGATGACAGGGATAATGTGTTTTTAAAAGTGATTTTATAAATAT
>QRVH01000066.1 GCA_003458705.1 Eubacterium sp. AF22-9 | reverse complement strand
TCTGTTGACTCCCATATTTTTGTGATTATATCACTTCCAATATCTATCTTGTAAAGTCCCTCTCCCGTAACAAAGTAATACATTGTTCCATCCACAACATAATAATCATTAATATTCTGTCCACTCACTTCTTCTATCTCATCATTGCTGCACGAATAGCTAAACAAACCTCTGCTATGCACACTCATGGCTTTATCTGATATAGAATCGGCTTCCCTCACAGTAAAAAATATTTTATCACCAAAACATTTAACATTAGTTATTGATATCCCTTTTCCAGTAACTTCATATACAATTTTCTTGTCTCCTGATGTCAGAGATACTTCTATTATGCTCTTTGTAGTCTCCCGCTCATCAGCAAGGCCACTCCCATCATATATAAAAGCATATTCTCCCTGAAAAACAGCTCGAATCGAGTCAACCCCATCATTAGGTATAAGTTCGCCTATAACTTCTCTTGTTGTTCCACTCTTATCCATGCGGCATAACTGTGCCATGCCATAAGAAAGTCCGAAATAATATATATATCCCCTATAATAATAGATGCTCCTCAATGCCGCTCCATTTCCAAAAAAAGCATTACACCCAGAAGATTTATGATCACACTCAGGTTTTGCACACACAGGTATAACATCATTTGTCTCCAGATTCAAAAACAACAACTTCTGTTCAAAATTCATGTAATAATATCCATCTTCAACGGCAGCCAGATCATACCATCCATCTGTATCCCAGTAATTCTGAAAATCACTGTCTCCTGTTACTCCGATAAGACTTGCATAATCTAAGCCCTTCTCTGCTTCTGTATTCTTATGGAGTAGAACATATGTCACCATCGCTCCCACCAATACTGCAATAAATATAATTGGAATCACATACCTAATGCCTCTTCTCTTCATTTAATATCATCTCCCTAGTAAATGAACTGGCTCACTAAAAATATTTTTCCATTCTTCGGCTTTTTCAATTTCTCTCTTATCTATATACATGAGCTGGTCTTCTCCCATACCCATGCACATATGTGTACAACGCTTTATATAAGCCTTTAATACCACATCTATTTTATTAATTCAATGCCAATTGCGTGAAATGACACTTTTCATGTTTAAAATAACATTTATTTAAATATTCTCATCAGTTATAATAACAATAGCTTAATTTTATGGAGATTGGATAATGAATATATTTATATGTGATGATGACAATTTGGTATGCGAGCAGATTAAAACTCTGTGCGAAAGTTATTATATTGAACATAAACTGAAAAGACCTGATATTTACATATTTCACTCTGGTGAAGACATTCTGGCTTCAGATATCAAACCCGATATTGTATATTTAGATATCCAGATGTCTGGCATAGATGGCATTGCCGTTGGTAATTCGCTTGTTAAATCTTATCCGGCAGCAATAATAATTATTATAACTTCCTTTCCGGAATATCTTGACGAAGCCATGCGCTTTCATGTATTCCGTTATATTTCAAAGCCTGTTGAAAGTAAACGTTTTATGCGTAACCTTGAAGACGCCATATCTGAATTCAATTCTATTGGCGGCAGGATTATTGTAAAATGTAAAGGCACAACATATATATTATCAGCAAAGGATATCATTATGGTGGAGGTTAATCCTCACCGCCGCAATCTTACTATTCACACGGTTTCAGATACATATACAACCACTCAGACTCTTGCCAGCATTAAATCAATGCTTCCGTCTGGGAGCTTTTATCAGAGCCATCGATGTTATATAGTAAATATGAATTATATTATGTCTTATAATAACAGCAGAATATATATGGAAAACAATCTTTGCGCTGATATTGCCTTGCGCAAGTATAATGATTTTTTTAATACCTATTCAGCATTTCTTACAACATTGCGCTAGTTTATTAATCAGAGGGGGATTCATGAATTTAATATTGTACTATTTATTTGTATATCTTATAGAAGCCATTATTCTATGGCTATACTGCAACCGGATATTTACTTCACGAAAGAACACATTTTTATCTCTTTTAATCACTATTGGCATGTTCAGTCTGCTTATACCTGTAGCAATTCTCACTAATGCGGCACTCAATGCATTTTGCTCATTCATTGTCTATCTGTGCTGCATCGTGCTTAATTATGATTCAAAACCGGTTTGGGCACTGTTTCATGCCCTTGCCCTGACAATTCTTATGGCATTATCAGAAGGACTTATTGCCGCAGCTATTCCTGACATAACGATATATGCATTCCGTGATGGAAACATACATAGTTCGGCATTTACATTTGTTATATTAAGCAAATCTGTCTATTTATGTATTTCACAGTTAGTAACCAGAATTTTCTCTAAAGATACAGTCAATAATGCTTCTATACGCAAAAGCACCCTTATGCTGTATCTGATACCTGTTATATCCTCTATCATTACCGTTTCTCTTGGCTATATATGTCTCAACGGTAAATTGTCTGGCTCTGACTCTGTTATTGTATTCATATGTCTGGTTCTGCTGCTCTCTATCAATATCCTGACTTTCTATCTCCAGCAGGATATCAGCCAGAAAAATGTTGAATATGCCAGATTGCAGATTGAATTACAGAAAGAGACTGACACTGAACATTATTATAATTATGTTCAGGAAGTTAATGAGAAACAGCACATTCTTATTCACGATATTAAGAACCACCTTAATACTATCAGCCAGCTGAATGATGGAAAACATATTGACGAAATAACCAGATATATCAATAACATTCTGGGAAGTGATGCACTAAGAAAATCCAAAAGATATTGCAAAATTGATATACTGAATGTAATTATCTCAAGATATGCCGAACAATGTAATAATTCAGGAATAAGCTTTGAGGCAGACATCCGCGCCAACACTCTTGAATATCTGCCCGCACAGGATTTCACTTCCATATTCTGCAATCTTCTTGATAACGCCATTGATGCATCCCTATCATGTTATGAA
This sequence comes from Eubacterium sp. AF22-9, assembly GCA_003458705.1. Classification (GTDB taxonomy): domain Bacteria; phylum Bacillota; class Clostridia; order Lachnospirales; family Lachnospiraceae; genus Lachnospira. Next base: position 7,890 of record QRVH01000066.1, on the reverse strand, counting down.
CCATATATAGATTGTAATGTTTCTCTTATCAGAGGCGGCAACGCTGACCTTATAAGTATTGCTAACTCATGCAAATCATCTCCTTTAGGTCATGACGGAAAACTCCATTCCAGAAAGCAGGACACTGGTTTTCACGGATATGGTCTTAAAAGTGTAAAACGTATAGCAGATAAATATAATGGTCTGCTCAATTATGTTTACTCGGAGGAAAAGCAGGAATTCCGCGTTGTGGTTATGCTGGAGCATCCTCTTTAATATTCCCTTTTTTCACATTAGGCATTATAAGTTTCTCATATGAATATTTCCAGAGTTCTTCTGAGCCTTCTCCTGTTCGTGCATTTCTTTTTAATATCTGGCTAAGATGCACACCCTTTTCTGCCCAGCTTTTTCCTTTTGAAGCATCATTTAAAATTACAGGCTGGAAGTTATCCATAGTTCTTGCAAACTTTGCCTCTGGTGTTTCCTGTGCCTCGAATTCCTCCCACAATTCACGCATATATTTTCCCTGGTCTTCTGGAAGAATACTGAATATTCTGTCGGCACATTTTAACTCTCTTTCACGCTGTGTCTTCTTAGCATTCTCATCGTAAGCATATGTATCGCCTGCATCTATCTCTACAAGGTCATGTATAAGAAGCATTGTCATTGTGCGGAGCACATCAATCTTTTCGTTGGCATATTCAGACAACAGCACAGTCATAATTGCCATATGCCATGCATGCTCAGCGTCATCTTCCTTTCTTGACGCATCTGCCAGATACGTCTGTCTGCCAATGCTCTTTTCCTTATCAATCTCTCTTATAAACTCTATCTGTCTGTCAAGTCTGTCTTTATCCATGTTAACCTCTATTCCTGCGCTGCTTTTCAGCACATCTTAAGTTTCTGCTAATCCGTCAATTCCAGTGTCGCAACCTCGCCAACAACTATAATAGCTGGTGACGGGAAGTCTGCTGCCTTTACTTTTTCTGCAATATCAGAAAGTGTTCCTACAAGCTTCACATATGTGCCATCAGAATTATTACCATGAATTACTGCAACTGCAGTATCTTCCGGCTTTCCGTATCTCATAAGCTTTCCGGTTATCATATCTATGCTCTTTAAGCCCATAAGAAATACAAACGTTTCATCAAGCTTCGCATACGATTTCCACCTGATTTCCTCAACCTCCGGTGACAGATTATCTGCCGTATGTCCGGTAATCACATGAAATCCACGGCTTGCACCCCTGTGTGTCACCGGAATTCCTGCCATTCCACACAGACCGATACCTGATGTAACCCCCGGAACTTCATGCACTGGTATTCCATGTTCTTTAAGTGCAAGTGCTTCCTCTCCGCCCCTGCCGAACACATAAGGGTCACCACCTTTTAGTCTCACAACATATCTGCCTTCAAGAGCTTTTTCTACAAGAAGCTCATTAATCTCCTCCTGTGCCTTGGAATGTCTGCCGCTTCTCTTACCTGCGTATATCAGCTCACAGCTCTCCGGTGCAAATTCCAGCAGATGCTCATCAATCAAATCATCATACACTATAACCTCTGCCCGTCTTATCTCATTAAGACCTTTTATTGTGATGAGTTCATATGAGCCGCATCCTGCTCCAACAAGTGCTGCCCCCGGAAGCACTGTCTCACTCCTGTTATCAAAATATTTCTGTAAAAATGCATTTTCTTCCTTGCTGCTGCACACTCTGTCTGCTTTCATGCAGAATTCAGAAACTTCTCTTATAAATGCTGCTCTTTTTCTGTCATCATCTATCTTTTCTTTGGCAAGTGTCCTGACCTCTGAAAGATAATCTAATATGCTCTCTATATTATCAGATACATTTGCTTCAAAATCTCTTCTTAACTTAGCTGCAACATGCGGACTCTTCCCACCTGTAACAAAGCCTGCAACCATATCACCCTTCTGCACAATTGAAGGAAATATAAAATCACATAACTCCTGGTTATCCACAACATTTACAGGAATTGCCTTTTCTTTGCACAATCTTGCAGCTTCTTTATCCACTTCTTCACCAGCCGCCGCGATAACAAAGTCCGCATTTTCAATATCTTGTGGTGTGAATGTTCTTCTTTCAACACTTATATTATCGCAAGCCTGCACCACTGCCTCTATGTCAGAAACTATAGATGGTGCAACAACTTTAATCTTCACGCCAAAGCCCTTCAGCCTGCTTATCTTTCTTGCTGCCACCTTACCGCCACCGATAACAAGGCATTTCTCCCCTTCTATTTCTTTAAAAAACGGAAAATAACTCATCCTGTTCCCCTTTTTCTTGTATTTATTGTCATGATACATGAAACTGTTAATTTCTGTTTGCTTTAGCCTGATTTTCTTTGCTTGTTGTCATGATACCTATAAATAGTCGCATATTCAGCAATTTAGTGGGTAAATTTCATTTGTGACTATTATAATAGTGCTACATTTTTACTAAAAATGCCTACTAAATAACATATTCCATGCTTTTAGTAGGCATCTTGTATCGTATATTCTATTATTCTGCTTGAAAATGCCTACCAAATCAGCCCATCTCGCCACGGATATCAATCTTAGGCGGCTCAATTGGATAATTGCCTGTAAAACATGCGTCACAGTAACCTGTCTGTCCGCATATCATCTCACTTAACTTGTCAACCTCAAGATAGCCTAATGAATCTGCTCCAATAATTTCACAGATTTCATCTACAGAATGACCTGATGCGATAAGCTGGTCTTCTGAAGGAATATCTGTTCCAAAATAACATGGGTGAAGGAACGCCGGTGAACTTATTCTTACATGAACTTCCTTAGCACCTGCTGCCTTAAGAAGACTTACAATTCTCGCACTTGTTGTTCCTCGTACAATCGAGTCATCAATCATGACAACTCTCTTGCCTGCGACTGCTTCCTTAAGTACATTCAGCTTAACCTTAACGCTTGACTCTCTCTGTTCCTGCTTAGGCTTGATGAATGTTCGTCCAACGTAGTTATTCTTGATAAATGCATTACCATAAGGAATTCCTGATTCCATTGAGAAACCAAGTGCTGCCGGATTACCAGATTCTGGAACACCTACAACAATATCAGCTTCTACAGGATGAGTCTTTGCTAAGATTCTACCTGCATTAATTCTTGACTCATATACGCCCATTCCGTCAATCTTGCTGTCTGGTCTTGCAAAATATATGTATTCAAATATACATCTTGCTGTATTTTTCTGGCAGAGTGACTTATCAGACTTGATTCCGTCTTTAGTAATAGTAACAACTTCACCAGGCTCAACATCTCTTACAAACTCTGCACCTACAGTATCGAGTGCACATGTCTCTGATGATAAGAAATATGCATTATCTCTCTTACCGATACATAATGGCTTGAAACCAAATGGGTCTCTTGCTCCGATAAGCTTTCTAGGACTCATTACGATAAGTGAATAAGCACCCTTAATCTTCTTCATCGCATTTAACACAGCTCCCTCAACAGTAGGAACATTAAGTCTTTCTCTTGCAATTAAGTAAGCAATAACCTCTGAATCAATAGTTGTCTGGAAGATAGCTCCTGTATAAGAAAGCTCTTCACGCAGTTCAACCGCATTAAGAAGATTACCGTTATGTGCCATACCAAGAGTTCCCTTAACATAGTTAAGAACAAGTGGCTGCGCATTCTCACGGCTGCTGCTTCCGGCTGTTGAATATCTTACATGTCCGACACCTATATTACCATTAAGCTTTTCAAGCTTTTCAGGATTAAAGACTTCATTAACAAGTCCCATATCCTTATATGAAAGAACCTTTCCCTTAGGTCCTTCTGTATCACTGACTGCTATACCGCAGCTTTCCTGTCCTCTGTGCTGAAGGGCAAAAAGGCCATAATATATTGTAGATGAAACATCATTGCCATCGAAATCATATACACCAAAGACTCCGCATTCCTCATGAAGTTCATCTTCAGCATAGTGGCTGTCATTAATATCAATCTGATTCATAATTCTCCATTCCTTATTGACTGTGATTATTTGCGGGAAAAATCCTTACCAGTAAGAAGCTTATATGCTTCCTTGTACTTTTCAACTGTCTTCTCGATTACATCATCTGGAAGTAAATAATCACTGTCTGGATTAGCCTTTAACCAGTCTCTTACAAACTGCTTGTCATATGATGGCTGGCTCTTTCCTGCCTCATATCCTTCTAATGGCCAGAATCTTGAGCTGTCTGGTGTAAGCATCTCATCACCGATAACTACCTCACCATTCTCATCAAGACCAAATTCAAACTTAGTATCTGCAATAATAATACCCTTGCTTAAAGCGTACTCTGCACACTTCTTGTAAAGAGTGATAGTTGCATCCTTAATCTTAGTAGCATACTCAAGACCTTTACCTGGGAACTGCTTCTCAAGAACTTCTATACTCTTCTCAAATGAAATATTCTCATCATGGTCGCCAATCTCAGCCTTAGTACTTGGTGTGTAGATTGGTTCAGGAAGCTTCTCTGATTCCTTAAGTCCCTCTGGAAGCTTAATTCCACAGACTGTTCCGTTTTCCTTGTAGCTTGCCCAGCCACTACCTGTAATGTATCCTCTTACGATACACTCAACAGGAAGCATTGTAAGCTTCTTGCAAAGCATGCTTCTTCCAATATATTCATCCTTGTGGAAGAACTCTGGCATGTCATTAACATCAACCGAAACCATATGATTAGCAACAACATCCTTAGTATAATCAAACCAGAACTTTGACATCTGTGTAAGAATTGCTCCCTTTTCTGTAACCTTATTCTTTAAAATATGATCAAATGCTGAGATACGGTCTGTAGCAACCATAACAAGCTTGTCATCGCAATCATATACTTCTCTTACTTTTCCTTCATAGAGTAATTCACATTTTCCCATGAGTTCATCCATCCTTTTCTTCTTAATAAAATTATTAGTTAAAAACTTGTCATCGCAATCATATACTTCTCTTACTTTTCCTTCATAGAGTAATTCACATTTTCCCATGAGTTCATCCATCCTTTTCTTCTTAATAAAATTATTAGTTAAAAAGTTATCAAACCGTAGTATTAATGCGGTTTAAAAACAAACAAAAATATTATATACCAGCGTCCATTCAAAATCAATAGACTTTATCTTTTGCAATAATGCATTGCGCATTACCTCATTAAAGTGTATTATTAAAAATATAAATATTACCTCATTAAAGTGTATTATTAAAAATATAAATATAGTCAGTTTTTAGAAGTGTACTATTTACTCGAATAACAATATTAAGATGGGAGATTTTATTATGGCTAATGGAATTGAAAAAAGACGTTTTAAAAGAATGAAAGCAGACCTTACACTTAATGTTTCTTCTCTTTTTAATCAGGACAACATGGAAATTAAGAATCTTGATTCACCTATCAAGGTAATCAATATATCTGAGGGTGGTATAGCATTTGAATCAAAAAGTATGCTTCCTATCAACTTTTATTTTAATGCTGCTCTTAATCTTGGCTCTGAAACAGATACTCTTTACAGTGTTGTCAAGATTATAAGAAGTCAGCCGATTGAGGGCACTGACAATTATCTTTATGGCTGTGAGTTTGTCGGCATGGCACCGATTCTTGGTTATATCTTTGATGAATACGAGGCTGAGATTGAAGCTGGTGAAAAATAAAAGGGACTAAAGGCAGCCAGTAGTGGCTGCCTTTTCATTAAAATCTTATATCTATTCTATTCGGAATCACTATTATTCTTGCTAAATCAACCGTATTGAATGTATGCTCCGTGGTCTGAAATTCATTCGGTAATGTTCCATATATTTTCACATCACATATTTTCCCCATTCCAAGAATCCTTGCTATACTCTCAATATCACTAATCTGATTTAATTCCACTATTGTTTTAATTAATCTCGGAGTACTATAAATCACTATTTTTCTGCCAGAAAACTGTGTTTTAGTTTTTTCAAACAGATTGCTGACAACTGCACGTGCACCTTTATCTTCGGTAATCATGTTATATTTGTAATCAGATTCGCCAGGAATATGTGACAAAATATGTAAGCAAACAGCCAACAGTTCTTCTCCAAGATTATCTGATTGCGTCTTATTGTTTCTCACCGCTTTAAAAAAATCTGCAAATACATTGCCTGTGCTTAAGCCTTTTCCCTCTTTTAACTTTCTTTTTAAGTTATTATTATCTGCCAGAGTCATTTCAATAGTACTTGTAGGCACTCCCAGCATTCTTACAGCCCACATCAGATAACTATTAATGCATTCTGCTGTAGAAAAGCATTCACTTAACACCTCAAATAAATCTTCCTCATTCATCACAATAACTTCAACACCATGAACATCAACCATTCTTTTTATGAATTCAATGTACTGCAGGTTTAACTCACCGCTTACTGATGCCAATTCCATCAATATACATCTGGTAATAACAACAACTCCACATTCTTGCTTAATATACCTGATTATATAGTCCGCATCATCAGGCAACAGATTCGAATGCCCTCTAAACGAACATGTATCATAAAAGAACACTTTTTTATATGTGTATAATAAGGCTCTGGCAATTTTATCCGGTTCAGTTGTGACTTTTGATTCAATTTCGTTCCAATTCTTTGGTTTCTCTAAATAGACCGCTGCCACTCTTATTCTTTCCCCCTTATCCTCTTACTAAGGGTTCTGATATTTGTAATTACCATATCAAATGTTCTCTGATTAATATATCCCCCCTCAATATATTCTTTTCCAATATTACCAACTAATCTTTCAACATTCGGAAAATCGTCTCTGCATGACGGTTGAAAAATGCTTTTATCCAACCAGAGTTCATCAAACTTTTCAAACACATCCTCCTTATTTACAAACATCAGCTCACCTGACATTTCTTTCATATCAATTAATTGAAGCTCGCAACATCTTATTAATGTAGCCATATATGGTGTCTGATAGTAATTCATAAGCTTGCAAATAGTATCTGATATTCCTTGTGATTCTCCCCTGAATTTATCAAACATTCCCCTGAAGCTGTTCTCCGGCATCAGTAATGCTCCTGCAAATATATTCGCAGCATGTTCATCTTCACTCTCATAATAATACTCATTTGCAAACTCTATTTTAGATTTAAATTCATTTTCCTGAAAGAATACATGATATATCTCATGTGCAACTGCAAAATTGTTATTAACCCTTGGAAGTGAAGAGTTAATAACCACATACCCCAATCCATCTCCTTTATAGCACAACGCACCAATTTCATCATCCATAAATGGCATTTCAAAAACTATAAAACCTCGTCTTAAAAAAACTTCTCGCACCAACAATAAAACATCTCTTACATCGCTATCCGACCTGATATTCATTACTGCACAGAATTTTCTTATCTTAACCTCTATCTCATCAAGATTCACCCTGCTATATTCAATTATACTCTTAAAACGATTAACATCCATCTCCTACTCCTATAAAGACTGCTCAAAACGACTCTTAGCACTTAAAACCTCATCAATATTCTCCATAAAATTCAAAAGTAACGCTGCCATTTTCTCTTGTTTTCCCATTGGAGAACCAGCATAGAAAGCAATGCGTTCATTATCAAAAGAAGCAATATCAGGAACAGCTATATCTTCATTCCAGAAAAATTCAACGCTTTTACCTAGAGCTGTCGCAATTGCCATCATATCATTTCCTGTTGCATCCTGTTTTCCTGTCAGAATCCGCGAAAGCTTCTTTGTATCTATTCCACTTTTTTTGCTAACGTAGTTTTGTTTGATTTTCATTTTTGACAGATATTCATTTACATTTTCAACATACTTTGTCATCCTATTCACTCCCAGTCGAATATACATTTTTCTATGATATTTTTCTTCATTTATTATAAACACATTTTAAATCCTGATGCAAGCTTTTAATCTTATTT
>QRVH01000065.1 GCA_003458705.1 Eubacterium sp. AF22-9 | reverse complement strand
CAACAGCAGAATCATAATTTGAATCTCCTACATCAAAATTAAAAATTTTATTTTGATTATACTATTTTGATATATCAATTTTAATATTTTTCCATTTTGTTTCATATACAGTATCATCTCCTCCATCAAAAGCTTATGTAGAAGCCGCTGAATCAGGAATGAATCGTGAAAGCATCGTAAAGACGGCCTGATTCTTATAGCGTCGCTGTTCTGATGGAACGAATCTGTCAGAATTAACAAGCTCATCAAATTCCTTATACGGAACATACATGTAGTCCATGGTTTCTCCTTCCTGAAGGGTAACATGGACTTCTTTTTCTATTAAATTAAGGTAACTGTGATATATGGCATGCTTAGGCTTATCCACATAGCTGTAAAGTACAATGAGGTCTTCAGTAGAAATCTTAATGCCAGTCTCTTCATATAACTCACGAACCGCACCTTCAGCCGCTGTTTCACCTTTAAGTATAGAACCACCTGTAACTTCCCACTTAAGAGGGTATGTTTTATTTCGTGAACGTTCTGTCGTAAGAAGCTTACCATCCTTAGTCATAGTATAGACATTAACAATGACATGATATACCCCATCAGGTAAAGATTTTGCCTGGCTTCTTTTTAAATCGAAACCTAACAGCTTTTCATTCTCATCATAGGCATCCCATAATTCCTCGTCAACTATTTCAACAAAACTGTCGTAATACTGCTCTTCGAAATATATCATTTCTTCAATCTGCTGGATTGTGTAAGATATATTTTCAGGTGCTATTATCCAGACTGTTTCAGGATCATCACGGCGTCTTGCTACAGCAATAAGCTCTCCGATATATTCATCAACGGCAACATCTACACCTAACAGATAAACTCTCTGTTTATCAAGCTCAGAAAATCCGGCTGTTCTTTCGACATCTACATAGCCGCAATTAATAGGATAGACCACCGAGGGGTTATCTTCATCAGTGCTACCTAAGGGGTGGTCAATTTTCACGGTTACAGTTTCTTCTCTCATTATATCTCCTTGTTAAATGTTTATTAACTTGATATTTGTTATTTCGTGTGTGAGTCATTATTGTAGTTATTTTGTCTGTGTCTGGCATATGTGTTTGAACGATTCGTTAGAATTGCGTTAATTTATCAGGTGTTATTTTCGGCTCATACGTTTGTGTACATTCACCAGATGAACACTTTCACCTAGATGTACGTCTGAGGCACACTCTCTCATGAGTGTTTCGCTTAGTGGGAGTAAATGCCGCTATCTACAAAGTTTATTACGGTGCGGTAAATCAAACGCGCTTCGCTTGAACGTGCTTTCCCGCACCGCCCTTATGTATATAGCGGCATTAACTCCCACACAGCTCACAATAAATCGAGAGTGTGTCTCAGACGAACAACTACGGCGAAAGTGTACAGCTGTCGAATGAACATAAACAATCGAAAGAGCCGAAAATAATACCGATAAATTAGCAATTCTTAACGTGTTCAAACATATATGCCAGACACAGACAAAACAATTAAAAACTGAATCTCACACACGAAATAACAAATATGAATATACACCAATTAGAACAAAGGTGCAACCAGTCTTAATATACATTGTCCGATTCTCAAGATTCTCGGCTTATTGATGTACTTGTCGGTTACTTCCTCACTTCTTCTGAAAATGTTGTAGAAATCATTAAGTATGTCAGCAGCAGTTTCCTTGCCATATACATATGCAGCATTTTCAAAGTGAAGGTAAAGACTTCTGAAGTCCATGTTGATTGTGCCTACAACAGATACTTCTCCATCGCTTACCCACTGTTTTGCATGAATGAAGCCCGGTGTGTATTCGTATATTCTTACGCCGTATCTTACGAGATCTGCATAATATGATCTTGTGAGGCTGTAAGTAAGCTTCTTATCAGGAATACCAGGAGTTACAATTCTAACATCAACGCCTCTCATTGCTGCCATTGCAAGCTCTCTGGACATCTCTTCTGTAATAAGCAGATATGGTGTTGTAATGTAAAGATAATGCTTGGCACTCTTAATAATATTAAGATAAACATTTTCAGCAACCCTGTTGTTATTAAGTGGACTGTCAGCGTAAGGAACAACATACTGATTATTATTAACAGCCTTGTAGCCATAGTCAGAGGCTTTAATATATTTGACATAATCATCCTGAGGCTCGTCTGTTTTCTTAATAGAGTTCCACATAGAAAGAAACAGCATTGTAAGAGTCTTAACGGCATCGCCGGTCAGTTTAAGACCGGTATCCTTCCATTCCCCATATGGGTGTGTTATGTTAAAGTACTCGTCAGCAAGATTATAACCTCCAGTGAATCCGACCTTACCGTCAATTACGGTAATTTTTCTGTGATCACGGTTATTCATGAACATGTTAAATGCAAGCTTGATTGGATTGAATACACGGCAGTCAATGCCATTTGCACGCATTTCCTTGATGAAATCCTTGTTAAGGAAGAAGATACTTCCTACATCATCATAGAATAAACGGACTTCAACGCCTGCAGCAGCCTTTTTTATAAGAACGTCCTTAATTCTGTCAAAGCTGGAAGCCTCTTCAATAGCGTGATATTCCATAAATATGAACTTCTCAGCTTTTTCAAGTTCTGTAAGCTGTGCTTCAAGGCCTTCCTCACCTATAGAATAAAATTCAATATCTGTATTCTTATATACAGGATATCCTTCATGATCACTAAGATAATGGAACTGGTTATATATATAGATATCCTTATCTTTAACCTCTTTAAGAATGTTTTCATCCTGAGAAAGAGATTTTTTATAGGATTCTTCTATTGAATTGAACCTTTTCTTTACCGCCCTTGTAACAATGGAACGTCCAAAAAGCAGATAAATAAGTATACCAAGTATAGGAAATGCAAGAATTACAATTATCCATGGCATTTTCATGGCTGAATTAGTAGATGTTCCGTATATCTTAAGCACAAGAATAATTGCAATAAATGTGCTTAATAATGAAATCCATGCGTAGTCCCTGTAAAAATATAATAAAAGATAAGCCAGCCACGCAACCTGGATAAGTACAAATATACCTGTAGCCAGAAGCCGTCCAAAACTGTTTTTTACGGCTGTTTTCTTTTCGGTTCTCATATGCTTGCGATTATCCATAATTTTCTTATCTCCTTGTCCTATTAATCAGATTGCCTTTCCAGCAAACTGTGTCATATACAGCTCATAATATCTGCCTTTAGCAGCAAGCAGAGACTCATGATTACCTGTCTCGACAACTCTTCCATTATCCATAACAACTATGACGTCAGCGTCCTGAATAGTTGACAGTCGGTGTGCAATAATAAGGCTTGTTCTGTTCTTCATAAGATTAGTCATTGCATCCTGAATCTTTTTTTCTGTTCGTGTATCAACACTTGAGGTTGCTTCATCGAGTATAAGAATCTTAGGACTGGCAACAAATGCTCTTGCAATTGATAGTAACTGGCGTTGTCCCTGTGACAGATTCTGTCCATCTTTGGCAAGCATGGAATCATATCCGTCAGGAAGATGCATAATCATATTATGGCAGTTAGCCTTCTTTGCAGCAGCAATGATTTCAGTATCCGTTGCATCCTGTCTTGAATATAGAAGATTATTCTTTACAGTGTCGGCAAAAAGAACAGTATCCTGTAAAACAATTGCAGTATTCTTCCTAAGATTCTCACAGTCGATATCTTTAATATTAACACCATCAATGGTTATACTGCCGTTGTCAATATCGTAGAATCTCATAAGAAGATTGACAACAGTAGTTTTGCCGCTTCCGGTGCTTCCTACAAGTGCAACCTTCTGTCCTGCTTTAACCTTAAGGTTGAAATCATGTAATACTTGTTTCCCCAGAATATAAGAGAAATCAACATGGTTAAATTCAATGTTGCCGGTAGAATTATCCATTGTAAATTCACCTGATTTGTCCTCGGAAGGTTCATCAAGAACAGCAAATACTCGCTCAGCACCGGCTATTGCAGTCTGAATCTGACCCCATATATTGGCAAGCTCGTCAATAGGTCTGCCAAACTGCTTGGCATATACGATAAATGCTGATATTACACCGATAGATACATATCCTTTAATTGCAAAATATCCTCCGGCTGCGGCAATAATGACAAAGCCGATATTGTTAATGACATTCATAACAGGTCCCATAGAACCACCAAGAATCTCAGCTTTAATACCAACCTTAGTCAGTTCGTCGGAAGTTTTATCAAAATCACTGCATACATTTTCCTGTCTGTCAAATGCTGTAACAGTCTTGATACCAGTGACCATCTCCTCAACAGTTCCATTAAGCTGGCCTAAAAGAACCTGTCGTCTGGAATAGAATTTTCTCATAGCTTTAGACAAATTCTTAGTTGCAAATATAGTAAGAATTACTGTTGTGCAGGAACATAATGCAAGCTGTGGGGATAAAGCAACCATCATAATGACAGTTCCAATAATAGTGAGAACACCTGAGAATAACGAACTCATGGACTGTGATACAGTGTTGGAGATATTCTCAACATCATTAGTCATCCGGCTCATAATGTCGCCATGTGAATGCTGGTCAAGATACTTGACAGACATGCCGACAATCTTATCAAAAAGATCCTGTCTCATATGCTTTACAATTCTCTGGCTTAATATGGCACTTAGTCTTGTCTGTATAAATGTACATATACTGTATATTATGTATACCACCAACATGAAGATAAGTATATGGTTTAAATTATTAAATTTTCTTAAAGAAATATAATCAATTGCCTGACTCTGAAGCTTTGGAGCATAGACAGAGCATACAACCATTACAACTACAGCGATGAAAAGAGCGATAATCACAGGTATTTCTTTAGCAAAATACTGCATAAGGCGCATAAATGTTTCCTTGCCGTTGACAGGCTTTTCGACAGCTGCCCCCCTGTTTCTAGGTCCTCCCTTCATGCCGGGAATTTTCATATTAACTTGTGAAGTATTCTTATCCTCAGCCATAATATTTCTATCTCCTTGATTAGATTCTAACTTACATTTTGTAAAGCCTACTTCTTATTCAACTGCGAATTATATATATCCTGATATATAGCACTGTTTTTCAGCAGCTCCTCATGAGTACCGACAGCACTTATATGTCCGTCATCAAGAATTACAATTCTGTCAGCATCTTTAACAGAGGCAATTCGCTGTGCAATAATAATCTTAGTAGTGTCCGGATATGCATTTTTAAGCATTGAATACAGATTAGCTTCTGTCTTTAAGTCAAGTGCACTTGTTGCATCATCAAATATAATAATCTCTGCCTGTTTAAGAATTGTACGGCTTATGGCAACTCTCTGCTTCTGACCGCCGGAAAGACTCGTTCCCTGTTGTGTTACAAGAGTGTCAAATCCATCTGCTGAAGTACTGATAAATTCCATAGCCTGTGCGATAGAAGCTGCATTTGCAATGTCATTGTCAGTTGCGTTTTCACGGCCCCACTGGATGTTCTCTTTAATAGTGCTCTGGAATATTTCACTTTTCTGCAGAGCGACAGATATACGCTCACGCAGATTCTTAAGGTTATATTCCCTTACATCAATATCATCAACAAGTACGCTTCCTTCGCATACATCATAGAATCTTGGAATCAGGTTAATAAGACTTGTTTTACCACAGCCGGTTTCACCAAGAATACCGATAGTTTCGCCGGGATTGATAACAAGATTAATATTATCAAGAATCTTCTTATCGCCAGTTAATGGATATGCAAATGTTACATTTTTAAATTCAATCTTACCTTTAACAGAAGGCTTTCCGTCAAATGAGCCGTCTTTGATAGAAGGCTCGCAGGCAAGCACTTCATTAATTCGTCTGCCTGAAGCAATACCTCTAGAAGCAGTCTGAAACATATTAGTCATTCGCATAACTGCATTAAGTGACTGGGTGACATATGTAATTGCAGCCATGACATTACCTGGTGTAACAGAACCGCTGGAAACCTGAATACCACCGACCTTGATAACTGCAACTACAGACAGGTTGAGAATAATATTCATAATTGGCTGCATATATGAGAAAATCATCAGCACATTAAGCTGAGTATTTACAAGGTCGTCATTGGATTTTCCGAACCGCTCTTTTTCGTAATCTTCTTTAACATATGCTTTGACAACACGGAAGCCTGATACATTTTCCTGCATTACATTATTAACATTGTCGAGCTTCTGCTGAAGCTTGGAAAAAAGTGGATTAGCTTTAGAAAGAAAATATATAACACATATGGTTACAAGCGGCAGGGCGCACGCGATTACTGCACCAAAGCTTAAGTTAAGGGATAACATGCATATTATGCCGCCAGCAAAAAGCATAAATGTCCTTATAAAACCACGCATGCTCATCTGTATGAAATTCTGAAGCTGTGTTATATCGTTGGTAATTCGCGTGATAAGCGAACCTGTAGAGAATTTGTCAGTCTGTTCGAATGAGAATGACATAATCTTTTTGAATGCGTCTTTTCTTAGATCATTACCGAAATTCTGTGATGCAATATTAGAACACACACCACATAAGATACCAGATAATCCGCCAAGAATTACGAATATTATCATCTTAAGTCCTTCGGTAAGTACAAGATTCAGATTCCCAACACCGTTATTTGATAAACCTAAAACACCTTCATCCACGATGGTGCTCATTAAACGAGGCTGAACGAGGTCCGCAAGAACCTCGCCCACCATGAATAAAGGTGCAAGAATGGCAAAAAGCCAGTATTTTTTAAGATATTTCAGCATATAAAAACTCCCTGTCTTTATACTAATTATTCAAAAACCTTCCTTATGCTGTCGTAATGAAGAAATTCTCCTCTGTCAGCGATAGCCTTGATTTCGTCTGCTGTAGCAAATCTGAAACCGGCAGTTTCTTCTGTCTGTAAATGTATATCTGCTTCTGTAATATCCATGTTAAACTTATAGATATCAACAAAATAATTATCCTTTTCTTCAGGATTATCTCTTCTGTAAGAAAATTCAAAGCCGCCATCAGCCTGTGATATATCAACGCCGGTTTCTTCTAATACTTCACGGCAGACAGCCTGAAAAGATGTCTCTCCAGCCTGGCATGCACCGCCTGAGACTTCCCAGTGCCCCGGTGCCCATGCTTTAGTTAAGACTCTCTGTGTTATTAAAAATGTATTATCAGGTCTTTTGATTATGCCAAGAACAGTCAGGTGATAGTCCCCATCTTTCATGTTCCAGTCATTACGTTTCATAGTACGGCCTGTAAGTTGTTTATCGACATCATAGATATCCCATATCTCGCCCATTATTAATCGTCTCCTGTTAAACTAATTATCTTTATGTTCTTTAAGATATTCAAGTACGCTGTGTACAGCAACATTTCCTTCACCAACAGCCTTGGCATATTGATAAGGTCTGCCTGTACAGTCACCTGCTGCATATACACCATCAATGTTAGTCTTCTGAGTTCTGTCAACAATAATATGTCCACCAGCCATATCAAGTCCTGATAATAATACACCCGGATTGATAGAATCCTTTAAGAAGAAGCTCCGCTTACAGGGATTGCTTCACCCTTAAAGGTTACTGAAGCTACTTTCTTATCTCCGTCAACACTTGCAGGAAGTCCGTTAAAATGCGTTATGTTATCATATTGTAAACTGGTTTCTTTATAAGGTGTGAAAAGGTATATATGATTAGCAAGTCCTGCTAAAAATGTTACTTCATCCTCGAATTTAGGTGATGCACATATAACAGCAATATCCTTATTCTTATATAATGCTCCATCACATGTAGCACAATAACTTACGCCACAACCAAGGAGTCTTGCTTCGCCTTCAATCTCTCTTGTTGTTGTCATTCCGACAGTCATAATGACAGATTTGGCTTCGTATATTTCATTTTCAGCTCCGGCAGCAAAATAACCGCCACAGTCATATATAGAATTAACCTGTGCCTCTGTAATAGTAATGCCACAGTCGTCAATCTGCTTTAAGAATACAGACTGCATTTCGCTTCCTGTAACAGTAGGAAGTCCAGGATAATTCATGATTTTCTCGGCTTTCTCTATCTTAGTGCTTAGTGCTCTTGAACCAAACCATATAAAGTTAAGATTTCTTGCTTTAGCAGTGAGTGCAGCAGATATTCCCGCAGGTCCGCTGCCGATTATCATAAGGTCATACATATTACATAGCCTCCTTATTATGTTGACTTATAAACAAGTATTAATTAAAGGAAACGGCTTATACGCTCTTTCATCTGCTCTTCGCCCATGATATGAACGATAGTCCATAAATCAGGTGTATTAGCTCTGCCGGTTACAGCAATTCTTACAACCTCTGCAACGTCTGATACATTACCCTTGAAGTTCTCCGGATTAGCCTTGTAAGCCTTCATATCAGAAGCATAGCCGTTCTTGTCAGCTATTTCCTTAAGCTTGTTAAACCACATGCTGTTATCATCATTATGGTCATAAGCTGCAAGGTAATCATTAAGAATAGCCTTAACCTCGTCATCAGCTAATCTGAATTCATCTCTTTCACCAGACTCGCCATCAAAGAAGAAGCTGATAAGTTCAAATATCTGCTTAGCATACATGAAGTCTTTTCTTCTTCTCTTAGCACCAACACCCATGTAAAGTCTTAATATAGCAAGTAACTTCTCTTTGTCAGCAAACCATACCTTTTCCATCTCAGGTTCATTCTCTAATGCCCAGTTGTGAAGGAATTCATATAAATCATCCTCTGATAACTTGGAAAGCTCATTCTTACAGATGTTATGAAGCTTTTCTTTATCAAATAAGGCACCTGAAACACTCATCTTATCTACTGAGAATGGGAATTCATTGATATCCTTGTCAGGGAACTTCTCATGCCATTCCTCAAAGTTAGAGTTAAGGAGTGTAAGAAGATAGACCTTCATTGTGTATGGGTGATATCCGTCTTTTCTGTAGTAATCAAGTGAAAGCTCCGGATCTTTTCTCTTAGATAACTTTCTCTTTCCACCTGTTTCCTCATCAAACTTCATAAGATGTGCTGTATGTGCGTATTTTGGCATCTTAAAACCTAATACATGGAATAATTCGTAGTGGATTGGAACAGAAGCAAGCCATTCACCACCACGGACAACTGTTGTTGTTCTCATAAAGTGGTCATCAATTGCGTGTGCAAAATGATATGTTGGAATACCATCCTTCTTAAGAAGAACTACATCATGGATATTCTCTGGAAGCTTAATCTCTCCCTTAATGCTGTCTGTAAATGTGATTTCATTCTCAGGACTTCCCTGTGAACGAAGTCTTAATACATAAGGCTTTCCTGCCTTAAGGTTTTCCTCGATAGTCTCTAAAGAAAGGTCACGGCATACAGCATATTTGCCATAATATCCGGTAAGAACCTTATCAGCCTCCTGCTGTAATCTTACAGCCTCAAGCTCCTCCTCTGTACAGAAGCAAGGGTAAGCAAGTCCTTTAAGTACAAGTTCCTTTGCAAATGTATGATAGATATCAACTCTCTGTGTCTGATAATATGGTCCGTATGCATTAACCGGATCAGAATCCGGGAAGCCTGCACCCTCATCAAATTCAATATCAAAATATCTTAAAGAATTGATTACAAGGTCAACAGCACCTTCAACGGTTCTCTTGGCATCAGTATCTTCAATTCTTAAGTAGAATACACCGCCGTTCTTGTGTGCGATTCTCTCATCAGCTAAAGCACTGTAGAGATTGCCAAGATGGATAAAGCCTGTAGGGCTTGGACCTAATCTTGTTACTTCTGCCTTATTAGGAAGTTTTCTATATGGGTATTTCTCCTCATAATAATCAGGTGTCTTATCCACATCAGGGAATAAGAGCTCTGCTAATTTCTTACAATCCTGTTCGTTCATTATTAATCTCCTTATATTGTAAATAAAATCTCATAATATTTTACACATTTTGGGAACGCATTTCAACCTTGAAATATCAACATATATTAAGTATATTGCGGAATGCGTATGCTACGCCGTCTTTATCGTGGTGAAGAGTTACGTGGTCGGCTATTTGTTTCAGGTGTGGTGCGGCGTTTTCCATTGCTATTCCTACGCCGGCGTATTCTATCATGTCTGTGTCGTTGTCGGCATCGCCGAATGCTGCTACATTTTCACGGGACAGACCTAGGTATTCTGTTAAGAATTTGACGCCTGATTTCTTGCCGGCGTCTTTATATGATATCTCAAGAAGCTGGCTTATAGAACTTGTCATGTACACTTCGTCAGTTGTATTGCGTATTCTGTCCATTATGTTTTTCTTTAATTCATCGTCGCCGACTACTATGTCAATACTGTCTAATTCATAGCAGTGTTCAAGTATGAAGGATACAATGTCGTCTTTAAGAATTCTTGTTTTCTTTACATAGTTAAGTGAGTGTTCTGTAGCACCGTATTTTTCAGGATGTGCAGTATATTCTGTTGAAGCAAATGCCTGTCCTTTTATAAATGCTTCATATGTCACAATATCATTCTCTGTGAGTTTAAGTATTGTCTTTACTGATTCCGGTGTAAGAACATAGGATTTAAGGCACTCTTTGCCTGCAATACGGTATATGGCAGCACCATTGCTTGTTATTGCATATTCAATTCCGGGAACTGATATGACATCTTCGGGCAGTGTGTCAAATGCACGTCCGCTTGCAATACATACATGCACACCGTTGTTAATGGCATCAATTAATGCCTGTCTGTTTACTTCTGATAAATGGCTTTCTGAATTAAGTGTTGTCCTGTCTAAATCAAGAGCCACAAGTTTAATATCTGTATTCATAATAATCACCTTTTTAGATATGGTATTTTATTCATGTATATATAGAATACATTTTTAAAATGCTTTTTTCAAGTTGATGTATATTTGTAAATAAATTATATTTTTTTCTAGATAATTGTATGTAT
>QRVH01000064.1 GCA_003458705.1 Eubacterium sp. AF22-9 | reverse complement strand
ACCTCTTTTCAATATCAACAATTACCCAGCGGTATGAATTATCTATCTTCGCATCCGTATACACATGGATTTCTTTATGCCATGTCTTAAGCTGTTTGCAACATCGACATAATGTAATTCAAGATATTCTGATGAATCAGTATTAGGTATAACCTCTTTTCAATATCAACAATTACCCAGCGGTATGAATTATCTATCTTCGCATCCGTATACACATGGATTTCTTTATGCCATGTCTTAAGCTGTTTGCAACATCGACAAAATCATCAAGATCAACCTGATGTATTGAGTCCATTATGGAAAAATGCATGGACATTCCAAGAAACAGATACATAGGTTCATTAGCTGTTACAATAGTAAAATTATTGTCAACAACAGCATATCCATTAACTAATTCATATTCATCAATATGGTTATTTCTCATAATATGACTATCATGATTCATATGATTCACCTTACTTTCTATCGTAATTCTATATCCTTCTGGATTGTTTCCAGATAATGAACAGGAATTCCCTGATTTGCATATATGCGGAAATTCTGATTTATTTCTTTATACGTGAAGCTTTTACGACCACCATTTTCACTTCTTCCCCAAAATCTTATTATATCAGAAAATGGTACATAATAGAACTCATCTCTTGTAGAAAAATATATAATTATGAAGGAGATTCCGTCCTGTTTCTCAAATTCACGCATGAATTCAATCTGATGTTCATGGATGTTCTGAATTGGAAATGTATCCGTTGCACATTCTTTTGCATCAAAACATACAGGAATCCCCTGAACGACACCAATATAGTCAACCGTACTTTTCTGGTCAAAATATGCCAGTGTAATATGTCTTGTGCTCTGGTCTATATTAATTGGCTTTATAGGTGTTGGAATCTTCTGGACAAGTGCAAGATGTGAAGCCCTGTATTTATCATTAGACATATTAATTAGATCTTCTAATGTAGAGCCTCTAAGTCCTCTTGAATTCCAGGTTGGCATAACTGTTCTCCTTTCATGACATTTTTAAAAGAATCAGGTATTGCAGCATATATATGAATGTCCATATCAGGGATATCTAACTCATATGAATGAAGCATCTGGTCTTTTACTTTGAATTGTCTGTTAAATGTGTCATTAATCTGCTTTGAACCGTACTTATAATCACCTATAAGCGGGTGTCCTATGCTTGCAAGATGCGCCCTTATCTGGTGGCTTCGTCCTGTAAGAAGATGAATCTTAAGCAGAGTCACATTGCCATTAGAACATACCGGAATATATTCTGTTTCAATAGGAAGTGAATCTTTAATTTCTGTTCTGCTTATAGTTACTTTATTAGTCTTATTATCTTTATATAGATATCCCTTAATTAAAGCACGCTTCGCAACCCTTCCCTTTACAATGCAAAGATAGTACTTTCCAAGGGTTCTTAACTTAAATGCTTCTGATAACTGCTGTAAGCCCTTAGTTGTCTTTCCTGCTGCCACAATTCCGCTTGTATTGCGGTCTAATCTGTTACATACTCCTGGTTTAAATGAAGCTAAGTCACTGACATTAATAGTTCCCTCATGTATAAGGTGTGCAATTAAATATTCAACAAGTGACACATCTTCCGGCTTTGCCTTCTGTGAAAGCATTCCTGATGGCTTATTAATAAATATAACATCAGAATTCTCATAGATAATATCAAGCGGCTTGTATATTTTGCTATAATAGTCATCTTTTACTGTCTGATTATTATTTGCTGAGAATTTTTCAAATGTTTCATCAGAGAAAAATATCTTGATTGTATCACCACATTTTAACTTCTCATCACCGGTTGCTTTGGAATTATTGAGTGTGATGTTCTTTTTTCTAAGCATTTTGTAAAGAAAGCTCTTAGGTGCGTTGGATAAGTAACGCTCAAGACAGCGCATCATCTTCTGCCCTGCAAGCTTTTCATCAATGTTAATTTCTTTCATATAATACCTGCTTAATTACATGCTCATTCTTAGTAATGCGTCTGTTATATACTGTTTTCTGTCAAGGCTGTTTTCCTTGCTCACATCAAAATTCAAGGCTGCATTCTTAACTTTTTCAAGATATGTATCCTTATCCTTATAGAGAAGGACAGCACATGTAAGCTTCTCATTCTTCAAGAACTCCTTAACACTTGTCTCGAAAAGGTTCTTGTCAGCTTTAGCAGCACTTGTATAGGCAAGTATCTGGTTATCACTGATAACTGCTGCCATAATACCAACAGGCTTCTGCTTATTAGATACAACAAGGTCATAGGCGCTGTTTAATTCACCTTTACGTTCTTCAATAGCATTCTTTAATTCTTCATCACAGTTCTTATGTGGAATAAGAACAAAGTATGATACTGCGAATTTGGCAGCAGGCAGAACAAGTACAACAGCAAGCATTGTAAGGTAGTTATTCTTTGATTTCCATATTATGAAACCAATAATGAATATTACGAGTACAACAGCAAATGCAATGATTGTTTTAATCATATTGCGGCTTTTTTTATAGGCAAGATAACCGAACTCACCTTTTTCTACTTTTTTCATTACTTCTGCTCCTTATTTTTCTAGGTGGAATAAGACATTTTGGACCAAATCCAATCAGGTCGCTTCTGTTATTGGCAAGCAGAGCTTCTTTTACAAGGTCATAATTCTCAGGCTTCTTGTACTGGATAAGCGCTCTCTGCATCTCTTTCTCATGATGTGAAACAGGTGTATATACCTTTTCCATTGTTCTTGGATCGTAGCCTGTGTAATACATACATGTTGAAAGTGTTGAAGGTGTCGGATAAAAATCCTGTACCTGTTCCGGCATGTAGCCTAAGTCACGCACATATTCAGCAAGCTCAATAGCCTCTTTCATGGTTGAACCCGGATGGCTGGACATAAGATATGGCACGACAAACTGCTCTTTTCCTGTCTTATCATTAATTCTTTTATAGCGTTTAATAAAGCTGTCATATACCGCTCTTGAAGGTTTACCCATTCTTGATAAAACCTTATCTGATATATGCTCTGGTGCAACACGGAGCTGTCCGCTAATATGATTCTCACACAATTCTCTTAAAAATGTATCATCAGAATCTTCCATACAATAATCAAATCGTATGCCTGACCTTATAAATACTTTCTTAACAGAAGGAATCTTACGAAGCTTTCTTAAAAGGCTTATATAATCCTTGTGTTCCACGACAAGATTCTTACATGGCTTAGGAAAAAGACACTGTTTATTGACACATGCGCCCTTGCTTAACTGTTTGTCACAGGCAGGTCTTCTGAAATTTGCTGTCGGACCGCCTACATCATGTATATATCCCTTAAAATCAGGATCGTGGGTCATAGTTTCTGCTTCTTCTATTATATTTTCATGGCTTCTTGTCTGTATAATGCGTCCCTGATGGAAGGTAAGCGCACAGAACGAACAGCCACCAAAACAGCCACGGTTGCTAGTAAGAGAAAATTTTATCTCTGATAATGCAGGAATACCGCCCATTTTCTTATATACAGGGTGATAATCTCTCATATAAGGCAGTGAATATACATCGTCCATCTCCATCTGTGTAAGCGGCATCGCCGGAGGATTCTGTACGACATACATTTTTTCCTTAACCTTCTCCACAAGAATCTTGGCACTGAAGGCATCTGTATTAATGTACTGTGTATAGAAGCTCTCGGCGTATTTCTTCTTATCAGCCACAATCTCATCATAGCTTGGAAGTTCAATATAATCATCATATATATGATCAAGGCTTTTAGCCTTGTATACAGTGCCTCTGATGTATGTAATGTCTTTAACATCAATTCCGGCTTCAAGTGCTTCTGCTATCTCTACAATAGAGTGTTCTCCCATTCCGTAAGATATAATGTCTGCTCCGGAATCTATGAGAACAGAATGTTTTACTTTATTAGACCAGTAATCATAGTGTGACATTCTCCTTAGAGAACCTTCTATACCACCTATAATTATAGGAGTTTTCTTATATGTCTGTCTTATAAGATTACAATATACAACAGTTGCATAGTCAGGGCGAAGCCCCATTTTTCCACCTGGTGAATATGCATCATTTTTTCTGTGTTTTTTATTAACTGTATAATGATTAACCATTGAATCCATATTGCCGGCAGAAACAAGAAATCCTAATCTTGGTTCGCCAAGGATTGCAATTGATTCTTTCTTTTTCCAGTCAGGCTGTGCGATAACGCCAACCTTATAACCACGGCTTTCCAATAATCTTGTTATAATAGCCGTTCCAAAAGAGGAGTGATCAACATAAGCATCTCCGCTTATATACACGAAGTCGCACTGTTCCCATCCTCTTTTTTTCATATCTTCTCTGCTAATTGGAAGAAAATCCTTAATCATGGAATTCTCCTTGTCTTTAAATTCATTTTCTTTGTAATAGTGATATCTCTTCTTCAGAAAGAGGTCTGTATTCCCCTGTTTTAAGACTCTCATCAAGTGACAATGCGCCAAATGTTATGCGCTTAAGGAAAAGAACCTCTGAACCTATTGCAGAAAACATCCTCTTTACCTGATGAAACTTGCCCTCATGTATTGTTACATGAATCTCAGAATAATCCTCATCAGAATTATAGCTTAATACCTTTAATACAGCAGGAAGTGCTGTCAGCTCATCATCAACGAATAGTCCGTTGGCAAACTGCTTAACTGCTGCGTCTTCTATCTTACCTTTAACTTTTGCATAATAAGTCTTATCAACATGCTTCTTAGGGGATAGCAGATCATGTGCCATAGCACCATCATTCGTAATTATAAGAAGCCCTTCCGTATCTTTATCAAGCCTTCCTACCGGAAAAAGGTCTTTTCTGTTCTTAGTTTTAATAAGGTCAATTACTGTTGTACATGTATTGTCATCAGTTGCCGAAACAACACCGGCAGGCTTGTTAAGCATAAAATACTCATATTCATGATAGCCGACTGTCACGCCATCTGCACTTACAGAATCATTGTCTGTATTAATTTTTAATTCAGGCTTTGTAACAATACTGCCATTGACAGAAACTTTCTTT
Organism: Eubacterium sp. AF22-9; assembly: GCA_003458705.1. GTDB lineage: Bacteria > Bacillota > Clostridia > Lachnospirales > Lachnospiraceae > Lachnospira. The sequence goes on along the minus strand of QRVH01000064.1, from coordinate 6,240 downwards.
TTTCTTATCAGTTCTTTAACTTCGCTTCTTGTACCAACCTGCATGTCTGCAAGATATTTATCTAGTCTTATAAGCATTTACATCCATCTCCAGCCTGCAAGATATTTATTCTTTAACTGTCCGTTAGCGTTCTTGCCCCAGCCAAGTGGATAGCCGTCAACACATACAAGTGTCCAGCCGGATTTGACATTAAAGTCATCAATATCGATAGTCTCACCTTTAAGATATCTGATTACTCTGTCATCTGAAACAGGAAGGTCAAGACAGTTATTAAACTGTTCCTTAGTAAGTGCCATTGCAAATGCCTGGCTTGGTTCAAAACGGTTCTTCTTAAGTTCACCGAGCAGCAGACCGTTCCTTATAATTCTTAAACCGCGTTCTTCTGCCATATAAGGTGATGTAAGGTACACCCTTGTGTCTCTTATATTGATATAGGCAGGATCATATTCAAATGTAGTGCTGTCCATGAACTCCTTTAATTCATCAGGCAGCTTTGTCTTTCCTGAAACAGGTCTTTTAGAAGATGTATAATCTTCTCCGTCCTTTTCAAACAATGCTACAAAATGTCCTTCTCCATACATCTTATGAGGGAATATTCTTACAGCCTTCTCAAGATGATATCCTTCATCAGTATCAAAGCCGTGCGAGAAGCCTTCATATGGCTTGATATCTATAAGATGCATGTCAGGCCTGTTGGTAAGCAGATGTATTACTGAATCCTCATCTTCTAACTTTGAAAATGTGCATGTAGAATATAATAACTTACCACCCGGTTTTAACATGTCAGCACCGGCAAGAATGATATTCTTCTGAATCTGCGAATAGAATTCAGGACCGTTCTTTTCCCATGCTTTGATAAGTTTATTGTCTTTTCTGAACATTCCCTCTCCGGAACACGGTGCATCAATAAGCACTTTGTCAAAGAATCCTGAGAACCTTGAGGCAATACCTACAGGGTCTTCATTAAGGACACACAGATTAGGAACACCGAATACTTCGACATTCTTAAGAAGTGCCTTGGCACGGGAGTTACTTATATCATTGGTTATTAGAAGTCCTGTTTTGTTTAACTTTGCTGCAAGCTCTGTTGACTTGCCTCCGGGAGCTGCACACATATCGAACACAACATCTCCCTCATCAATAGGAAGAACATTTGCCGGTGTCATGGCACTTGGCTCCTGAATATAATATAATCCGGCAAAGTAATATGGATGTTTTGCAGGCTTGTCCTCTTCTGAATAATAGAATCCGTTCTCAATCCATGGAATAGGCTCTAACTTAAACGGACATATTTTTAGAAAATCCTCTGTGGAAATCTTTAAATTATTGACACGCAGTCCATATAATCTCTTGTCATTAAAGCTTTCTATATAGCTGTCATATTCATCACCTAACAGTGCTTTCATGGATTCTGTATATTTTTCTGGTAAATTCACTTTGTATACCTCAATTCTATAGTTTCTGTATTATGTTACTGTACGGACTGGGCACGGTAATCCTCAGCAATTATGTCTAACTGGCGCGAAAATCTTGATAGCTCGTTGACATCGCCATTTTCGTATATTTCATAGAATTCATCCTGAATCTTTAAGACAACCTGCTTATTGGCAACCTTGTACAGATTCTGGATAGTGCTTAATATATCTGCAACAATATTTGCTTTTACCATAAAGTATGTCTGTGAGCCTATTATTTCATCATGAATAGAAGACATTTCATTATCAAGTGTTATAAGTGCATCTGATGCCGCGTTAAGTCTTTCTCTTACATGTGCAGGAATTTCTCCATCATACTTGTACTGGAGTGAATGTTCAATAATTGCCCAGAAATTCATGCCAAGTGTTCTTATCTGTATCTCGACAGGTATAACAGAAGTACCTTTTACAGTCTCAACTTCATAATTAACTATTATGTGATAACTTCTGTAGCCGCTTTCTTTAATATGTTTAATATAATCCTTTTCACTTATTACAGTCATATCCTTACGCTTTTTGATAAGCTTTACAACTGTATATATATCCTCTGTGAACTGGCAGATAAGTCTGATTCCGGCAATGTCAAACAGGTTTTCCTGTATTTTATCGATTTCAATTCCGCGTCTCTGAGCCTTTTCAATTATACTTGAAATGCTTTTAACTCTTCCTAAAACCTGTTCTATTGGGGAATATACGCCAGCCTGACGATATTCTTTAATTATATGATTGAATTTAACCTGAAGTTCTTCCACCGCAAGGTCATATGGTGTAAGAATCTCTTTCCACATCTGAATTTCCATTGTAATCTCCTTGATTGCAAATCTACATTTCATTATAACACATAATCAGGAATTTTTGAGAATATTATTAAATATCAATTGTTAAAGAGGTCGTATGATAAGCATAATATTATTACTTTTGTTTATTTTTTCGGCACTGTCAGTTCCTGTATGTGAAGGTGTGATATCAGGACTGTATTTATTTGGAACAAAAGTGTTTCCGGGGTTATTTATTTCATTTATATTGACAGGCATGCTTGTAAGAATACTTGAATATAAAGGCACGAAAAATGCTGTAATACTTGTGCTTGCCGGGTTAATGACCGGATTTCCCAATGGTGCATATATATGTTCATGGTATAAGAAAAACAATCCAGACAGCAGGCTTGCGGACAGGCTCGCAGGCCTGATTAATATACCAAGTCCGGCATTTCTTATAAGCTATGTATATATTACCATTCTTGAAAGGAAAATAAGTCTGTTAATATTTCTTATTGTTACATATCTTCCGGTTATTTTATGTTCTGTGATTGTATTGTTAAAATATAATGATAAGCCATCTGATGAAAAAATGCTGTCAAAGAAGCTGGATTTCAGAAAAGCATTTAAAATGTTTGAAGAATCTGTAAATGCATCTATTGAAACAGCTCTCAAACTCGGTGTATACATTATGCTTTTTTCAGTAATTATAAGTATAATACAGCATTTTCCGGTAAAAGGCATTATAAGTGAACTGATCACATGTCCATTAGAAATCTCAAATGGACTTTACATAATAAAACAGTCCAGATTACTGTATCTGACTGATCTTTCAGCTATTATGCTGCTTGATGCATTTGGTGGTATATGCATAATAATGCAGACCAGATGTGTATGCACACATTATATAAGCATAAAAAAATACATATACCAGAAAATAATTCTATGTATTGTGACACAGATAATATTGCTTCTGGCATATGTATTAAAACTATTATGATTGATTATTCAGCATCTGTCTGAGTATCAGTTTCATCAGAGGATTCAGTGTCATCAGCTTCCTCTGCACTGTTTTCCTCTATTCCGCTAAGCTCATTTCTGTTGTTATTAACTACAGAAAGAACATTTTCAAGACCTGAAAGAAGTGAATCATACTTTTCCTTGTTGTCTTTTATTGAATGTTCAATAATATATTGAAGCTTGGCTAACATATCATCAGTATACTGCATGGCACCATATCTTATACTGTTGGCCTCCTCTGTTGCATTATCAAGGATTGCCTGTGCCTGTGCAGTTGCCTGTTCAATAAGTTCATTAGCCTGAGCGTAAGCTCTCTGCATAATTTCATGTTCGTTAATAAGTTCTTCTGTCTGAACCTGAGCAGCATTGATAATTGCATCAGCCTGTTCCTTTGCATCTGCAAGGATAGCATCCTTATTGCTTAATATTTTCTGATATTTCTTTACTTCATCAGGAGTCTTTAATCTTAATTCAGTAAGCATATCTTCTAACTGCTCTTTATTAACAATAATCTTTACATTAGATAATGGATAATATTTACAATTATCTATGTAACTTTCAATATCACTTATTAACTGCTCAATTCTACTCATGGTAATACTCCTTTATTAGTGTTTTATTGCTTAATCCCATATTTTTCGTATACTCTGTCAATTATTTCTTCAGGAACGAACTTATGAATATCTCCACCATACATAGCCATCTCTTTTACAATGCTTGAACTTAAGTAAGCATATTTCAGGCTTGTTGTAAGGAATACAGTATCAATTCCCGGAGCTGCAACTCTGTTAGTCTGTGACATGGCAAGCTCATATTCAAAATCAGTAACAGCTCTTAATCCCCTTATAATAACAGATACATTATGTTCTGCTGCGAAATCAACCAGAAGACCGCTGAAGCTTAATACTTCAACATTAGGCAGATCCTTTGTGACTTCCCTTAACATATTAACACGCTCTTCTACTGAAAACAATGGTGTTTTGGTACTGTTATTAAGTACACCGACTATTAAATGATCGACAAGACTTGCTGAACGCCTTATTATATCCAAATGTCCTAATGTTACCGGGTCAAAACTTCCTGGATAAATTGCTTTCTTCACAGTTATTCACTCTCCTTTAGTCTTATAAAAATGTGCTTGTTAGTTTTATAATTCTTGACCTTAACCGTCTCAAAACCACACTCATCAATATAATCAAGAGGAACATTCAGTGCTTCTTCTATTATGATTATTGTATATTTGTCAATTATGTCTGAATGTGATAATGCATTTAAAACATCATATTCGTAGTCCTTTCCATATGGAGGATCCATAAATACAATATCAAATACTCCTTTTCCGGCAAGTCTGTTTATAGCTGACAGAACATCCTGCTCCATTACAACAGCCTTTGAATCAAGCTTTGTAAATGTAAGGTTGTCTTTAATAACAGCGATTGCCGCTCTTGCATTTTCAACAAATACAGCTTCTTTAGCGCCACGGCTCAATGCCTCAATGCCGATAGCTCCACTTCCTGAGTATAAGTCAAGAAATCTGCATCCTGCAATATCTGACTGTAACATATTAAAAAGAGTTTCTTTAATTCTGTCTGTAGTAGGTCTTGTGTTGTCACCCTCTGCTGCTTTAAGCGGCAGGCTGCGGGCTGTACCAGCTATTACTCTCATATTAATAGTTCCTTTTCTTATAACTTTATTCAAAAAAATTCTTTAATTCCGCGCGGGAATTAATCTGTAACTTGTTAAATATAACCTTCATATTAGACTTTACAGTGCTTTCAGCAATAAATAACTGTGATGCAATTTCTTTGTTAGAAAGCCTCTGTGCTGCAAGCTTGGCAACATCGGCTTCTCTTACTGTAAGCCCATAATCTGCCAGTATATGTCCGGCTTTCTTAATGCTCTTAATACCTTTTTCGTAATTCTTAGATATCTTTACAACATGCTTAATAAAGCTTGAAAAATCACGGCTTACAACTGTTTCTGCCATAAGGTCAGAAATGGTGCTGTAATTATGTACGAAAGGCATATATATGCTATCGGGCTCTGCAAGTTTAATTGCTTCTAATAAAAACTTATGTGCTTTGCTTGTTTCACCTGTTTCCTGATTAGCAACCGCAAGATATATATATGTGTATATCTGCGGAAGAACATATGAAAAAAGGTTGTTAAGTCCCAGCAACTGACCGCTTATTCCTAAGAAATGATGATATTCACCATTGAGAATAAGGTATTTTCCAAACAGCACATTTACAAAGCTGAGTGAATAAAAACTGATAGTGTCCTCAATTTTTTTCTGATCCTTGAGCCATGCAGCGATTTTATCCTGCTGCTCTATATTACTGAACATACATGCGTTACATATGTCTGCAAGCTTAACAAGAGAACGGGCTTTGCCATTGTCTGTTCTGGCAATCTGCTCGATTTTGCTCATATTTTCTTTATACTGGTCATTCAGTCCCCTGTATAAAGAAATGTTTGCTAAAATATAATAAGCTGCAATATATATTCCATACTGGTTACGGCTGTCGGCCATATATATAGCTTTCTGGCATAATATTTCAGCACTGTCCAAATCTCCCCTGTTATATAAAACATCAGCTTTCATAACAGCTTCAAAACCTTTTCCGTGACCATTGGTTATGCGGTAATAATCAGGTGCATACTGCTCTAATGTATTCATTTCATCATCAAGCGCCCCAGCCTGTCTGTGTATAGCATCATAACAGACGGACACTCAAAGTTAAATGGAAAACCATTGGCAACAATATTGACTGGTGATTTTGAAAGAGATGGAATGATATTAAATGCCTCTCTCATTTTATTAAAATCATTATATCCTGTATATGCCTTAATATATTGAAGCTCTGCCAGATATGAGTTTTTCTGTATTTCATTAAGTGAACTGTCATTATTAATGTCGTTATGTATATCTGTATCAGTGTATCAACCATATGCTTTTCATTAAATAAAAGCATAGAAGAAACATA
>QRVH01000063.1 GCA_003458705.1 Eubacterium sp. AF22-9 | reverse complement strand
TTCAAAAAATCCAATTATAGATTTTGATAGAAATAATACATATATTCAGAGTGAAGGAATTAATCAAGATTTTGGAGTCTATGATTCGCCTGATGACTTGCTAAAAGCATTTTGTGGTTACGGTGTAGCCGTAAAAGACTTCAAAAAATCCAATTATAGATTTTGATAGAAATAATACATATATTCAGAGTGAAGGAATTAATCAAGATTTTGGAGTCTATGATTCGCCTGATGACTTGCTAAAAGCACACCATCAAGAAATGTCTGCGATAAAAGCATTTTTATATAAACACTTTGGCAGGCATTTAATGAACCGAAACGTCAAAAAAATTAGAAATTGCTAAATTCAAGTTTGAAGAATTGAAAAAAACGGAATTTACCTATTAAGACATATAAACTCTTGACAATAAAGCTCCTATATAGTATGTTTTTGATAAACTACTATATAGGAGCTTTTGTATGGAAATGAATGGAGGATTTCTTGTCACCAAAATAAAACAGCTTGGAGACCGGATTTTCGAGAAGATTCTCAGTGAAAAGAATATTGATGCGTTTAATGGAGCCCAGGGACGTATTCTTTATGTGCTGTGGCAGGAGGATGGTATCTCAATCAGGTCACTCTCGACTAAATGCGGATTAGCGATAACATCTCTTACTACGATGCTGGAAAGAATGGAAAATCAAGGGCTGATAAGCCGTGTTCAGTCTGAAACGGACAAAAGGAAAACGCTCCTGTTTCTGACTGAGAAAGCACATGCCTTAAAGGGCGAGTACGATTCTGTATCTGATGAGATGGGCAGTATTTACTACAAAGGTTTTTCAGAGGAAGAAATTACCCGGTTTGAGGAATGCCTCGACCGCATCAGAAAGAATCTTGAGGAGTGGCAGAAGTCATGAGTATTTGTATCAAAGATCAGATTCAGAACATGAATATCGTCATTGGCTGCACAGTGGGGTGTACATATTGCTATGCCCGCAACAACGTGAAACGCTGGCATATGATTGATGATTTCGCTGACCCTGAATTCTTTCCGGGTAAGCTCAAGATGATGGAAAAGAAACGTCCGCAGAACTTTCTTCTTACCGGCATGAGCGATCTCTCTGGATGGAAGCTGGAATGGAGAGACGAGGTATTTGCAAAGATCCGTGAAAATCCACAGCATCAGTTCCTGTTCCTTACCAAGCGACCTGATTTGCTGGATTTTGATACCGATCTGGAAAACGCATGGTTTGGCGTTACGGTGACGAGGAAAGCAGAACTGTGGCGTATCGACGCCCTCCAGAAAAACGTTAGAGCAAAACATTACCATGTTACCTTTGAGCCGTTATTTGATGATCCCGGCACAGTTGACCTTTCTGGAATCAATTGGATCGTTGTCGGCACCATGACCGGAGCGCAGAGCAGGAAGATTCATACGGAGCCGGAATGGGCATGGTCTCTGACGGACCAGGCACATAAGCTTGGCATTCCGGTGTTTATGAAGGAAGACCTTGTCCCTATCATAGGGGATGAAAATATGATTCAGGAAATGCCGGAAGAATTTAATAAAGTGTTAGAGGTACAGAAATCATGGAAGAAGTAATAAATGGAATCCTCATTCGTGAGGTGGAAACAAAGAATATCATGACTAAGTCTAGTCTGCCGGTAGGCGGTTACTCGGTCAATCCCTATGTGGGCTGTACACATGCCTGCAAGTATTGCTATGCTTCTTTTATGAAGCGCTTTACCGGGCACAAGGAGGAATGGGGCACTTTCCTTGATGTGAAGCATTGGCCGGAAATTAAAAATCCGAAGAAATATGCCGGACAGCGGGTGGTCATCGGTTCTGTGACAGATGGCTACAATCCACAGGAGGAGCAATTCGGGAATACCAGAAAACTTCTGGAGCAGCTGATCGGCAGTGACGCAGATATTCTGATCTGCACAAAGTCGGATCTTGTAGTACGGGATATTGATCTGTTGAAGAAGCTTGGACGTGTAACCGTTTCATGGTCGATCAACACACTAGATGAAAATTTCAAGAACGATATGGATTCTGCTTCGAGCATTGAGCACCGTATCGCTGCTATGAAGCAGGTATATGAGGCAGGTATCCGTACAGTCTGTTTCGTATCCCCGGTATTCCCCGGAATCACGGATTTTGAAGCAATCTTTGAGCGGGTAAAGGACCAGTGCGATCTGTTCTGGCTCGAAAATCTCAATCTTCGAGGCGGTTTCAAAAAGACAATTATGGATTATATCGCCGGAAAATATCCTGATCTTGTACCACTTTACGACGAGATCTATAACAAGCATAATCGTAGCTACTTTGAAGCACTTGAAGTAAAAGCTGAGAAAATGGCTAAGAAGTATGATTGTGCCTTTGTGGATAATGAAATGCCTTATGGCAGAGTCCCGCAGGGACATCCGTTGATCGTAGATTATTTCTATCATGAGGAAATCCGTGGGACAGAGAATACCGGAAAAAGAAATCGCTAACTTCGGATTTGCCAAATAAAGGAGCAGTACTTATGAAAAAATTCTTTTTGCCAGTATACACAATAGTGGTATTTTCAATCGTTATTTGGTTTGCTTTACATGGAGAACATCGTGATCCGAGGTTTTATGTCTCTATTTTGATACTTGCAATCATTGGGAAATTTATTGCTTCACACATAGATAAAGAAAAATAGTAATAGATGTAGAATTGCCAGAGAGTTTGGCATAGGTGATTAATAATAATGAGGCGGCATATGTATCTTATATCAGCATATTTTGATGAACATGTAACAAAGGGATTGCAGAGGTTAATTGATAATATTGCAAAAGAAACAGGTAATACTTATATGATTGAGAATAATGTTCATCCGCATCTGACAATTTCAAGCTTCGAAACAAGAAAACCTGATAATCTTAAGGAAGAATTCATGAAGCTTAATAAAATAGGTGCAGGAGAGATAAATATATTTTCAATCGGGCAGTTTCTGCCGTATGTTATGTATGCTACACCTGTTCTGGACGAATATTTTAATGCATCTTTCCAATGAGGTGTATGATATATTTTCTGCAAGAGAAGATGTAACAATTAATCGTTGTTACAAACCATATAACTGGTTTCCACACATAACATTGGGAAAGAAACTTGAAAAAGAACAGATGATAATGGCAATGAGAGTATTACAGACACATTTTGTTCCAATAAAAGGGAAAATAGTAAGGGTTGGATTGTCACAGACTAATCCACATAAGGATATTATACAATTTAATATATGATAGTGTAACCGGGGGAGGGAGAATGGATTTTAGTTGATACTGAAGATGAGATGGTGGCTATTTTTTTACAACAGAGGATATATTTTATGCAACAACAGAAATTATTAAGCCTTATAAGACAGGCAATAGAAGATTACAACATGATAGAGGAAGGCGATAAGATTGCCGTTGGAGTATCAGGTGGCAAGGATTCGCTTGCATTGCTGTATGCAATGAAGATACTTAACAGATTTTATCCGAAGAAGTTTGAACTATATGCAATCACCTGTAATGTTGGCTTTGAGGGAATGGATTTTACAGGAGTGAGGCAGTTCTGTGAGAGCATAAATGTGCCATATGAACAGGTTGATACAGAGATTGCAAAGATAGTATTTGAGGATAATAAGGATGAAAGACCATGTTCACTGTGTGCGAAGCTTAGAAAAGGCGCAATGTATAAGAGGCTTGGAGAGCTTGGAATCAATAAGATTGCATATGCACATAATAAGGACGATTTTATAGAAACAGCATTAATGTCTCTTATATATGAAGGGCGGTTTTACGCATTTCCACCAGTTACATATCTGCCGGAGGCAGGTGTTACGGTTATACGGCCAATGATGTATGTGCCGGAAAAGGGTGTGGCTAATTTTGTGATTAATCAGGGAATCAAGGTTGTTAAGAACACCTGTCCGGTTGATGGTTCGACTAAGAGGGAATATGCCAAGCAGCTTATGGAGCAGATTAATAGAGATAATCCGGGAACTAAGGACAGAATTATGCATGCAGTTGTGAACGGAAGATTTGAGGACTGGCCAGAAGTGCATAGAAATTAAAAATAACTGTTGATACAACACCAATGAGATAATAGATTTAATAATATTAAATCTATTTATAAGGAGATACGAACATGAGAAGATTTCATCTCTGGGTAATGGCAGGTGTTGATACAAGACAGCTTACACCTTGTGATGACCCTGACCACGCATGGGTAAAGGCTGTTGAGAAGATGGTGTAATGTATTTTGAACAAGGCATATGTGGAATCAGATATGAATTAAAAGGCTTAATTAAAAGCTGAACATTAAAGGCTGAATATTAAGAAAAATATTGAAACTTTTTATCGATAATGATATATTTAGTGTATAAAATTTTAACAGATTCGAGGTAAAATAATAATGATTTACGCATCACTTAATGCAAAAAAAGGTAACTACCAGTACCCAGCAGCTATTAATACTGCACTTGAATTTCTTGCAAAGCCAGAGACAGCTGAGCTTCCAGTAGGAAGATATGAACTTGATGGAGATAACATTTTTGTTCTTATTCAGGATCAGACAACAGCTCCAGTTGAGAATAAGCGTGCAGAAAGTCACAGAAATTATATTGATATCCAGTATCTTTTCACAGGAAAAGAAGTTCAGGGATATGCACCACTTCTTCCAGGAGTTACAGGTGAAGAGCCAGCTGGTAAAGACAATATCTTTTATGAGACAGTAGAGAATGAGCAGTTCGTTACATTACATCCTGGTGAATTTACAGTATACTTTACTAATGATATCCACCGCCCTAATTGTACAATGGATGAGCCTGTTAATATCCATAAGGCAGTTGTTAAGATTAAGGAAAGTCTTATTAAGTAATTGGAATAGTTGACTTGTTGATACAATATAATATTTAAAACAGAAGCACCATAAGAAACGAATGCAATGTATTCTTATGGTGTTTTTTGTATTAATAAAGGACAGAATAAATGGAAAAATGTTGCTATTAGTTATATATGTTTGTATAATACAGTTAAAAGTTTGTTATTAATTTAACATGTGATGGGGGTTATTTAATATGTTAGCAGAGCAGGTATTGGCATTAATTATTTTCATTTCTATGTTTGTATTGATAGTTCTTGATAAGATAGAGAGGCATTATGTGACGCTTGGATGTGGGGCATTGACGCTGATTGGGGTATTTGGAATTATCATGAGGTCGCCGGAGGCGGTTATTAGTACTCTTAATTTAAGAAGCATTTTTACATCAGGTTTCTGGTATCAGTCTGGAGCTGCTGAAGAGGCAGTAACAGGGATTAACTGGTCGACCATTATATTTATTGCAGGTATGATGATTATGGTTGAGGTTATGGCTGCTGCCGGATTTTTCAGATGGCTGTGTATGCTTCTGGCTAAGGCTGTACACTATCGTACAAGAGCATTGTTTATTACATTTATGATAATGTCTTTTGGACTGGCTATGTTTATAGACAGTATAACGGTTATATTGTTTCTTGCAGCTGTATCTATTGAGCTTGCCAAGCTGCTAAAGTTTAATCCGGTGCCAATGATTTTATCAGAGATATTCTGTGCTAATCTGGGCGGCTCGGCAACAATGTGCGGGGATCCACCTAATATAATTATTGGTACGTCACTTAATTTTTCATTTTCAACATTTATTACGCATACAGGACTGATTGCAGTAATCAGTCTGGTATTTATTGTGGTTTATTTTCTTATAGCATATAGAAAAGAACTGGAATCATCACCAGATATTGATAAACTGGCTGAATCTATGCCAAGTCCGTCAGAGACTATTACTAACAGAAGAGATTTTGCATTAAGCTGTGTTATATTCATGTGTGCAGTTGTAATGCTTGTAACGCATGCACTGACAGGACTTACGGTTGCATTTATAGGACTTGTTATAGCAATATTTTCACTTATTGTATCAGGCAGGAAGGCTTTACATATGTTGAAGTCTATTGATTATAAAACAATTTTGTTCTTTTTAGGACTGTTTATTGTTGTAGGTGGACTTGAACAGACGGGCATATTAGAGATTATTGCTGCATTTATAGGTCGTGTGAGCAAGGGTAATCTTAAGCTTATGGTTGCAATTATTATTATTATTTCAGCATTTGCAAGTGCACTTATTGATAATATTCCTTTTGCAGCAACTATGGTACCGGTTATTAAGAGTTTGGCTGCGACACAAGGGGTTGACCTTTCTGTTCTTGCGTGGGCACTTTCTATGGGAACTGATGTAGGTGGAAGTGCAACACCTATAGGTGCATCTGCTAATGTTGTCGGAACATCAGTTGCAGCTAAGAATGGTTATATGATTGGTTGGGGTAAGTATTGCCGCACAGCTGTTCCGGCAACTATAATAGTTGTGCTTATATCTATGGTGTGCATATTTGTAAGGTATTGTTAATTCTTCGTGCACAAAATGTGTACAGAAATGGGGGTTTTATGGGAGAACAGTTGATTATTTCTATAAGTCGTGAATTCGGAAGCGGAGGACATGAGATAGCAAGGAAGCTGGCAGACAGATTAGGACTTGCATTTTATGACAGATGCATGTTGGACGAGATTGCAGAACAGATGAATGCTGATGTGTCAGATTTTCACAAATATGATGAAAAGCCGGGAAACCGTCTCCTGTCGAGGCGTGTAGGTAATCACACCAATTCTTATGAAGAGATTATTGCCCAGTTTCAGTTTGATTATATCCGTAAGAAAGCTGAGAGCGGAGAATCATTTGTAGTAGTCGGCAGATGTTCAGAGAATGTACTTAAGGATTATGACTGCCTTATATCCGTATTTGTAACAGGCGATAAGGAGCATAAGATACAGAGAGTTATGGAGCATTTTGACTTATCCGAATCAGAGGCATATACTAAAATGCGTAGACACGACAGAACAAGAAAACAGTATCATAACAGATACTCAGAAGGTAAATGGGGAGATGCAACATATTATGACATGTGTATCAACAGCAGTCCTCTGGGAATAGAGAAAACTGTTAATGTTCTGGAGAATTATGTGAAAGAAAGAACAGGTAATCAGGAGCTTTAATTATGAAATACACAATAGACACACATACTCATACACTTGTAAGCGGTCATGCATATAACACAATTGATGAGATGGCATCTTACGCAGCAGGTATAGGAGTTACACACCTTGCGATAACTGACCATGCACCCAAGATGCCGGGAAGCGCAGGTATATTATATTTTTCTAATATGAAGATAATTCCAAGAGAAAAATGTGGTGTCAGGATATATATGGGTTGTGAAGCTAATATTATGGACTATGATGGAAATATTGATCTTAAAGAATATGGACTTAAGGGCTGTGATGTTGTAATAGCAAGCCTTCATATTCCATGTATCAAGCCAGGAAGTATAGAGCAGAATACGAATGCATTAATTAAAGCAATGGATAATCCATATGTTAATATTATAGGACACCCTGATGATTCAAGGTATCCTGTCGATTATGAAAAGCTTGTAAAGGCCGCTAAGGAAAAGCATGTGCTTCTTGAACTTAATAATACATCATTAAATCCGGATGGCCCAAGACAGGGAGCTTTTGAGAATGATGTTAAGATGCTTAACATATGTAAGGAATTAGGAGTCTGCATATCTATAGGAAGTGATGCACATATAAAAGAGGGAATATGTGAATTTGACAGAGCCTATAAGGTTATAGAAGATACACAGTTCCCAGAAGAACTTATTGTTAATAGTGATTACAGTTTATATGAATCATATATTGGAAAGAAGAATTAAAATCCATTTCATTTCTATTATGAATTATTAGAATCTTATAAGTTCAACAAGAAATACTGCTACGCATGACGCTATAGCAACAGTTGTAAGACCTTTGCCTTTCAAAGCAAATATTACGGCTGTCAAAAGTCCTGCAGCTGCACCAACCCACCAGCTGGTTGCATAGAATATTGCAGGAATTGTCATTGCTGTAAGAACTGCATAAGGTATGTAATAAAGAAAAGAACGGACAAAGCGGTTGTTAATTTTTTCCTTAATTGCAGTGAAAGGTATAACTCTTATAAGGTAGGTTGTGCCTGCAAGTATAAGCAGATATATAAAGAAAATACTGTTTTTCATAAGTTCCTCCAATAAGATTAATTATTGCTGTTATCAGATTCATCAGATACCGGAAAGAATATTGAACCGATAATGGCAGCTGTGATAGCAACAATTGTTATTGTTATACCGCTGGAAATTTTAGAAAGAAGCGGTATGTAGTAGAATAAGCAGCTAAGTATAATTGCAATGATTACGACAATCAGGACGGGGCGAGCTTTCTTCATCTCTGGAACAACCACGGCAACGAACATTCCATAGATTGCAACACTTAAAGCACTCATAAGGCGGTCTGGAAGAATATTTCCAAGAATAGCACCAATAAATGTGCCTAATGCCCAGCCCAGATAAGGCAGGGTAGCAAGTCCTGCAAAGTAGCTGCGCTTGATTTCATCTTCCTTAGTTGCTACTGCAAATATTTCATCAGTTATAAAGAAACCGAGAAGCCAGCGGTATATGCCACTGAAACGGCTGTCGGCTTTCTGTCCGATTGATATAGACATGAAAGAGTACCTTATATTAATAGTAATCTGTGATATAAGCATCTGAATGTACTGTCCTGGATGGATCATAATGCCAATTCCTGCAAACTGTCCGGCAGAGGTTACTGTTGTCATAGATATGAGAACGGCCTGCCACCAGCTAAGACCAAAGGATACAGCCATAATTCCAAAGGTAAAAGAAACTGACAGATATCCGAGTGCAATAGGTATGCCGGTTATTAGTCCGCGTTTATAATTATTCATGTTATTTTTCTCCATGTATACAATGTCTGGGTTAATATAGTAAAGTCATTTCTATATTCTAGCATACATTTGCAATAAAAGCACTTGAGAAATTTTAATGCATAAATTGTCAAAAGAATGTATAACATACATGAATCATATGTTATAATATGGGAAAATACGTAAAAATTACAGGGGCAGGTTATGAAGATAAGAGAATTAATTGCACAGGACAAGACTACTTTGTCGTTTGAGGTGTTTCCACCGAAGAAGGATACGGATTTTGCCAATGTTGAGAAAGCAGCATTTGGCATAGCACAGTTAAAGCCAAGCTACATGAGCGTTACATATGGTGCAGGAGGAAGCACTAAGGGACATACAATAAGACTTGCGGGAGATATCCAGAAGAAGTTTAGCGTTCCTACAATAGCACATTTAACATGCGTATGTGCAACTAAAGAGAGCATAGAACAGGCACTTTCACAGATGAAGGAGGCAGGAATTGAGAACATTCTTGCATTAAGAGGAGATGTGCCAAAGGATTTTGAAGGAAATGCATTTACAGATTTCACACATGCGTCAGAACTTGTAAAGTTAATTAAGGAGAACGGTGATTTCTGTGTGGGAGGCGCATGTTATCCGGAGATTCACCCGGATTCTGCAAGCAAACCGGCAGATATCGAGGGACTTAAGAAAAAGGTTGAGGCAGGCTGTGAGTATCTTACAACACAGATGTTTTTTGACAATAATATATTCTTTAATTTTATGTACAGAGTGCGTGAAGCAGGTATAACAGTTCCTATAATTCCGGGAATTATGCCTATTACAAGACAGGTTCAGGTGAAGAACGCAGTGAAGCTTTCAGGATGTAATGTGCCGGAAAGATTCAAGAATATTGTAGACAGATTTGGTGATACAGAAGCTGCCATGAAGCAGGCAGGAATTGCATATGCAACAGACCAGATAATAGACCTTATTGCTAATGGTGTTAAGCATATTCATGTATATTCAATGAATAAGCCTGAGGTTGCAAAGGGAATTCAGGATAACCTTTCGGAAATTATCAGATTATAATTAAAAATGTTTAAGAAAAGGGCAGAGAAAGCGGCTACCGACCGGCTTTCTCTGCCTGTTTGTTATCGTACATATATTTATCAGCTTTATCAAAAAGAGTTTTTAAAGTGCAGTCCTTATAATCAGAGGAGAATGCACAACCGTGAGCGTAACTTATCTTGAATGCCTTTCCAAGTTCATTGAATTCTGATATTTCATTGTCAAGACGGTTAAGTATTTCGGTAACCTCGTCCTTGGTAGAGTTATATATTACTGCGATAAATTCGTCACCGCCGTATCTGCCGACAAAATCCTTAGAGGGAACAACATTTCTTAAAAGTTTTGCAAAATTAAGAATTAACTGGTCGCCAACGGAATGACCGAGGGTGTCGTTAGCTTTCTTAAGATTATTGAGATCAAACATAATACATGCAGTGGAATCAGTAATAAATTCTTTATTCCTGAAGATTTCTTCACATTTGCTCTTATTAGGAAGACCAGTGTGCAGGTCAAGAAATGCCTGCTTTTCAAGCTGCGTATTTTTCTTGTTAATAATAATTGCCTGAATAGTCTGATTAATTATAAATATAATTATAAGAACCATGTCTATTGCTGTAAATGTCTCAAATAATCTTAAATTCCAAGCAATTCTTTCAGAATAATTCTCAGCGGCAGATACGGTCTGGTCGGCAAGATGGAAGTATTCCTCACTTAAAATTACAATATTAGTATTTTCATATCCATATTCACGGACTTTATATATCTCGTCCTTTAACTGTGACCAGAAAGCAATCTGAGTATCAAGTTTTTTCTTATAATCATTGTCATCAAGGCTTATAAGATTATAGTCGCCATCTTCATATTTAAGGTCCTCAAGAATACCGTCAAGATAATTGATAAGTTCATCATCTGAATTGCCGGTGATTTCGAGCTTGACTTCTCTCTGGGTAGCACCTCTTACAAGACCTGTATAATTAATAACTCTGGCAGTTCCCTGTAATTTACCGATAAGAACCATCATGGTTGCAACAAAGCCTATAAGAATAACAAGCAGACAGCTTTCAATAATTGTATTTATTGCTTTAATATGTTGTTTATTTTCATGCAGTTTCATAATTATTCACCTTATAAAAGAAAAATACATTTATTACATCAGTACTATAAAACGGTACTTTAGTACTATATCAATATGCGATTGAAAAGTCAATCTGATAAATGTGAAAAATGAATGAATTTGATTAAAATTAAAAGAAATTGATTATAACACAAAATGTATTAATTTGCATGCAAACATTCATCATATTATCCATTGACACAAATGTGGTGCAAGATTAAAAAAATTCATTTGGGCTTTCTAACCAGACTGAAAATTATGCTTGGCATATTGATTAAAACTATTAAGATAAAAGAGGAAGAAAAAATGTTAGACAAAGATCCGGAAGTAATCAAAACAGCGGCTTTTAATAAGGCGGATATCTGTAACAATCACTTAG
>QRVH01000062.1 GCA_003458705.1 Eubacterium sp. AF22-9 | reverse complement strand
TTTCAAGACTTATTGAAGGTGATTATTTCAAGATCAACCAGATGCTTTCTAATGATTATGAAACTAAAGTATCTATTAATAAAAAAGTTATTTCAAGATCAACCAGATGCTTTCTAATGATTATGAAACTAAAGTATCTATTAATAAAAAAGAATTTCTTGATTCTATCGACAGAGCTAATCTTCTTATAAGAGAAGGAGATAAGAAGCCAATTATTATTAATATCCAGAATGGTTTATTACAGGTAAATGTTAATTCTGCAGTTGGTGCTCTAAACGAAGATATTGATATTGATAAAGAGGGTAAGGATATTATGATTGGTTTCAATCCTAAGTTCCTTATGGATGCATTAAGAGTTATCGATGATGAAAATATTACTATGTATTTAGTTAATCATAAATCACCTTGCTTTATTAGAGACAAGGAAGAAAATTATATTTATCTTATACTTCCTGTTAACTTCACAGCTTAACAAGAGAAAGGAAAGTTATGGAAGAAATAGTTTTAAGAGATGAGTTTATCAAACTTGGACAGGCAATCAAAGCTGCCGGATTAGTAGAATCTGGTGTTGAAGCCAAAATTGTTATTCAGGATGGTGAAGTTAAAGTTAATGGCGTTGTTGAAACACAGCGTGGAAAAAAGCTTTTTGGCGGAGAGGTTGTAGAATACAACGGATCCAGTATTCTTATTAAAAAATAGGTGTTAATGTGATAGTCGAATCTGTTGAGTTAAAGGATTACAGAAATTATGAATTTCTGGATATGAAGTTCAATGAGCATGTAAACATAATATATGGCGACAATGCTCAGGGAAAGACTAACATATTAGAATCAATATATATGTGTTCAACTTCCAAGTCACATCGTGGCAGCAAAGACAGGGAAATAGTCAGGTTCGGGGAAGATGAATCTCATATTAAACTGAATGTTTTAAAGCATGATATGAAATACCGCATAGACATGCACCTTAAGAAAAATAAAACCAAAGGTATAGCAGTCAATGGTATTCCAATAAAAAAAGCTGTTGAACTTTTTGGAATTATTAATATAGTTTTTTTCTCACCGGAGGATCTTAATATTATTAAAGACGGGCCTTCTGAGAGAATAAAAAAAGCTGTTGAACTTTTTGGAATTATTAATATAGTTTTTTTCTCACCGGAGGATCTTAATATTATTAAAGACGGGCCTTCTGAGAGAAGAAGATTTATGGATATGGAACTGAGCCAGCTTGATAAGATATATTTAAGCAACCTTGTTAATTACAACAAAGTACTTAATCAGAGAAACAAGCTTTTAAAAGACATAGCATTTGCACCATCAGAACAGCTTATGGAGACTCTGGATATATGGGATATGCAGCTTGTTAAGTATGGAAATCTTATTATTAAAGGCAGGGAAAGTTTCATAGAAAAGATTAATACAATAATCAGTGGTATTCACTCAAGACTTACAGGAGGAATTGAGAATATTAAAGTTTCTTATGTTCCTGATGTTGATGTGAATGATTTTGAAGAAGAAGTCAAGAATTCAAGACAGAAGGATATTAAATACAAGGCTACAGGCAAAGGTCCTCATAAAGATGACCTTATATTCTTAATTAATGATAATGATGTGAGAAAATATGGTTCACAGGGGCAGCAGAGAACAGCAGCACTTTCACTGAAGCTGTCTGAGATTGAACTTGTGAAGCTTGTAATTAAGGATACTCCGGTGCTTCTTCTTGATGATGTTTTGTCTGAGTTAGACAGCAACAGACAGAATTTTCTTATAAACAGCATAGGTGATATCCAGACAATTGTTACCTGTACCGGATTAGATGAATTCATTAATAACAGAATGAATATCAATAAAATATTTAAAGTAACAGATGGACATGTAGTTAATGAGAATTAATTACATTTTGCTTCGTAAAACAAGGAGGAATTAAAGTGGCAGATCAGAATGCAGAGAAGAATTATGGTGGAGACCAGATTCAGGTACTCGAAGGTCTTGAGGCTGTAAGAAAAAGACCTGGTATGTATATTGGAAGTACATCAGGAAGAGGACTTCATCATCTTGTGTACGAAATAGTTGATAATGCGATTGACGAAGCTTTAGCAGGTTTTTGTACACACATTGAGGTTATGATCAATAAAGATAACTCTATCACTGTTATTGATAATGGTAGAGGTGTACCTGTTGACATTAATCATAAAACAGGAAGACCTGCCATTGAAGTAGTATATACGGTTCTTCATGCCGGAGGTAAATTCGGAGGTGGAGGATATAAGGTGTCAGGAGGACTTCACGGTGTTGGTGCATCTGTAGTTAATGCTTTGTCTGAATGGCTTGAAGTTCAGGTAAAGAGAAATGGACACATTTATCAGCAGAGATACGAAAGAGGAAAGATATGTTATGACCTTAAGATTGTAGGTGACTGCGATATTGAGGATACAGGAACTAAGGTTACTTTTCTTCCTGATTCAGAGATTTTTCAGGAAACAACTGTATTTGAATTTGATATTCTTATGCACAGATTAAGAGAAATGGCATTTCTTACTAAGGGAATCAAGATTACTCTTACAGATTTAAGAGAAGGTCTTGAGCAGCAAAAAGTATTCCATTATGAAGGTGGTATCAAGGAATTTGTCCAGTATCTTAATAAGAGTAAAGAACCTTTATACAGCCAGATTATTTATTGTGAAGGTGTGAAAGACAATGTTCAGGTTGAAGTAGCATTCCAGCATAATGATGGATACAATGAAGTTGTTGATTCATTTGTTAATAATATTAAGACTCCTGAAGGTGGTACACATCTGACAGGTTTCAGAAATTCACTGACTAAGACTTTTAATGATTATGCAAGAAAGAATAAGATTCTTAAGGATAGTGATCAGGGACTTTCAGGTGATGATATAAGAGAAGGTCTTACAGCAATCGTATCTGTTAAGATTGAAGATCCGCAGTTTGAAGGACAGACTAAGCAGAAGCTTGGTAATACAGTTGCAAGGGGAGCAGTTGACAGTATAGTAAGTGAACAGCTTACTTACTTCCTTGAGCAGAATCCTGCAGTTGCAAAATCTATATGTGAAAAATCGTTGCTTGCACAGCGAGCGAGAGAAGCTGCAAGAAAAGCAAGAGACTTAACAAGAAGAAAGACTGCACTTGAAAGCACTTCACTTCCTGGCAAGTTAGCTGATTGTTCAGATAAAAATCCTAAGAATTGTGAGATATATATCGTTGAGGGAGATTCAGCCGGTGGTTCTGCAAAGACTGCAAGAAGCCGTGCTACACAGGCAATCCTTCCACTTCGTGGTAAGATTCTTAACGTTGAGAAAGCAAGACTTGACAGAATACTTGGAAATGCAGAGATTAAAGCGATGATTACTGCATTTGGTACAGGTATTCATGAAGATTTTGATATAAGCAAGCTTCGTTATCACAAGATTATTATTATGACAGATGCCGATGTAGATGGTGCACATATTGCAACACTTCTTCTTACATTCCTGTACAGATTCATGCCTGATCTTATAAGAGAAGGCCATGTATATCTTGCACAGCCACCACTTTATAAGGTTGAGAAGAATAAAAAAGTCTGGTATGCCTATAATGATGATGAGCTTAATGCAATAATGACTGAAATTGGAAGAGACCAGAACAACAAAGTCCAGCGTTATAAGGGACTTGGTGAGATGGATGCAGAACAGTTATGGGAAACAACAATGGATCCACACAAGAGAGTATTATTAAGAGTTAATATGAATGAAGATGATGATTCAGAACTTGATGTAACATTCTCAACACTTATGGGTGACAAGGTAGAGCCAAGAAGAGATTTCATAGAAGCAAATGCTAAGTTTGTAAAAAATCTGGATATCTAACAAGCCATGCACAAGGAAAAATTATAAATATGACCGTATGCTTGCATACATGGGCATATTTTATAATTTTGAGTTGTATGTGGCGATTAGCCACATAAGTAAATCCGTAGGATTTACGCATGGCGTATGTAGATTTTACGAATGCGCGTGATTAGGATTTATGCATGGCGTATTCCAGATTTACACATTGCGTTAATTAATAACTTCACGGAAAGGAATTATAATAATGGATGAACATATCTTTGATAAAGTTCAAGAAGTCGATATGCAGAAAACCATGGAAAACTATTATATAGATTATGCCATGAGTGTTATCGCTTCCAGAGCACTTCCGGATGTAAGAGATGGTCTTAAGCCGGTACAGAGAAGAATTCTATATTCAATGATAGAACTTAACAACGGTCCTGATAAGCCACATAGAAAATGTGCCCGTATCGTTGGTGATACAATGGGTAAATATCACCCACATGGTGATTCATCAATTTATGAGGCATTAGTAAAGCTGGCTCAGGATTTCAATACAAGATATCCACTTGTTGACGGACATGGTAACTTTGGCTCAGTTGATGGTGATGGAGCCGCAGCCATGCGATATACAGAGGCGAGACTCAGCAAGATATCTATGGAGATGACAAGAGATCTTAACAAAGATACTGTAGATTTCATACCTAACTTTGATGAAACAGAAAAAGAACCTACAGTACTTCCATCAAGATATCCTAACCTGTTATGTAATGGTACATCAGGTATTGCCGTAGGTATGGCTACTAATATTCCACCTCATAACTTAAGAGAAGTTATAGGTGCTGTTGTAAAGATGATTGACAATAAGGTGGAAGAAGACAGAGACACAACAATTGAGGAAATCCTTGATATAGTTAAAGGTCCTGATTTCCCTACAGGTGGAACAATCATCGGAAAGATGGGAATTGAAGAGGCTTACCGTACAGGAAGAGCCAAGATAAAGGTAAGAGCTGTAACTAATATTGAGCCAATGAATAATGGCAAGAACAGAATTATAGTTACAGAACTTCCTTACATGGTTAATAAAGCAAAGCTTATCGAAAAGATAGCAGAGCTTGTAAGAGATAAGAAGATTGATGGAATCACTGATTTAAGAGATGAATCTGACAGAGAAGGTATGAGAATTGCCATTGAGTTAAGAAGAGATGTCAATCCCAACATAATACTTAACCAGTTATACAAACACACACAGTTACAGGATACATTTGGTGTAATCATGCTTGCATTAGTAGATAACCAGCCAAAGGTGCTTAACCTGTATGACATGTTAAAGTATTACCTTCTTCATCAGGAAGAAGTCGTTACAAGAAGAACAAAGTTTGATCTTAATAAGGCAGAAGAAAGAGCCCACATTTTAGAGGGCTTAATGATTGCTTTAGATAATATCGACAGAGTTATTTCAATAATCAGAGGTTCTGCAAATGTACAGATTGCCAAGGAAAGTTTAATAGCTGAATTTGCACTTTCAGAAGTACAGGCTCAGGCTATCGTAGATATGCGTCTGAGAGCTCTGACAGGTCTGGAAAGAAGCAAGCTTGAAGCTGAATTGAAGGAACTTCATGAGAAGATTAAAGAATATAAGGCAATTCTTGCAGATAAAAAGTTACTTCTTGGAGTTATCAAGACTGAGATTTCAGAGATAGCAGACAAGTATGGTGATGACAGAAGAACTTCTATCGGATATGATGAATATGATATCTCAATGGAAGACCTTATTCCAGATGAACCATGTGTTATTGCAAGAACTAACTTAGGTTATGTAAAGAGAATGACACCTGATAACTTTAAGAGCCAGCATCGTGGTGGTAAGGGAATAAAGGGAATGCAGACAATTGATGATGATTACATCAAAGATTTATTCATGACAACATCACATCATGTACTTACATTTTTTACTAACACAGGACGAGCTTATAAGTTAAAGGCTTATGAAATTCCTGAAGCATCAAGAACTTCAAGAGGAACTGCAATAATTAATCTTTTACAGTTAGCACCTGGTGAGACAATCACAGCAGTAGTTCCTGTTAAGATTGATACACTTCAGGATACAGATTACCTGTTTATGGCAACTAAGAAGGGTATAGTTAAAAAGACACCTGTTAAAGATTTTGCCAATATAAGAAAGACAGGAATCCAGGCAATTAACTTAAGAGAAGATGATGAACTTATAGAAGTTAAACTTACAGATGACCAGGCAGAGATTCTTATGGTAACAATGCTTGGACAGTGTATAAGATTTAAGGAAACAGATGTAAGACCTACGGGACGTTCAGCAATGGGTGTTATAGGTATGAGTCTTATGGATGAAGATGAAGTTGTTGGTGTTCAGGTAAGTACCCAGGGAGATACTATGCTTATAGTATCTGAGAATGGTATGGGTAAGAGAACAGACATTGACGAATATACAGTTCAGCATCGTGGTGGTAAAGGTGTCAAATGTTACAAGATAACAGAAAAGACAGGTAATGTCGTAGGAGCTAAGGCTGTAGATGATTCAAGAGAAGTAATGCTTATTACAACAGAAGGAATTATAATCAGACTTCAGTGTTCAGATATATCTAATCTTGGAAGAATAACATCAGGTGTTAAACTTATTAACCTTGATGAAGGAATTAAAGTAGCAACAATTGCCAAAGTAAGGAAGCAGCCTGCTGATGAAGATGGTAAGGATGCAGAAGGCTTTGAAGAAGACACAGATAAAACAGTAGAATCTGAAGATTAATCTTAAGGAAACTGCCACATTTATATATGTGACGGTTTCCTTTTTAGCAGGAGATAATATGGCTTTAATTAATATTAATTATGAATCAAAAATACTTGGTATGCCCGTTATGATTAATGCAATTATTCCTCAGGGAAGAGGAAATTATAAGACATTATATCTTCTTCATGGAATGGGAGGAGATTATACAACATGGATTACGAAATCCAGAGTGGCAGATTATGTAGATAATACAGATATAGCAGTCATAATGATTTCAGGTGATAACAAATGTTATGTAGATAATGTTCATGGAAGAAAATATTTTACATTTTTAACAGAAGAACTTATAGAAACCTGTACTAACTGGTTTGGATTATCATGTGACAGAAAAGACCGTTACATAGCAGGAATGTCAATGGGCGGATATGGAGCTGTACATGCTGCACTTATTAAACCTGATGTGTATGGCAAGGTGTTCTCATATTCAGGACTGCTTGATATAGAGAAAAGATTTGACAATCCACAGGGAATAAATACATATCAGATATTTGGAGACAGGGAAAAATTATCAGATAACCGCTTTGATATAATGAATTGTATAAAAGAGAATAATTTCAAGACAAATGTGGAAAATTACCCGGAATTTTACATAAGATGTGGATTATCTGATCAGATTCTTACAATGAGCAGACAGTGGAATAAATATGCATCAGATTCAGGACTTAAAGTAAATTATTATGAAACTGCTGGTAATCATGATTTTACTTTCTGGGATAAATGCATACATGAGACAGTTAATATAATAAAAGACCAGTCGTACAGGATGGAGGATATATATGGCAACAGTAATGAATGTTAATCACTTTTCTATATATCTTAAGCGTAATATGGAATGCACAGTTATTCTCCCATCAGATATGAAAAATGATGAGAAGCTTCCTGTATTATGGTTATATCATGGAAGCAGTGGTGATAATACTGTATGGCTGTATCATTCACCAATAGCTGAATATGTTGATGAAGGCAGGTTTGCAGCAGTACTTCCAAATGTGCAGAATTCATGCTTTGTTAATATGAATATAGGAGATAAGTATGAGTCATATGTTGGAAAAGAATTATTTAATATAATTATGAATATGTTTCCATGTCTTTCTGATAAAAGAGAGAATAACTACGTATCAGGATTTTCTAATGGTGGATACGGATGTCTTCATATAGCTCTCAAATATCCTGAGAAATATGGAACTGTAGGAGCATTTTCAGCAGGTGACAAAGCTGATTCAGAATTTCTTAATGATGGAAGTGAAAAGTCAATAAGAAGAATAGAGCTTTATGGTGATGGAGACCTGCATAAAACAGAATATGGAATCACATATCAGGCAGACAGATTAATAGAGCAGAAAAGTGTAAAACCTGAAATATATCATGCCTGCGGAGAACTTGATCCATGGATAGACATGAATCATATATTGAGAGATTATTTCATGAGCCATATTGAATACAATTATGTATACGATGAAATTGAACAAATCGGACATGAATGGAAATTCTGGCGTGAAGAATTAAAAAGGTTTTTAGTATTTACTGGATTAATTAATAATTAAAATACAAGAAGGGAATTGGGAATGAGAGAGGTTAATGTATCAATAATAACAGACAACATTAAAGAAATGTGCATAGAGGCAAATCATTTTCTCACAGATGATATGAAGAATGTTTTTGAAAAAGCAGTAAAAAACGAAGAGTCTGCACTTGGAAAGCAGGTTCTTGGACAGCTTGAAGAAAACTTAAAGATTGCAGGAGAGGATATGATACCTATATGCCAGGATACAGGAATGGCAGTAGTATTCATTAATGTTGGTCAGGATGTCCATCTTACAGGCGGAGATATCACAGATGCAATTAATGAGGGTGTAAGAAGAGGATATGTTGAAGGATATTTAAGAAAGTCAGTTGTAAAAGATCCTATCTACAGAGAGAATACCAAAGATAACACTCCGGCAGTAATACATTTTAACATAGTTCCAGGAGACAAGGTCGACATAACAGTTGCACCTAAGGGATTCGGAAGCGAGAACATGAGCAGAGTATTCATGTTAAAGCCGGCAGATGGAATAGAAGGTGTAAAGGAAGCAATACTTACAGCAGTAAAGGATGCAGGTCCTAATGCCTGTCCTCCAATGGTAGTCGGTGTAGGAATTGGAGGAACATTTGAAAAATGTGCATATCTTGCAAAGAAAGCATTAACAAGAGATCTGAATGAAGAATCCCCAGTTGAATATGTCCGTGACTTAGAAAAAGAAATGCTTGAGAAAATCAATAAGTTAGGATAGGCCCTGGTGGACTTGGCGGAACTCAGACAGCACTTGCAATCAATATAGAGACATATCCTACACATATTGCAGGACTTCCGGTTGCAGTAAACATTTGCTGCCATGTAAACAGACATTCACACAGGGTAATATAATCAGGGAGGCTAATCATGGATAAATATATTAATGCACCAATAAGTGATGAAGATGCAAAGAGTCTTCACTCAGGAGATTATGTATATATAACAGGAACAATATATACAGCTAGAGATGCAGCACATAAGAGAATGGCAGAGGCTCTGGCAGCAGGACAGCCACTTCCAATAGACATGAAAAACAACATAATATATTACATGGGACCATCTCCGGCAAGAGAGGGCAGACCAATAGGCTCAGCAGGTCCTACAACAGCAAGCCGTATGGATAAATACGCACCAGACCTTCTTGACCTGGGACTTAAGGGAATGATAGGAAAGGGAAAGCGTTCACAGGCAGTAATTGATGGAATCGTAAGAAATGGTGCAGTGTACTTTGCAGCAGTAGGAGGAGCAGGAGCAATTCTTAGTAAATGTATTAAGAAATCCACAGTCATTGCTTATGATGACTTAGGAACAGAGGCTATAAGAGAACTTGAAGTGGAAAACCTTCCTGTAATTGTAGTAATTGACAGTGAGGGAAACAACCTGTATGAAACAGCTATAAAAGAATATTGCAGAGTATAAATATGGAATAAATGGTAAATACTCCTAATATTAATTTATATTAAGGGCTGTTATTACGGCCTTAAGATTAAATGGGAGGAAAAGTCATGAAAAAGAAAATGACACTCAGGATAATTGTAGGAATGCTTACAATTATCCTGATAGTGACAGGCATACTACCGTTTATGACAAATAAGACGCTCGCCGCAGAAAATGTACTTTCAGATAATATAATACTTGTAACGGAGAATGAAGTATCAGATACAGCAAAAGACGGTTATAGTAAAGTCACATTTAAAATAGGCGACCAGACTAAAGATGTATATATAAAAAATGGCAATACTGTAAAGCTGAAATCCAGCAATAAGAACTATGGTGTAATTGCAGGTGGAATTGAAAATGGAGAAGCAATTACAGAAAACACCGTAATATATGCCAAATCGTATTCTTATCAGGGAACATTATATCTTGAAAAATCTATACAAAGTGAAACACCAGACGAAAATGGTTACTATACACTTCAGTTTTCTGCAAAATCGCAGAATCTTCCATCAATAAAAAGTGAAAATCAGAATGTGATACTTGTATTAGACAGGTCATTCAGTATGGCATGCTCAGTTGACGAAGATGTTGACTCAGACGCAATGGCACCGACTTATGAAAAGACAAGATGGAGTGTTACAATAAATGCAGTTGAAAAATTCTTAGATGAATTTCTGTCAGAAGGCACATCTAATAAAGTATCGGTTATTTCATATTGTGGTTCAGCAAGAACAGAGATAACCAGAACATCAAGCAAAAATGATATTATGAGTAAACTAAATTTAATATACAATGAAGAAATGTATAATAATGATTATAAAAGTTATTATAAGAGAAATGATGTTACAAAGATAGGCAGGGGACTTGGTTCAGCAACTAATATCCAGCAGGGATTAAAGCAGGTATCAGAAATTGCTGGTGATACAACAGGTGCATCAGTAATACTTTTTACTGATGGTGGAGCTAACAGATACGATAATGGGGAAATAGGTGGATATTATTATATAAAAAATAATAATGAAATTAATAGATATAATAAACCACGGGATGAAGTAAACGGTTCATATTATGCAGGAAAGGCCGGTGAAGAGTTAAAAGCTGCCGGTGCTGATATATACACGATAGTTCTTATGAGTAAGGAATCAGATATAACTGATCTCGTAAAAGTATCATTAGGAAATAAATCATTAAACTATGAAAAATCATGGGGAAAAACTTATTTTACATTTTCAGATGGAGGATATGCTAAAGAATTCTATACAGCAGCAAATGCAGAGCAGTTAAATAACAGATTTAAACAGATAATGACAGAAATGACCAGTCTGCCATTTGAAACATCATCAGTAACAGACACACTGGATAAACATTTTGTGCTTGTTGCAGGTCAGGAAAATGTTACAGATAACAAAGATGGAACATTTACAGTGAAATACCCTGAAAAAATTTCTGCAACAGAACAGACAGTTACAGTTAAAATAAAGGCAAAAGACGGATATACAGGATATTCATATACTAACGATGGCTGTCAGTTTGATGGAACAATAGACGGTCTTAGCTATATGCAGCAGTTTGAAGAGACTCCGGCAGCAGTAATATTACCTCATGCCGTCGATGATGAATACACAGTTAATCAGAATGAGACACTTAATGCACAGACAGTTCTTATAAATGACGGAAATGAAATAGTTAATAATCCAAAGAAGAATCTTACATTAAAGACAGCAATGGAAAAAACTGTCCAAAATGGAAAAATAAAATTTAATGAAGATGGAACATTTGAATATATCCCGGATAAAGACTTCAGTGGAAAGGACATATTTGTTTATAAAGTAGTCCTTACTGTAGATGGAAAAGAATATACCAAGTCAGCTAAAGTCACAATAAATGTAATTCCAAAGCAGCCGGAGACACCAACCGAACCAGAGACGCCCAACGCAGACGGAAACACCGACAGAGCCGGAGACACCAACCGAGCCGGAAAC
>QRVH01000061.1 GCA_003458705.1 Eubacterium sp. AF22-9 | reverse complement strand
CTTGTCTTATTTGCATCTGTATTAATTAATTCATCCGGAACTGACACTTCAATCGCAATTGGTTTCTTTGTTTCAGTAACAGAATTATTTCGGTATTTCCAGAACAGATTAAGGTGGATAAAGAGGAAAAAGTGACAGACAAAGTCGTTTCCAGAAAGGTAATTGTGGGGGCCCTGATGATAGCATTTGGTCTGGTTAATATAATATTGCCTGATATGATGCCAATAAACATACCATCGTTAGTTGCTTTTGTGTCATTGGGATCGGGAACAGGAATTTTGTTTTATACTAAAAAACATCATGTGAAAGAGAATACAGTTACTATTGTTGAGAAAGAGGAAGTTCCATATGTGATAAAAGAAAAAAGAGAACCTGAACAGAAAGATAAGACAGATGTGTATGACGATATGTGTAATGAAACAATCCTTTTGTCAGACTATATTGGGGCGTCTGGGAAAAAGAAAACTTTAAAATTACATATGGTGGAAGATGATGGTGTGCAGAATCCTTTAATGCATACAAAAGAATTAGAAAATATCAGTACTATTGAAATGGACAAATATCCATATGTTATAGGGAGTTTTGACAAAATGGCAGATGTTATAGTGGAAGCACACGTTATAAGCAGGATGCATTGTTGTATTTATAATGATAAGCTATCGGAGGATATATATGCTGTAGAGGATCTTAATGCTACGAATGGTACATATGTTAATGGGGAAAGACTTAATAATCATGAAAAGAGGCAGCTTTTTAACGGAGATATATTAAAGCTGGCAGCAGTTTCCTTCAAGGTTGAAATAAGCTAGATTTTATGCTATATTCACACTAATATATCAATGATAACTGATATAGATAATTAAACATATATGGGGATTATTAAGATGAATATTAATATATACTACGGTGGAAGAGGTCTGGTTGATGACCCTACAATTTTTGCTATTAACAAAATTCAGGAAGTACTTAACGAACTTAATGTCAATGTGACAAGATATAACCTGTATGAGATGAAAAATACAATAACTACATTATCACAGACAATAACAGAAGCGGATGGTGTTATTTTTGCGACAACTGTGGAATGGGTAGGTATGGGTGGCTATATGCAGACTCTGCTGGATTCATGCTGGTTATATTCGGATAAATCACAGGTATCTG
The DNA here is from genome assembly GCA_003458705.1 of Eubacterium sp. AF22-9. Lineage (GTDB taxonomy): Bacteria > Bacillota > Clostridia > Lachnospirales > Lachnospiraceae > Lachnospira. The sequence goes on along the minus strand of QRVH01000061.1, from coordinate 10,816 downwards.
ATGTATATATGTTTCCTGTTGTAATGGCCAGAACATATGGAGAACGAGAAGTTACACTGGCATTGAATAATTCATGGGAGATAATTGGAGGAAAGATAGGTCCGTCATTAAGTGCATATATTGATGATACAACAGATTTTGAATTTAATACTGAATATAACAACATAATTGAAAAGTATGCAGAAAATGTATATAGAACAATTTCGCAGAAAATAAAGCAATTACCATCAAGCAGTCAGACAATAAAGAATAATGTTCTTAAAGATACTATAAAACTTACTCCGCAAGAGAGTGAGCAGTTATCTAAATATGTGTCTGATGATACATTTGTTAAAACACAAAAAGAGGATATTGAATCGCTTGCGAGCATATATAAGGAACTGCTTAATGATCAGGAAAATGGAGGAGATAATTATTATATAGATGTCTTTAAAGACAATTTTACTCCTTCATCAGGGTATAAAAGTACATATATGTTATCAATAAGTGATAAAGATAAACTCATCAGTATATATGTTGATGGAAGTAACATTGAAGTAGAACTTGGAGAGAACAGGAATGCGGATGTAATAGGAAAGCTTAATAAAGAAACTTTTGATAATATTGTTAATGGACAGCAGACTTTCCACAGAGCATTCATGACAGGGGCAATGACAGCAAGGGGTAATCTGAAAACATTAAGAATGCTTGATGAAATATTCAGATTTCAGAATTAATCTGAAATCTGAATGCTAATTAGTCAGTACTGCACGGAATAATAATGCTGAAGATGGTTTTATTGTTATCAGATGTAAGTGAATAAGCCATATTATATTTCATACATATCTGGTGAACAATGGATAGTCCGACTCCACAATGATTTTGCCTGGTTGAGAAAAAAGGTTGTACCATCTGTTCCAGATGGGGGAAGCTTGATGCAGGGACTGTAGTATCATTTATTATCTTTATATGTATTTCAGAAGTGTTACACTTTTCAGAATAAAGAGTTATTTCTCCAGTATATTCAGAGGCTTCACAGGCATTTAATATAATTTCTGTCAGCATCATTTTTAAGTGGTCATAATTGATAAGGATATCAGGGATGTTACCGAGATTAAACTCGAAGCTGCAATCATTGTCAATTGTATCGTCAATAATGTCAGGCATTTCATAAAGAATATCATTTATATTGACAGGAGATATATCTGCATCCTTCATACTATAGCGGTACAGGGTTGTACGATCCATATGATGTATGAGTTCTGATAAAACATTTTCCATACGCGAAAAGTATTTGATATCAGACAATTCCGGACATTTTTTCTTAAGAAGCTGAAAACTTGTTTTTAAATAGGCTATATGATTTTTTATGTCATGAGAATCGATAGATAATTCAGATGGCGAGATAAAGGACATTTTATTAATAATTGGTTCAAGGTCTGGAGAATATTTTATCAATTCATTTAATTTCTTGTATTCATCATAGTTTAACATTTAAAAATTCCTTTCAGACATTAAATTTAATAAGTTTTTTTGCTATGAGGTTGTAAATCGAACCTTCTTTAAGTTATCATATAAAAGTATATATTAAAGTATATACATATTCGAAATACATGTAAACAAAAGTATTTCGACAAATTTCGCGTAAAGTGAGGAAATAGTATGAAAAAGGATGATTGTATTTTTTGCAAGCTGGCAAACGGCGAGATTCCAACGAATGCTCTTTATGAGGATGATATCGTAAAAGTTATTTTCGATGCTAATCCAGCCGCTAAAGGACATGTGCTTATATTGCCGAAAGAACATTTTGACAATATATATGAACTGGATGATGACACGGCAGCACATGTATTTAAAGTAGCAACAAAGATTTCTAAGGCGTATAAGAAGGCGCTGGATTTTGACGGACTTAATATTGTACAGAATAATGGAGAAGTTGCAGGGCAGACAGTATTTCATTTTCATATGCATATTATTCCAAGAATTAAAGGTGATACAGTTAAGGTTGGCTGGGTTCCGGGAACTGCGGACAATGCAGCTATAGCATCAATTGTAGAAAAGGTTACACCTTATCTTTAATTTTATATGTTTTTAGCATAAAGAGGGTATGAATCAGATATTAAGCGGGAAACCGCAATGATATAGAAAGAGGAGAAAACATGATTAAATTAAGTGAAGGAGGAGCATATCTTATCAATGGCGTTGACATTGTGGAGGATAGTGCTTCTGCTGTAAATGAAGTGGCAGCAAAAACAGGATGTTCAGTAACTAAGGAAGAAGCTTCTAAGAATACTATTGCATATGGAATTCTTGAAAGCCATAATACATCTGGAAACATGGAGAAGTTAAAGATTAAGTTTGATAAGATGACTTCACATGATATTACATTTGTTGGAATTATCCAGACAGCAAGAGCATCAGGGCTTGAGAAATTCCCAATTCCTTATGTACTTACTAACTGTCATAACAGTCTCTGCGCAGTTGGTGGAACTATTAATGAAGATGATCATATGTTTGGACTTACATGTGCAAAGAAATATGGTGGAATATATGTACCACCTCATCAGGCAGTAATCCACCAGTTTGCAAGAGAGATGCTGGCTGAAGGCGGCAAGATGATTCTTGGTTCAGACAGCCATACACGTTATGGAGCTCTTGGAACAATGGCTATGGGCGAAGGTGGACCAGAGCTTGTTAAGCAGCTTCTTAATAAGACATATGATATTAACAGACCGGGAGTAGTAGCTATCTACATGACAGGAGAACCAGCTAAGGGTGTTGGCCCTCAGGATGTTGCACTTGCTATTATTGGTGCTGTATTCGGTAACGGTTATGTTAAGAATAAGGTTATGGAGTTCGTTGGTCCAGGTGTTTCATCACTCAGTGCTGATTTCAGAATTGGTGTAGATGTTATGACTACAGAGACAACATGTCTTTCATCTATCTGGAGAACAGATGATAAGGTTAAGGAATTCTATGATATTCACGGAAGAAGTGAGAGTTATAAGGAACTTAATCCGGGAAATGTTGCTTATTACGATGGCGTTGTATATGTAGATTTAAGTACAATCAAGCCAATGATTGCTATGCCATTCCATCCAAGCAATACTTACACAATTGAAGAACTTAATGCTAACCTTGAGGATATTCTTCATGATGTAGAGAAGAAGGCTCTTGTAAGTCTTGATGGACAGGTTGAATATAAGCTTACAGATAAGATTAAGAATGGCAAGCTTTATGTTGATCAGGGAATCATTGCCGGATGTGCCGGTGGTGGTTTTGAGAATATATGTGCTGCAGCAGATATTCTTAAAGGAAAGTCTATTGGCGCAGATGAGTTTACACTCAGTGTATATCCTGCAAGTACACCTATTTATGTTGAACTTGCAAGAAATGGAAGACTTGCAGACCTTATGGAGACAGGTGCAATTGTTAAGACAGCATTCTGTGGACCATGCTTTGGTGCAGGAGATACACCTGCTAATAATGCATTCTCAATCAGACATTCAACAAGAAACTTCCCTAACAGAGAAGGCTCTAAGTTACAGAATGGTCAGATATCATCTGTTGCACTTATGGATGCACGTTCTATTGCCGCAACAGCAGCTAATAAGGGATTCCTTACAGCAGCGACAGATATGGATGTAGAGTTCACAGGACCAGCATATCATTTTGACAGCTCAATCTATGCAAACAGAGTATTTGACAGCAAGGGTGTTGCAGATCCAGATCAGGAAATCCAGTTTGGTCCTAATATCAAGGACTGGCCAGAAATGGTTGCACTTCCAGAGAACCTTATCATTAAGGTTGTATCTGAGATACATGATCCTGTTACAACAACCGATGAACTTATTCCATCAGGAGAGACTTCATCATACAGATCTAATCCTCTTGGCCTTGCTGAATTTGCACTTTCAAGAAAAGATCCTGCATATGTAGGACGTGCCAAGGAAGTACAGAAGGCTGAAAAGGCAAGAGAAGCAGGACAGTGCATGGGAGAAGCATTACCAGAGCTTAGAGAAATCATGCATAAGATTAAAGAGACATATGATGTCCACAAGTCTAATGTTGGAGTAGGAAGTACTATATTTGCAGTTAAGCCGGGTGACGGTTCAGCAAGAGAGCAGGCAGCTTCATGTCAGAAGGTACTTGGCGGGTGGGCTAATATAGCTAATGAATACGCTACTAAGAGATATCGTTCTAACCTTATTAATTGGGGTATGCTTCCATTCATAATTGATAAGGGAGAACTTCCATTTGAGAATGAAGATTATATCTTCATTCCAGAGATTCAGGATGCAATTAAGAACAAGGTATCTACAATCAAAGCTTTTTGTTGTTAATAAGGACATGAAAGAGTTCGAACTTAAGCTAGGTGAACTTACAGATGATGAGAGACAGATAATTCTTGATGGTTGTCTTATCAATTATTATCGTGAGAACAAGTAATTAAGATGAAATATTAGTATATACGGAAGTTGGTGAGTACATGGCAGAACAGAATATACTGAATGGTAATCAGAAACAGCTTGAGCAGATTATTGGCGATATGAAAGAACATAATTCCAAGAAAGAAAGGCTGGAAAAGCTTTCAGAAAGTGTGAAGGATATATCTAAGGAATTAGATAATGCTCAAAAAGAAAAGCAGAATGAAACAGATTCTAAGATAAAAGCCAGTATTGATGCTATATGTGATGGATATGACAAATCAATAAATGCAGATAAAGAAAAGATAAAAAATGTAACTGTAGCAAGAGATAAGGCAAAGATGGCTGGTGTAAAAGATAGAATTAATGCAGAGACAGCATCTTTAAGAGCAGAAAATTCTGATTTGGCAGAACAGATTAATGAAGCATTTATACATGAGAATATATCTAAGATATGTAATAGCCAGATATTTATAGCGGTTTTTAATCCTGTGAAACTATTGGATTATGTTATTGATGTAATACTGCTGTTGGTTATATTTGCAGCTGTTCCAGTTATTCTGTTTGTACTGCCGGTTATTCCACAGTGATTCTTTTAGTATATTGTATAGCAGTATCCCTGATATGCATGTTGGTTATAAAATGCATTTACAGGGCAGTGTTGTTAAAACATAAAGAAACGATACTGGCAGCTCAGGATACCAGAATACAGATTCTTGACAATAAAAAGCGTATTAAGAAAATCGAGAAAAATATCAAAAAAGATAAAAATGAAGATATGTATGGTCTTGAATCTTATGATTCAAAAATCAATAGTCTGCATGATGAGATATCGAGAATCGAAGAAGAAAAGAATGCTGCTTTGGAAGAATTTGAGAATACTACAAAGAAAGATATTGTAAATGAAATTAATGAAAGATATGAAGAAAAGTTAAGCAGTATGGAAACTGAACTTCAAAAGAAAAAGGCAGAGTATGATGATCTTGATGATCTGGTTAAAAAACAGAGAATTTATATCTCATCTAATTATGAAGCTTATCTGGGCAAGGATTTTATGAGCATGGACAAATTGTCTGAGCTGAATCAGATTATGAAGTCTGACTCAGCAGATACGATAGCGCAGGCACTTGCTGTATATAATAATCGTCATTAAAAGTTCTGAGGGCAAGTACAATAGCATCAGCTATCTGGAATATAATTGACAAACGGGTTGTCTGAAGTGTAGAGAATTCCATTTCGCGGGAAGAATTAACAATTCCTGTGATGTGGATATCTCCAACTTCAGGCAGCTTTTTTTTAACTCCAAGACCAGGCTTTAACGGTCCTGTAGCAAGAGTCATAAACCCTATATGCTCTTCTTTTCCTAATGATGCGTCAATGGCAATTATATAAGGATTGTCAAAAGTTTTATTTATTGATTTCATACAATAATTAAGATTGGCTGCATGAACAGGTTCGTGTAAATCTCCAATAAGATATAATCCGGGAGTAACATAATTTTTAAACTGATGACCGATTAAAGGACCAAGGCTGTCACCTGTAGAGCGGTCACTTCCAATACAAAGAATAATTATTTCCTGTTCTGGCAGGATGGTCTGGCTTACAATAGTACTAAGCATTTTTCCCATTTTAATAGAAGAAGCAGTTTTTTTGGAATCAAAATAATAAAGCATATATACCTCCGGATATTATTTAATGAGACAAACTCTTTAATAATGTGTACGTTGGGAATACTTTAATTATTACAAAAAACTTTTTGAATATTTTTTTGTGTGCTGACAAAATCTGATAATTTTTTCTTAATTGTGGTGATATTATTCTGATGAATAAGAGTAGAAGGAGGCACCATGATAGAGATAATATGTAATGAGGAAAACTCGGACAAGTCTAAAAAGGTTACAAGGGGTGCGGCCGTAAGAAGACCGAAAAATATCAAACAGATAGGTGAAGTAAGCTCTGACAAGAAAATATATATAGAAGATTATGCTTTTACATATATAAACTCCATAGCATACAATAATCCTGCAGATTCACAGGCGGGGGTTCTTTTGGGGGAGAATCAGATCGATGGAGAGGAAAAATGCGTCTTTATAAAAGGCATAATAAAGGCAAAGTTAGGGCAGGAGGTAGAAGAAAAAGGAATATATTTTAACGAGAATGTATGGAATGGCATATATTCTGATATAGAAAAATATTTTCCGAATTTGTCTGTTGTGGGATGGTTTGCGGCAATACCAGAAGTAACGCCAGAGAGAATGATGAAATTAAAGAAGATACATCTGGATAATTTTGCCGGAACAATGAAAACATTTTATCTTATTGATACGGTTGAGAAGGAAGAGAATTTCTACCTTTATGAAAATGGTGAGTTAAAAAAACAAAAAGGATATGTATGTTTTTATGAAAGAAACTATGAAATGCAGGAATATATGCTTGAAAGACGTGAGAGAAGTTCAAGTGAAGAAGGTCCTGATAAGGTTATGAAATCAATAAGAAACATAATAAAAGAAAAAGAAGAACTGAGGGAACAGAAGAAAAGTGCCAGATTTATGTATGGAGTAAGTGCATTTATGGTGGTTGTAATTCTGGTAATTGGCATTAATCTGATGAATAATTATCAGAAAATGAAAAAATTTGACAAGTCAATCAGCAGTCTGATGGTTCAGATGTCAGGAAATGATGCAACTAAAGAGGATGATGTTGTGCCAGTAAATAAACTTGAAGGTGGGGTTTATCCTACAGAGGCAGAAACGCCGGCAGAGGAGACAAGCGTTAGCGCAACAGCTACAGAGAGTGTAATTGTAACGACTGTTACACCAGAAGAAGAACAGACAGTTGCCGCTACAGTAAAAGAACCTGTTATATATACAGTTAAGTCTGGCGACACAATAATGGGAATATGCAAAAGGTATTATGGAGATACCTCAAAATGTAAAGAAGTGATTGCATATAATGATATAAAAGATGAAAATGTGTTGTATATAGGTCAGCAGATAAAACTTCCTTGATAAAATTCCCCAATATTGTATAATTAGCTATGTTACTGCATGCAATTAAAAAAGGGGATTAATATGGCAGATATAATATCTGGAAAATCAATATAATTAGCTATGTTACTGCATGCAATTAAAAAAGGGGATTAATATGGCAGATATAATATCTGGAAAATCAAGATTTAATGGGGACAGAAATGCCCCGGTAAAGAAAATAATTAATATAAATACAGAGGTTGCAGCATCATCTGAAAATGATGATGATGTTCTGGATGAAGAAGTTGTAAAAAAGAAAATACGCAGACATAAGATCAGATGGGCAGTTGTAATTCTGGTGATTATGATGATAGCAATAGCAGTATATGCTGTTGTATTAAGAGTTATAGATAATTATGATTACAAATCATATGCTATTACTAATTCGATAAACAGAGATGATATTGAATCATCAAAATATGTAGCATTTGCAGATGGATATGTAAGATATAGTAATGATGGAATTTCATATTATAAGAGTAACGGAAAAGTAATATGGAATCAGACATATTCAATGCAGAATCCTGCGGTAAGTATATGTGGTAATTCAATTGCTGTTGCTGATATAAATGGAAGCAGTGCATTTTCGTTTAATGCCGATGGACAAGTTGGCAAGGCAGATACATCAATGCCAATACTTCAGATTGAAGTTTCGTCAGGCGGAAAAATAGCAGCTGTTCTAGAAGATACCAACGCTAATTACATTAATATGTATGATACAAATGGCGACAAGATATACAGCGTCAAAACAACATTGTCAGGCGATGGATATCCATTGGACATAAGCATATCATCAGATGCCAAAAAACTGATTGCATCATTTATAAAGGTGAGTGGAGATGAAATAAAACAAATGTTGTGTTTTATAATTTTTCTGATGTTGGAAAGAATGAAACAGAGCGTGTAGTTGGTGGCTTTAATTATGATGATGTCATAGTTGGTGATGTAAAGTTTATTGATGATACACAGGCAGTTGCTGTCGGTGAAAATGTTGTAAGCATTTATAAGATTAAAGAATACCCAAGCTTAGAGCATACAATAGAAATTAATAATGAAATAGAAAAAATATTTTATAGTGACAAGTACATAGGCATGATTCTGGATAATTCTGATTCAGGTGATCCATATAACTGGTGGTTTATAATATGTCTGGCAAAGAAGTTTTTGACACCACATTTGCAGTACAGTATACAGATATCAAATTCGATGGCAAAAGTGTGGTGATGAGTAATTCATCAACATTTGTTCTTATGAATATGAAAGGAAAGGTGCTTGCTGATATAGACTTTGATATGCCTGTTATAAATGTTCTTCCTACCGGAAACAGAGGAAGTTATACACTTGTTAATTCAAAATATATACAGACTATCAGATTAAAATGATAAGGAGATTCAGAAGATGCTTTTAATAGGAGTTATACTGATTTTAGGAATATTTGCCATTATAGGATGGAGAAAAGGTGTCATAAAAATTGTTTTATCACTGGCTGCGATGATTGTAACGATTGTGGCGTCGGTGGTAATTGCACCTGTAGCTACATCGTCTATAAAAAGAGGAACTAATATAGATGAAAATCTGGCACAGTCAATATACGAACTTTTGTCTGATAATAAGGAAATAGACAATTATTTTGCTGAGGGAAATGAACTGCCCGTAAATATTGATACCAGCCAGATTGCAAATTATATAGAATCCATGAATGTGATGATAGGGGAGATAAGTGATAAAGTTAATTTACCAGAGAGTATGACAAATACTCTTAAGGAAATTCCAGAATCAGAAATCATGGGTATAGTAGAAGATTATTCTTCAACATCAGTAAAAGAACTTACATTGAAAATAATTTCAGTGAGATTGGCAGATATAGTATTGACAGCCATTGTATATATATTGATAATGGTTGTAGTATTTATAGCACTCAGAATAATTATTTCTGCAACGGGAATTGTGAGAAGGCTGCCAGTGATTAAACAGGCTGATAAGATAGGTGGTGTTGTAGTAGGTTTTATAGAAGGGATTGTGGTTGTGTGGATATTTTTCACGATTGTTACAGCAATAAGTGGAACAGAGACAGCTTCTAATATATTATTGCAGATACATGGAAATACATTTTTAGAGGCATTATATAATTATAATCCAATAACACGGGTGCTGTTTAGTACAATAAGATAAAACAGGAGGATAGAAATATGATATGTCAGTCATGTGGCAGGGCTAATGAATTGGGAGCAAAGTTTTGCAAGGGGTGTGGAGCACCTTTAGCAAGTGATGAGGGCACACAGCAGAATAACTCATATCAGCCTGGTGCAGGATATCCGACAAATATGCAGAATCAGTATGGAATGCCGCAGAGTATGTATGCTGGAACAACAAGAATGACAAAGGAAGAATTTGATCAGTGTGAGAGTATTAAGCCTATTGCTAAAAATATCAGGGCATCAGCAATAATAGCATATGTTATCGGTGCAATTTCACTAGTTGCAAATGTGATTCTTGGAGGAAATGTATTTGGCATATTAGATGTAGCTATTGTAGTAGGACTTGGACTGGGAATCCAGTTTGCAAAGAGCAGGGTATGTGCGGTTATACTTGGAGTGTATTCAGTATTTAATCTTATATATATGATTGTATTAACTGGAAGACCAGGTGGATGGCTTATTATAATATGTGCTGTATATGCAATAATGTATACATTCAAATATCAGAAAGCATGGAATGCATATCAGCAGACAGGACAGTTATAATTAAATAATAATGATTTTCAAAGGCACTTTATTATGTATACATTCAAATATCAGAAAGCATGGAATGCATATCAGCAGACAGGACAGTTATAATTAAATAATAATGATTTTCAAAGGCACTTTATTATGATTTAAGAAATCAGATAAAGTGCTTTTTTCATTTGTTAAAGGCAAAACTATATATAGTGGATAACTTACATAAAATGTATGTATATAGTAATTTGATTATAGGAGATATAATTAATTGAAAAAATATTAAAAAAAATAAAAAAAGTTGTTGACAACATGTAGACCGGGTGATATTATATACAAGTCGCCGCGGTAAGCGGTAATAAATAAGACTTAAAACACCAGATAAATACTGGGTTTGAGGAACAGATCTTTGATAACTGAATAGAAAGACAACCTTGAAATTCTTTGAGAATTTTAAAATGATTCATTAATGAATCTTGCGAGTATCGAAAGATACACGAACCTAAACAGTAAGTTTTGGTGAAACTATTTAAGCTAGTTAGTTTATAACTGACGAGGCAAACTACTTTGGTTAGTTTCAATAAGCTCAAGTTACGAAGTAACTTGTAGGGCTTTGCGAAGCAAAGACCTTTTTATGAGAGTTTGATCCTGGCTCAGGATGAAC
>QRVH01000060.1 GCA_003458705.1 Eubacterium sp. AF22-9 | reverse complement strand
ATATCATTTTTGCTGATTAATGCAAGCATTGGTTATATGGACAAGTTAAAGAATCCATTATTTGCAATATTACTTTCTGTTGTATGTGCATTTTTACCAGGTTGGACAAGTTAAAGAATCCATTATTTGCAATATTACTTTCTGTTGTATGTGCATTTTTACCAGGTGGTTTTACACTTGTAATACTTTCAGTGTTTATGCTGTTTCATCTGTATGCAATATCAGCAGAGTTTGCGTTGCTTACATTATGCATAGTATTGCTTATGTACCTTTTGTATTTCAGATTTGCACCAAAGACAGCTTATATACTTATTATTACAGCTATTCTTTGCTGGATGAAGATTCCATTTGCAGTACCTGTTGTTATTGGCAGCTATTCTTTGCTGGATGAAGATTCCATTTGCAGTACCTGTTGTTATTGGCCTTTGTTCATCAGCACTTTCTATTATTCCAGTTGGATTTGGAATAATAATTTATTATATAATAAGAACAGCAAGTGATTATGAGGCAGCAATTTCTAATCAGTCACTTACAGACAGCATGAAGCAGATAACTTATCTTGTAGAAAGCCTTATTAAGAATAAGCAGATGCTTGTAATGGTAATAGCAGCAGTAATAACAATTCTTGTTGTTTATATCATAAGAAGACAGAAGATTAATCATGCATGGGAAATTGCTGTTGTTGCAGGCAGTGTTACAGAATTCCTTATGCTTGTTGTGCTTCAAGTTGCACTTAAATCAGATTTCAGCATTATCCTTATGATACTTGGTGTTATTCTTGGTGCTGCTGTTGCATATGTATGCAATGTTGTGTTCTTTGCACTGGACTACAAGAGAACAGAATATGTACAGTATGAAGATGATGAATATTATTATTATGTCAAAGCTGTACCTAAGCTTAATGTGGCAAGTGAAGATGTAAGAATTAAGCACATTAATGCAAAGAAAACAAAGAAAACTTCAGATATAAGAGATATGAAGAAACCATCTTCACATAAGACAGAATCAGGATATCAGGCAGCATCAGCTGAAGAAGAGGATGATATTCTTTTCTATGATAATGATGATAAGTAAAATGATATTATTGTAAAATTATAAAATGGAGGCGGTAGAGTGAATAATTTTATACAGGATTATCTGGTTAAATTATATATTCCACATATTACGTGGACTGATATTATAGAAATTGTCATAATTGCCTTCGTTTTATATAATGTAATGGTCTGGATTAAGAATACTAAAGCATGGGTTCTGCTAAGAGGAATTATAGTTGTTGCTATATTTGCCATGATAGCATATCTTCTTAATCTTAAGACTATTTTATGGATTGCCGGCAAAACGATTAGTGTTGGTATTATTGCACTTGTTATTATTTTCCAGCCGGAATTAAGACGGGCTCTGGAACAGCTCGGAAGAAAGAAAATTGTGTTTGGCTTGTTCAGGTTTAGTGATGGAAAAGACAAGGGTGAAAGATTCAGCAGTAAGACGGCAGAAGAAATAGTAAGAGCCTGCTATGAAATGGGTGCTGCATATACTGGAGCACTGATTGTAATAGAACAGGATATGGTACTTGAAGAGTATGAAAAAACCGGAATAGCTGTAGATGGTATAGTTACAAGCCAGTTATTGATTAATATATTTGAACATAACACACCATTGCATGATGGTGCTGTTATTGTAAGAGGTGACAGGGTTGTAGCCGCAACATGTTATCTGCCGCTTTCAGATAACAGCAGTCTCAATAAATCACTTGGAACAAGACACAGAGCTGGTGTAGGAATAAGTGAAGTGACAGACAGCATGACTATAATTGTATCGGAGGAAACAGGTAAGGTTTCAGTTGCAGTAGGTGGAGAACTGATTCATGATATTGATGCAGATTCTTTGAGAAATAAACTGGAATATCTTCGCAGGAGAACAATAGATGTGAAGTCATTCAAGATATGGAGAGGAAGGCTGAAGCATGAAGGAAAAGATATTTAAGAATCTGAGTCTAAAGATATTATCAGTTGTGTTTGCAGTGGTTTTATGGACAATAATAGTTAATATATATGATCCTACTACAAGCTACACATTCAGTAATGTATCAGTACAGCTTATTAACACAGAAAGTCTTACAGATAAAAATTATAGTTATGAGATTGTTGATGGTGGTAAAATATCTGTATATGTCAGCGGTCCTAAGAGCGTTGTAACTAATATTAAAGCAAGCGATATTGTGGCAACTGCTGATTTAAGCAAGATTAGTGCATTTGCAGATTATGTAGATATACATGTTTCCGTTGTTCGGAATGGGCAGACACTTAATAATGTTGAAGCTGCGCCAAAAACATCTGCGGTTAGATTAAGCATTGAAAACCGGGATACCAAAACTATCAATGTAAATACTGAGGTGACAGGAAAACCTGCGGATGGATATGCATTAGTAAAACAGACTCTTAATCCAACATCAATTAAAGTGACAGGTCCATCTTCAATTATTGATACAATAGACCATGCAGGTATAACTTTTGATGTAACCGGCGCAACGGATGAGGTTCATGGAGATGCTGATATACATTTGTATGATGAAGAAGAAAACGAGATAAAAGATGTATCGGTTGATTTATCGCAGTCATCAGTAAGCTATACGGCACAGGTAGTAAGAATAAAAACAGTTGCTGTTGAGGCTGGATATTCAGGAACGCCTAAGGATGGATATACTATCTCATCTGTAACTTTAAACCAGAATTATGTACAGGTATATGGAGATGAAAATGCTCTTAATAATCTTGAAAAGATAGTAATACCATCTAATAATATTAATGTGGATGAACTTGATAAAGACAGAATATATAAGTTCTCTCTTGAAAATTATATTGATAAGTCATTACACATACTTAAAAATTCGAGGGTTGAGGTTACTGTTAAGGTTGGAACTACTACAACAAAGAGTATAACACTTAATACATCTGATATCAGGGTGATCGGATTAGATACAAGTATGACATATGGCTTTGCAGATAAAACTTACAATATAGAGATAGAGGGAAACACAGATTTGGTGTCAACAATTGATACATCCAAGATTAGTGTTAGTGCGGATTTATCCACATATAAATCATCAGGTACTGTTGATATTAAATTATCAGTCAGTTTGCCTGAGGGGATTTCTTTGAAAAATGATGTAACAGTTAAAGCAGAGTTAAAAAATAATAATACTGAAACAAGTTCAAGTGAGGCTACAACGGCTACTACAAAAACAACAGAGAGGTGATTCATATGGTAAGTGAAAAAATACTAGTTGGAAGTGCATTAGGAATACATCTTCGACCTGCCGGAGCAATGTGTGATACAGCAGTTAAATTTGATTCACACATAACATTTACATTTAAGAATAAGGTTGTTAATGCAAAAAGTGTTATATCTATTCTTGCGTCAGGCGTTGGCTGTGGCGATGAGATAACTCTTATGGCAGAGGGACCTGATGAAGAAGAAGCATTGAAAGCAGTTTCTGAAAGCTTTAGAAAAGCTTTACAGGACTAATATAAATTAAGAAAAGAGGTAAAGGGTATGGGTTATATGGAAACTTACAAAGCGTGGTGTGAGAATGAATATTTTGATGAAGCAACACGTGCAGAACTCAAATCAATCGCAGGAGATGAGAAAGAGATTGAAGACAGATTCTATAAGGATCTTGAGTTCGGAACAGGCGGACTTAGAGGCGTTATTGGCAATGGTACTAATAGAATGAATGTATACATTGTAAGAAAGGCAACTCAGGGCTTAGCTAATTTTATCATTAAGGAAGGAACACAGGATAAGGGTGTTGCAATTTCACATGATAACAGAAGAATGTCAAGAGAATTTGCAGAAGAGGCTGCTCTTTGCCTTGCAGCTAATGGTATTAAGGTATACATATTCCCTTCATTAAGACCAACACCAGAGCTTTCATTTGCAGTAAGAGAGCTCCACTGTACAGCAGGTATTATGGTTACAGCAAGCCACAATCCACCTGAATATAACGGATATAAGGTATACTGGGATGACGGATGCCAGATAACAGCACCTAAGGATACACAGATTATCAATGAGGTTAAGGCTGTTACTGATTTTAATGATGTTAAGACTATTGATGAAGAAGAGGCTAGAGTAAGAGGTCTGTATAACATTATTGGATATGATATGGATGATGCATTTATTGCAGCATTAAAGAAGCAGAGCCTTAACGGAGATATCATTAAGCAGGTTGCTGATGATATTAAGATTGTATACTCTCCATTCAATGGTACAGGTAATGTTCCTGTAAGAAGAATTTTAAGAGAGTTAGGTTTCAAGAATGTATATGTTGTTCCAGAACAGGAAAAACCAGATCCTGACTTTACAACACTCGAGTACCCTAATCCTGAAGACCCTAAGGCATTCACATATGCATTAAGACTTGCCAAGGAAGTTGATGCAGATATTATTCTTGCAACTGATCCTGATGCTGACAGACTTGGTGTATATTCTAAGGATACTAAGTCAGGTGAGTACAAGTCATTTACAGGTAATATGTCTGGTATGCTTATTGCAGAATATCTTCTTTCACAGAGAAAGGAGAAGGGACTTCTTCATGAGAATGGTGCATTTGTAAAGACAATCGTATCTACTAACTTAGCAGACCTTATTGCTAAGGAATATAACTTAAAGCTTATTGAAGTACTTACAGGATTTAAGTATATCGGTGAGCAGATTAAGTTCTTTGAACAGAATAATTCATATGAATATGAATTTGGTTTTGAGGAAAGCTATGGATGCTTAGTTGGAACACATGCAAGAGATAAGGATGCTATCGTAGCTGTTATGGCATTATGTGAAGCAGCAGCTTACTATAAGTCTAAGGGCATTACTTTATGGGATCAGATGATTAACATTTTTGATAAGTACGGCTACTTCAAGGAAGGACAGAAGGCTGTAACTATGAAGGGCGCAGAAGGTGCTGTCCAGATTGCTAAGATGATGGATGATTTAAGAAATAATCCACCTAAGAAGTTCGGAGCATGGGATGTTGTAGAGTTCAGGGATTACAAGAAGGATGAGTGTACAGTTATTGCTACAGGAGAGAAGAAGCCAACAGGACTTCCAGAATCTAATGTACTTTACTTTGAACTTAATGATCATGCATGGTGCTGTGCAAGACCTTCAGGAACAGAGCCTAAGATTAAGTTCTACATGGGCGTTAAGGGAACAGGTCTTGAAGACGCTGACAAGAAGCTTGAAGAACTTACTAAGGCTGTATCAGATGCAGTAGGACTTTAATCAGTTCAAATTTAATTAACAACTAAAACACAATATGAACACATTTCGTTGTTATATTACATGTATTGACAGTGAGATGTGTTCATTTGTTATGTATGGAATCTTCATTGTCATAATACAATGGTAAAAGGAGAGAATGATTATGTATAACGACAATAATGAGAATGATTCACAGTACCGTTACAGTGGCAGTGATATACCATATAACAATACTAATAACAGCAGTACAATTAATAACAATAACAACAATACAACTAACAGTGGCTATAATAACAGCAGTGCATTTTCAAGTACACCATATCAGGAGACTAAGCCTAAAAAGCACAAGAAAGGCTTTGCAAAGAAGGCTGTAAGTTTAGTTCTTTCAGCAGTACTTTTTGGCGCAATAGCCGGTTCGGTTATGTTTGGCGTTAATTATGCAGGCGGAAAGATTGCTGGCAGTAATAAGTCTGATGCTACAGGTGTTAATATACCAACAGTAAGTAATAATATTTCTAATGTTGCTAAGACAGATTCTTCGCTTACAGAAGATACTAATCTTTCAGCATCAGATAAGATGGATGTAGAGGCGGTTGCTACAGCAGCCCTTCCTGCAATGGTTCAGCTCAATGGTACAACAACAGTTAAAAATTCAAGTTATTTTGGATATGGACAGAGCTATGAAGCAACATCAAGTGGTACGGGTATTATTGTAGGCAAGAGTGATACTGAATTACTTATTGTAACTAATGCACATGTTGTTGATAATATTGATAATCTTAAATGTGTATTCTCTGATGGCACAAGTGCAAGCTGTTCTGTTAAGGGTTCTAAGTCAGATCAGGATATTGCGGTAGCCGCAGTATCATTAAGTGATATTTCATCTGATACAGCGTCTAATATTGCAATTGCAGAGCTTGAGGATTCATCAGATATTAATGTAGGACAGCAGGTTGTTGCCATTGGTAATGCATTAGGTGAAGGCCAGTCAGTTACAACCGGTATAATTAGTGCAAAGGACCGTTCAATTACAGTCAACAATGTAACATTTACAGGACTTCTTATGACAGATGCAGCGATTAACTCTGGTAACAGTGGTGGAGCTCTTCTTAATTCAGAAGGAAAGGTTATCGCTATTAACTTTGCAAAAACAAGCAGTGATGGTGTAGAAGGTATGGCTTATTCAATTCCTGTCTCTAATGTTAAGGATATTATCGATTCATTAATGACTAAGCAGACAAGAAACAAGGTTTCATCAGATAAGGCAGCATACCTTGGAATTGCAGCAGTAGATATTACAAGTAATTATGCATCATATTATGGATACCCTGTAGGTATTCTTATAAGAACTGTAGCTGATGATTCAGCAGCAGACAAGGCAGGATTAGAGACATATGACATAATTGTCGGATTTGATGACCAGACAGTTACTACTATGTCAGGACTTACTAACATGCTTCAGTACTATGAGGCAGGTGAAAAGGTAACTATAGATTATTATCATATGGAAGGAAGCGAATACGTTCTTAAGAGCACAGAGGTAACACTTGGTTCTAAGAAGGCATCTTAAGGATATATTCCAAATAGATATTTATGGATAATACCAATGAGAATATAACAGAGGATAAGAATATTAATAACAATAATAACTCTGATGAATATGAGAAGATATGTTTTGTGTGCAGAAGACCGGAATCAAGAGCCGGCAAGATGATTGTTATGCCTAATAACATATATATCTGTCAGGACTGTATGCAGAGAACATTTGACTCAATTAACAGCAGCGGTATCAATTATGAAGATATGATGAAAATGTCAAACATGCCTGGAATGGGCATGTTTGGCAATTTTGGCGCTATGGATTCAGATCCGGTTCCTGAAAAGCAGAAGCTTAAGAAAAAGAAAGAGGATAAGAAGGAATTTCCTGCTCTTGACATTTCAAAGCTGCCTGCTCCACATGAGATTAAGAGAAAGTTAGATGAATATGTTATCGGTCAGGATTATGCCAAGAAGGTAATGTCTGTTGCTGTATATAATCATTATAAGAGAGTATCGGCAGATGACAGAATGCTTGGTGATGTTGAGATTGAGAAATCCAACATGCTTATGATTGGACCTACAGGAAGCGGTAAGACATATCTTGTTAAGACACTTGCGAGAATATTACAGGTGCCTCTTGCTATTACAGATGCAACAACACTTACTGAGGCAGGATATATCGGCGATGATATAGAGTCAGTTGTTTCTAAGCTTTTACTTGCAGCAGATAACGATGTTGAGAAAGCTGAACACGGAATTATATTTATTGATGAGATAGATAAGATTGCCAAGAAGAAAGAGACAAGAAGCAGGGACGTAAGCGGTGAATCAGTACAGCAGGGAATGTTAAAGCTGTTAGAAGGCAGCGAGATTGAAGTTCCAGTTGGTGCAACAAGTAAAAATGCTATGGTTCCGCAGGTAACTGTTAATACCAAGAATATTCTTTTTATCTGCGGCGGTGCATTCCCAGATCTTGAAGAGATTATTAAATTCAGACTTAATAAGTCATCTTCGATGGGATTTAATGCAGATCTTAAAGATAAGTATGATGATGAGAAGAATATCATGTCATATGTAACAGTTGATGATCTGAGAGAATATGGAATGATTCCTGAATTCTTAGGAAGACTGCCTATCATATATTCACTTGACAGATTAGACGAGGATATGCTTGTTAATATTCTTAAAGAGCCTAAGAATGCAATATTAAAGCAGTATCAGAAGCTGTTAGAGCTTGATGAGGTGAAGCTTGAATTCACTGACGACGCGTTAAGAAGCATAGCAAGAAAGGCTATGGAAAAGGATACAGGTGCAAGGGCGCTCCGTTCAATTATTGAAGATTTTATGCTTGATATAATGTATGAGATACCTAAAGACAGCAATATTGGTTCAGTGAAAATAACTGAAGATGTTGTTGAGAAGAAGGGTGCTCCGTTAATAACTATGAGAGCATAGAATTTAGCAGAATAATGCATAACATTTTCGAATACATATAGCATGTACTTATTATTGTTTTATGTTAAGGAGATGTTATGGCATGTGATTATGATATAACAAAGGAAAATATATACGATTATATAATCGAAGATACCCCAGGGGCTAAAGAAGCAATAGAGGCACTTTCAGGGATATGTTCACAGAGAGCTGATTCACAATGGATAATAGCTCATGGGGAACTGCCAGAAAACCGTCAGCTTAATATAAGCTCTCTGGGGTATTTTACTATTCCGAAATTATATGGACTTATGGAGGCAGATGTCGATATAAGTGCACTTGATGAGATAGGGGCTTTAAGGGTTTTAGGGCAGGAAAACCTTCAGGCTGACGGAAGTAATGTGCTTATCGGGTATGTTGATACAGGAATAGATTATCTTAATGATGTGTTTAAAGATGAACTTGGCAGAACGCGGATTCAGGCTATATGGGACCAGACAGATAAGACTGGCGAAGATGGTGTCAACATGTATGCACATTTTGGCAGGGTGTATGAAAAAGATGACATAGACAGGGCAATAGAGGCTGACAATAATGGAGGAAATCCATATTCATATGTTGCGCAAAGAGACACGATAGGACATGGCACACTGCTGGCTTCCATATCAGCAGGCTCTTATGTTAATGGATATGTAGGAGTTGCACCGAAATCAGAACTTCTGGTAGTTAAGTTAAAGGAAAGCAAACAGTATCTTAAGGATTTCTTTCTTATAAAAGATGATGTACCGGCTTTCGAGGAAGGTGACATTATGCTTGCCATGAGATTTCTTGCTGACTATGCAGTAAGACTTGGAAAGCCGCTTATAATAATATTCGGGCTTGGAAGTGCTAATGGTTCAAGAACAGGCGCAGCGCCTCTTGCAGAGATGATGGAGAGTCTTACCAAAAGACCTAATATATCGGTTGTAACCTGCATGGGCAATGAAGCTAATAATAAATGTCATTACAAGGGAACTGTGACATCAGCTCTTGTGCCTGATGTTATGGAGGTAAATGTTGACGGAACAGGCAAGGGCTTTACAATGGAAATATGGGCTGAGAGTCTTGATATACTGTCTGTATCTATTGAATCCCCGTCAGGGGAATTTGTTCCAAGAATACCTGCAAGAATGGGTGCAAGTATGGAGTATACATTTCTTTATGAGGGAAGTACGGTTACGGTAGATTATCAGATAACTGAAAATGTGGCTGGAATGGAGGTTATATTTATAAGGCTCAGTACTCCGGTTGAGGGTACATGGAAATTCTATATATATAGTCTTACTAATATAAGAGGAAGTTATAATGCATGGCTTCCATTAAAGCAGTTTTCCGGACAGGATATATATTTTTTAAAATCCGACCCGGATACAACACTTACAGTTCCAGCGGCAGCTGACGGTGTTATAAGTGTAGGGGCATATAATCATTATACAGGGGCTGCTTATTATGAAAGTGGGCGTGGATATAGCGCTGACGGCAGGATTAAACCTGATTTTGTTGCACCGGGTGTGGGTGTGTATGGAATTGCTCCATCTGGAGGCGTTAAGGTTACTGGAACAAGCTATGCAGCGGCTTATGCCGGGGGCTGTGTTGCACTTTTATATTCATATCAGATAAATGTAAAGAATAGTCAGATGATTAATCATAACGATATTAAAGCACAGCTTATAAGAGGTGCAGTACGCTCAGAATATATGGTATATCCTAACCCTGTAGCTGGTTATGGAAAACTGAATATATATACAACATTTAACATGATGAGAATATCTTAGGTTGAAATCACTGGTGTTATATGCTAAATTGTTCATACATGACGAAAAGAGGAGATAGAGAAGTATGAAATATAAGGCATTGGCACTGGATTTGGACGGAACATTAACTAATAGAGAGAAGAAAGTTCCAGCGGGCAACAAAGAAGCGATTGCGAAAGCAATAGATGCAGGCGTTAAGGTTATTCTTGCATCAGGAAGACCGCTTTTTGGAATAACACCAATAGCCAGAGAGCTTGAGCTTGACAAGAAAGGCGGTTATATACTGGCATATAATGGCGGCTGTATAGTTGACTGCAAGACGGGAAAGCAGATGTCTGCGACAATAATGCCACAGGACTGTATAGCAGATATATGCAGTCTTGCAAGAGCCAACGGTGTGTATGCTCTGACATATGCTGATACGCAGATAGCTGCTGAGAGTGATTCTGATGAATATGTAAAGAAAGAAGCAATATGCAACAGCACTACAATCAAGAAAGTAGATGATTTGCGCAAATTTGTGGATTATCCTGTAGAGAAATTTCTCGTTGTAGGAGAGCATGAAAAGCTTCTTCCTGTGCAGAAAGCTTTGTTAGATAAGCATGAGGGAGTAATCAATGCATTTTTTTCAGAGAGCTATTTCTTAGAGGTAGTACCTGCAGGAGTTGCAAAGGATGCATCTTTGGATAAGCTGCTCACACTGCTTGATATAACAAGTGAAGAACTCGTTGCATGCGGTGATGGAATGAATGATATTCCAATGTTAAAGTATGCAGGTCTTGCAGCGGTTATGGAGAATGCATATCCTGAAGTTAAAAAATATGCAGATGTCAATGCACCATCTAACGATGACTGTGGTGTGGCATATGTTATAGATAATTATATTTTGTAAAAAATCCCCCTGGTAGTACATATTACTACCGGGGGGATTGTCTTTTAATTGTTTGACTGATTCTGGCTTTCAACATATTCGTCAACATCGAATACTTCACCATTCTGTATCATGCTCATAAGTTTAATAGCAGTATTAATACTGTCTGCATAAGGATATACAACAGAAGCACCTCTGAGACCTGTTATTTCAAGGTAAGCAGCAGACTGTCCTGCAGGAGGCTCGGTTGTACCATTAATACTGTATGTCTGTATATTCCATGATTTGCTGTCACTTAACTGCATCTTTACAATATCAGATATTGTAGAAGTAGGGATATTAGTAAGGAACATATCACTGACAGCATCAAGAACAGCGGAATACTTAGTAAGTATTGCTGGTGATGTTGCTTTCTGTAAAATTGCCTTTATAGCAGCAGTCTGATTACGTCCTCTCTGGAAATCTCCGGCAAGGAATGCGTGTCTTTCTCTTGAGAATGCAACCGCCATCTCTCCATCACATTCATTCTCTCCCTTTACAAAATGATATGGTATAGGAGAAGCATCCTGACCACATGTAAATTCTATTTCAGAATCAATAGTAATTCCACCAAGGGCATCAACTACAGCAACACATCCAGAGAAATTAATCTTAACATAGTAATCAATATTTACACCATATAAATCTTCAAGTGTTTCCATAGAGGCTTCTACACCATAATTACCGGCATGGGTAAGTTTATCATAACCCTTTCTTCCATCAGGACCTGTAATCTTGATATATGAATCTCTTGGAGTGGTTACAAGAAGAATCTGCCTTGTTTCCGGATTAACAACAGCAAGAATATTAACATCACTAAGACCGCGGTCTGAAAGCTCTGAATCGGCACCGTCGTCACTGGAAATACCGGATACATATATTACAAAAGGATCTTTTTTAACATTAACAGTTGATTTCTGCGTCTGGACTAATTTCTTATATTCATATTTTTTAATGATTTTAATCTGGTCTGCAAAATCTTCGTACTGGGTAGAAATAACGCCGATCATGGAATCGTTCATTACAAGAACCTGAACATCTTTATTGGTGTAAAATGCATCAACTAAATCATCCCATGATTTATATTCAGCCATCTCAATATCATTCCTGTTAATGTCAGATTTCAGTGAGTTAAATGCTGTCTTTACATTTTCATTACTTGCAGAAGAATTATAAGCAAACTTATAATTGGCTATATCAGAAGAATTATAAGCAAACTTATAATTGGCTATATCATTAATTGAATTAGCCTTATCTGTAGAAAGAACACAAATATCAACTACATCAGTGTTGATTTCGGGAATATTTCAGCTGGTAAGAACGGAATCTAATTTAGCTGATACAAGGTATATAATAAGATTACTGCCCGATAATATAACAGACAGAATCTTTCCTATAATATGTG
>QRVH01000006.1 GCA_003458705.1 Eubacterium sp. AF22-9 | reverse complement strand
ATTGAAGAGTTATCCACCCTGACTTCATAATCATGTGAAAATATGCATCTTTCTTTTAAAAATCCCTCTGCTATTTTTTCAAACTCATTTTTTCTATCAATGCTCATATTGAAGAGTTATCCACCCTGACTTCATAATCATGTGAAAATATGCATCTTTCTTTTAAAAATCCCTCTGCTATTTTTTCAAACTCATTTTTTCTATCAATGCTCATATCATTTAATTCATTTTCTATTGCTGTCTGGCTGATAACATTTTCTTTTATAATTTCATCATGAATGCTGCATGTAATAGAAATTATGATAATAATTATCATTGAAAATATTGGAATAATTACCGCATTTTCCACTGTATAAGATGCTCTTACCCACACAATATCACCCCCAGATATGCCAAAAACATGTATGGGATAAATGCTATTCTGTCTTTAGCTTTTACCCTCTTCAGCACCAGCAATATTGCAGCAGATATACTTACTAAAAACAATGCCATCAAAAGAACCCCCACTGCTTTTTGAATTCCCGCTAAAAATGACAGTACCCCCAATATAATCATATCTGCCATTCCAAGCATTTGTCCCCATACACTAACAAATATAGTCACCATTGCATATATCAATATAAAAATAAAATATCCGGTTTCAATCTGCTGTCTATCCCTGATAGCAGATACAAGTTTCAATAATATTGACATTACCGAAAATATAATCAGTAAAGCAAGAGGAACTGCTTTCTTTTTAATATCAATAATTCCCATTACTAACAGCCATATTATAATAAACAAATCTGTTATATTCACTTAATCCATTTCCTCCCCGGCACACTTTATACAACACCTCATAGTTCTCTCTGCAATCTCTCTTTTAATCTTTGTAATATTATGCGAAAGTGCATCACATGCAGCAGATGTATGATATCTGCGGCCATATGGCGTATAATATACAGTCGATGACTCCCCTTCACATCTGCTGCATTTATAATATTTAGCGCCCGCCTCATTTCGTAATTGTAAAATATCACTTATGCTGGCAGACTTTATCTGGTGAGACAAATATGTACAATCTATGTTGGTATGAAAAACCGTTCCATTTTCTGTAATATATACATAAGTGTCTCCATCAGCATAATCTGATGGTTCATATGAACATTTATCCTCTCCAAGCCACGCATCCGTTATACAATGTTCCCGGATGTATATGCCCTGTTTTCCCCATATATTAAATGGATTCTTTACAAGATATGTAAGCGTAATATTTATTTGTGAACCATTCTCAAGTATCTGTGAGCCCGCAAAAACCCAGCCTGCATTTCCTCCTGTAATATAGTTATCTTCAGCATAGGACATTCCTATTTCTTCAATAAAAACTGCCGTGACCTCTGCCATTGAAATAACAGACCTGCACATATCTGCATTTTCCCCTGTATTCTTCAAACTACTAATAACGCTGTCTTTATCATTCTCAGAAATTGTCTTTACTGACTCACTTATATATGCATATCTGTTTATTTTTCTTACCGTGTTATACAGTGCATTATTTACCTGCGTTCTTATCATAAATACATAAAGCATAAATATAATTGCCACTGTAGCATAAACAAAAAGTGGAATTACAAGCGCTCCTTCTACAGTTGCCGACGCAGAAATGTATTTTTGAGTCAATTTTATGATAAAAGGTCTATTTTTAATCTGACCGTCCCCCTTTCGTTAAAATGAAGATAAAATGATATTTCCTGTTTCTGCGTCGAACTGCTATTTAGAAGCACCTATGCTGCTAAACCATGTTATATATACGAACATTTCATATATTGTTTATATATCTTTTGCCGTCCCGTACATTTAAAAAATGCTCTTGCCTGTGCTGAAACTATATAATCTCTCATTCTGAAATCACTATGGCCAAGACTAATCATTTTTAATTCCATAGCTCCCATTGTACGATAATTCTTATTTTCCATACTTTCCATAACAAGCAGCATTCTTATATATCCTTCATAATCTATACCGGAATTATTATTATCATTATCCACATCAAAATTCATTGATAACAAATTTTCTAATGATAAATTCCATGTATCTTTCGTTTTTACAAGTTCTATTTTTTCTCCTGAATACAACTTTCGCAAATCAACAACTGCTTCAGCATATGCCCATACAGATAATACAAGATACTGCCCAGCTTTAATTATTGCCATATTACCTGTAAATCCTAATGCTGTTGCCGCCAGACTATATGCTTCTGCTTTCTTGCTCTGATCCGTTATTAAATAAGCTAAATTAATACCTGTTCTAATTCCTGACAATTTCAGCATAACCTGTTCAAGATTATCCTTATCGCTATTTTCGCCCCCAATAATATATTCAAGGTATAATCCAGACAGTCATTTTCATTACTGTCTTTGTCAAGATAATCAGTATAACTATTGAACTTTGTCATAAGATACTCATTCATAAGCAAAGCATCTGCCGTTTTTATTAAATGCAGAATCATTATTTTCATATTTATCTGTTATTGTTGATGCCAGATCTGAATAATTAATCACCTTTGATGAAATTTCATCTGTGTTAACTACCAATGCCAGTATTCCATCCGTTATCAGCTGTTTTATTTTTTTCACTGCTGACAAACCATTTCCCTTGGAAGTAAAATCTATGCCTGAATAATCGAACTCCAATCCCTTAGCCGATAATCCGGATAAAAGTTCCCTACATCTTATAACTTTAGGTCTTACAGACTTACAATCAGCCTGTAATAATTTCACATCCAGTTCTTTAAGTACTTTATATACTCCATCAAGAATAACCTCATTTCTTTGTAATGCCTGTTTTAAAATTTCTGTATCACACATACTTTTCTTACTAGATGTTTCTGTTGTCTGCATATCTTCAATATCAGACATCATGCCTTTATATAATTCTTCACCAAGTATCTCTCTGTTACTCTTAATTTTATCAATGCATTCAAATATACTATCATCCACTCCCGTCTTTGCAGATTCATATTCATCCAATACATTTAAAGCCTCTTTCGTTTTTTTCTCTGCTTTCCTCTAATGCTTTACTTAAAGCATCATAGTTTCTTGAATATAGTGCCGCATAAGAATTATTTCCTGATAATTCACTCTCTTCATCACCTATCTCATATAATCCATCCACATCATCTATCATATCCTGTAATATTTTATATACATTGACATAACTAACAGCACTGTTTTTCACCGAATCATAAATCCGTGAATCACCTACACCAACAGATATCATAGAAACTTCACCATTAACCGCCATTTTTGCAAATCCATCTGTAACAGCTTCCGGCTTTCCACTTTTTATTACCAGTCCCATATCGTTTGTCTTAACTCCATCAACAGCTGGATTAATTGTAGAATTTTTTCATCGATATTCCACAATTCTTCTTCACACTTTGAAATATCAGATGCTATTTCATTTATTTTTTCAGCCTTTTCTACCTGCTCCTGTGTATTCTTAAACATATCTATAACTTCAGAATACACCCCATATTTCATATAAGCTGCAATTTCTTTTGTCAGATAGTAACCACCATCAGAGGTTATATATCCAAAATCATTAAATTCAACTCCCGTAAGCTCAATTCCTTTACTGCCCATGTCTGTATTCTGTCTAATATAATCCTCTGTATGTCTTTTTATAACATCTGTTTTCTTCATTACTAAAATGTCATACTCATCCAGCATATCGTTATGATAACAGGAAAATGCCCCCTCCATTGCCAGCATACATGCAGACTTGATATATGTATTTCTCATATTGTCTGATACTGACCTTATACAGGTCAGTATCAGGGATAACACAAGTGTAATACTAAGTGCTGCCATTATTGTAATCTGGGCTTTTATATATTTTTTTAACACCAGATCCTCCCATCAGATTTTATTAGCCTGACTAGACATCTTAGACAGAATATTATTAACAAGTGCTGTTATCTGATTTTTAAATAAGATAACCAGTCCAACAAGCACAATAGTTATCAGCACCACTTCTACAACTCCCATTCCATCTTCATTTTCCCAGAACTTTTTGACCTCATAACACATTTTTTTCATACGCTTCTCCTTTCTTACCGACTTACAACCCTACATCCTGAATTTCATTACTGCTGGTATCATAATGATTGCCATTACTACCACAAGCATTAAAAGCATAGGAAATAGCAATTTTGTAGTCGCTTCTTCACCTTTAATCTTTGCTAAATTTTTTCTTTTCTCAAATGCTCCATTAACTTCCACTTCTAACAATTCCCGTATATGACTTGTACCTTTTCTTAAATTTGTCTGCAATAAAGATGCCAGCTTCATATATTCTCTTGTACCACATCTTTTCCCAAACCTCTCATATGCTATTCCTTCTGATACTCCTGCCTGCATATTACAGTCTGTTTCATACATTTCTTCATAAGCTGGTCTTAAAATGAACCCTTCATTTTGTTTTTTCCTATTGTAGTCATCTGCTATCTTATGCCATGCCATTCTTGTAGTCATTCCAGCTCCTAAAAGCAGTGTAAGTTTAGAAACTATTTCAGAATAATCATATACAAGTTCCTTTTTTCTTTTATCAGCAGCGTCTTTACTTTTCTTTTTGTCCATAAGAATAATAAGAATAACTGCAACACCGCCAAGTCCTATAAATACAACTGGTGAATTTGTCTCGTTTCCATATTCATAATCAACAGCCTGTCCATCTATATATTCCGGAAGCTTAATATCTGATGACTCCGGATTACTATCTGCTGCCTGTTTTATCCCATCCTCTGCATGAACCTTTATACGCGTATAAGAATCATATTGAGGCGCAGTTATATTTACCTCAATATCATATTCTTTTCTATACTCTCCATATTTAGTGATTAAAACTAACTTAACTCTCCGTTCATCCGAATCAGAAAATCCACGATTATTAACTTTGCCATCGTAACCTACAAGTTCATAATCAGTTGAATACCATTCCAGTTCCACAACTCCATTTTGTGCTGTATCACACAAATTCAAGTCAGATGTGACATGGTTAAGATCTGTATTTTCTTTCAGCATTTTTGTCTTTATCTCTTCAAATGCATTATCAAAATACTCAAAAATTTCATTTTCAGATAACTGCCTTGGCTCAATATTTACATTAAGCTGTGCAAGAACTTCACCTTTTTTATCCAGCACTTTTATCTGCTTAATCTCATCTGTTTCACCTGGCTCCGGACGCGTCAATGTAGACATCACAGCTTTATCATGCTGATTTAAAAGGGCACTCATCACCGAAAACACAACACTTACAACTATTGCTGCAATTATCTTTTTCTTTAAATCAAAATTTTTACCATTAAATAACTCTAATTTTATTCTCTTAAACTTCAATATTGACAATCCTCTTAGACCACACATTAGAAATAAGATAGATAATAAGACAACCTGTCATAATCAACATTCCCGATACATTGCCATATAACGGTTCTATAAAATCCCTTGCTGTCACCTTAA
The DNA here is from genome assembly GCA_003458705.1 of Eubacterium sp. AF22-9. Taxonomy (GTDB): domain Bacteria; phylum Bacillota; class Clostridia; order Lachnospirales; family Lachnospiraceae; genus Lachnospira. The sequence continues at coordinate 79,122 of QRVH01000006.1, read as the reverse complement.
GATATATTATTATTAATGCTGGTATTGCACTCATAACCTTTTGTTCCATTCTTTTTCCACTGACAATTGTTTCAACTTCCGATGCCACCTCAGTTTTTTGCTGTATAATATCTGCTGTATTTCTTATTATTGATATCAAATCTCCGCCGCTGCGTTTTGCATACCTGAACACTTCCGCAAAATACATAATATCCTCAGCCTTGCAATCCTCAGCAAAATCAATAAGAATATCTTCCAGATTCTCATTCTGATTAATTCTTATTACTATATTTCTGAATCCAGATACTATATCCGCATTTTCTCCATAAAGAAGCACCAGCTCATCTATTGCCTGCGAAAATGAATTTTCAATTGAATACCCGACATTTAAAGCAAATGAAACCGACATTATTCCATCCTTAAACTGTTTTATAAGAATATTTCTGCGTTTTGCCTCCTGCAGCCTCTGTGATTCCTTAAGCTGTATAAAAATGTACGGTGACAAAAGTAGAGCCATCAGAATATTCTCGTAAAAAATATATGCAGCTATTACAATAACTACTATTCCCTCAGCAATATACCTTACATTACCAGAGAGTAATTCCTGCTGACTTAAGTTTCTCCGTCCTTTTAATATCTGCATTCTGCCTGACAAGTTCCCCAAGTATCCTTCCATCTTTGCCTTCGCCTTTCTCAACAAATCTGAATAATGGAGTAAGTTCAATCTCACCGTTTTTATAATCTCCGACTTCTGCAATCTGCACCACCTTTCTGCTCTTATCCCTCTGCCTTGCAAGATGAACTATAATATCTATTGCTGAAGCTATCTGTGTCCTTATTGCATCTATGGGCATATTCATTCCCATAAGCACCATGGTTTCAAGTCTTGTAAGCATATCTTTGGGGCTGTTACTATGTCCTGTAGACAGACTGCCGTCATGTCCCGTGTTCATTGCCTGAAGCATATCCAATGCCTCTGCACCTCTTACCTCTCCAACTACAATTCTGTCAGGTCTCATTCGAAGACTTGATTTTATTAAATCTCTGATTGCTACTGCATTATTTCCCTCTGAATTTGCCATCCTTGCTTCCAGCCTTACCAGATTTTTAATATTATGTAACTGCAATTCCGCTGAATCCTCAATTGTTATTACACGTTCATCATCAGGTATATAATCTGACAACACATTTAAAAATGTTGTTTTTCCACTTCCCGTTCCCCCAGAAATAAATATGTTATATCTGCTTTTAACAAGTTTTTCCAAAAAATGTGCCGCCCCTTCTGTTATTGATCCAAGTTCAATCAACCGGTCTATCGTTAACGGTTTATCATAAAATTTTCTTATAGTTATTACGGGGCCATCCATCGCAACCGGAGGTAATACGATATTAACTCTGGATCCATCCTCCAGTCTTGTATCTACAATAGGACATGCTTCATTGACCATTCTGTTGGACATTGCTGCTATTCTCTGTGCAATATCTGCAAGCTTCTGCTCACTGTCAAAATGTTTATTCCATTTCTCTATATAACCTGATTTCTCATAAAAAATATTATCCTTACCATTAACCATTATTTCCGTAATATCAGGGTTTTCCAATAACTCCTGCAATATATCCAGTTTTTTTATAGAATTATATATTCTGTTTCTCAATTCTTCTTTTTGTCTGATTGAAATAATTTTCTGTCGGCTCGCATCATAAATACAGCTATCAATCACAGAATACAACTCATCATCTGTAATATTGCGTGCTATATCCAGATTCTGATAAACATTGTGACGTATCTGCTTATATAATTCTTCCATTATTCTTCACCCGGATTAAGAGTACTTTTTAATTCTTCATAAAAATCATTAAATGGCAGCTTTCCCCACAAGTCATCCATGGTAATATCAACATTCAATTTTACCTGTACTTTATTGATACTCTGCACAATATTATCCATCCCTTGCTCAATCATATATTTTTCAAGATTTTTAATTCTGCAATTTTCTATATAATCATCAAGATTTTTAATTCTGCAATTTTCTATATAATCATCACCAAGAGTCATGTAACATTTATCACAACAGCCCAAAACATCCCATGGCATTCTTATACAATCCCCTATGTCAATGACAATATACGAATATCCCATTTCTCTTCCTATCCCCTGTACAAATGTACATATTTCTTCTGGCTTTATATCCGCAATATCTTCTGCACAATCTGCCTCTGGTATATAATCAAGCCTGTCACAATGATTTATTGCATTGACTATATTTTTGTGAAACTGATTATGGTTCTGCCTGAATGCATATAATGCGTCCGACAAATTCTCTGTACTTTCACTTTTTAAAATATTTCCAAGACACGAAAACACTTCAAAACTTATAAATAAAGTATTTCCGCTTTCTGACAATACCCGTGCCAATGCCAGTGACAGCAGAATACGTTTTGTATTATTAAAGCCATATACACCAATAGCCTTAAGCATTCCGCTTCTCTTAATTTTATCTTTCCTGTCATATCTCATAACTGTATGTAAAAGCTGATATGACGGCTGATATTTGCAGACTCCTATCAGTTCTTCTTTTTCTCTGGAATTAATCTCTTGCGCATCATCATCTTCTTCGCAAAGCACAACAGTTTTACTTCCAGTTCTTCCCGCATCATATGCGTATGCTTCCTCACTTATCATAAGCACATCCGCCTTTTTTTCGTGAAGATAGCTGTCAAGTTCTTTTTCCTTTGTAAATACCTGTGCATTATAAGGAATTTCATTATCATCATTTATAATCGACATTAATCTTTTGGCATAATTTTCATCAGAATCATATATTACACAGATATTATTTTTCCCCATATTGTCACCCCCCTAATTATTTTATATACTCACAACAATTCCATATCCCAACACAACAACATATGCAGCCAGTGTAGCTATTGCATAATGAAATCCATGAACTTTCACCTTATATCCTCCCAGTTCTACCAATCTGGTCTTTCTTATACACAACTCAACAATTCCGATAACTGCCCCTGATATGAGCGATACTGCAATCAACCGGGTAATTATTACTTTTCCCAGCAATAATCCAAGTACTGCAAAAAGTTTTACATCACCTGCGCCTACTGCTCTTACAGCATAAAGAATCAACATCCCTGATAATCCCGCCAGGTACCAAGCAGATAATCTTCAATATGCTGTCTGGTAACATATCTGATACAAAGCATAATCACCCCTGTTATCATTCCTGTCACAATCAGATAATTAGGTATTCTGAAACCTTTTACATCCTCTGTTACTGCCCATATAATTAATACCAGCGCAATAACTGCTGATATAATATCTGTCACTTATCCACCTCCCTCCAAAAAATATGTATAGAATTACCATTTACTGCCTATACTTTTAATACAAGGCATACAATGCCCCTAATCTTGATATTAAGGAGTAATTCTATTGAAAATGTTTGGTAAAAAAAAGAGTCCTGCTACATATGATGAAAAATATCTGTTACAGGAACTTATGATGACTAAAAAGGCTATGTACACTGCCTATTCTAATCTTGATAATGTTACTGATCCTGACCTGATTGACTGTTACATCTACCAGCTTAACTCGGAACAGAAACGGTATAACTACCTTCTTGCAAAGGCAAAAGAATCTCAGTTATCCACGTCTGGATTCTGATTCTATAAGAATTGTTGTGTTGTACAGATACTATATATTCTATTCAATAAATTGTCAATACCTTTTCTATATTTTTATTTAAAAAATCATATGAATTCTAATTGACATTTCGCAAAAGCTAATATACCATTTATACAAGAAATACTTTTTATGAATAACTCATAATTAATTATTATAGAGGTGATGCACTATGAAATCGAAGAAAACCAATCCTTTTGTGATAACAACTTTAATATTCTTTATGACAACTGTAATGTTCGGTCTTCTGACCACCGGTGTCATTATTAAGTACCGTAAATCAACCGTTGCAACTAATACCGATAAGCTTAGCAATGACGAGATTGAGAAACTAAAGTCAGAAGAGAAAGAGGATCTTCTTTCTGATATGAAGTTAAGATTCACTAACGGTGAAGGTTCTCTTTCTATACTTAAGAGCTATTTCCCTGATAATATAGTCTATGTGAACAATAAGAATCAGTATGTATTTGCGCAGATACTTCCTGAACTTGCGAAGAATAATTATAAGGATGAGAATTTCAAGCAGGATGATAAAGGAATTATTACATACAATGAAGACGGTAAAGTTACAACACATATGGGTGTTGATGCCTCGAAGTTTCAGGGGAATATTGACTTTAAGAAATTAAAAGAACAAGGCGTTGAATTTGCCATGTTAAGATGTGGTTTCAGAAGCTATGGCAATGGAATCCTGAACACTGATTCTTCATTTGATACATTTGCAAAAGACGCAATAAAGAATAATATTAAGATTGGCGCATACTTCTTCTCATCTGCAATTACGAAACAGGAAGCTATAGAAGAGGCTGATTATGTTCTTGATATTATCAAGCCTTACAAGATTACATATCCTGTAGTTATTGACTTTGAGGAGATTTCGGGCAATTCATACAGACAGGAGAATCTGACTACTGAAGAACTTACAGATATCATAATCGCATTCTGCGACAAGATAGAAAAAGCAGGCTATAAGCCAATGATATATTCCAATCTCAAGGGATTCGTTGGAAGACTTGACCTTACCCGCTTAGAAAAATATGAGAAGTGGTTTGCCTACTATTCAGACACACCTTACTTCCCATATGAATTCTCTATATGGCAATACACTGAATCAGCTAAGTTAGACGGTGTCAGTGGTAATACCATAGATCTTAATATTAGTTTTAAAGATTACAATTAATTGTGACTCACATGCTCACTGCGGAATTTCTCAATCATTTCCCTTGTGAGACTGATATGGTCATCAATTACATCTATATCATCTGCCTTGACCCATGTGCCGACCGATAACTCATCTTCTTCAAGAGTTATTGTGTCGTCACCGTCAAGCTCACAGAAATAACCAAGAAGCTGAGAACCGCTGAGTCCCCAAGGCTGGCTCTTATAATAGGTGATATTTTTAACCTTCACACCTACTTCTTCCATAACTTCTCTGCTTACAGTTTCCTCTGTTGTTTCACCAATCTCAGTGAATCCGGCAATAAGCGCATAATTCCTATAAGTTCTTCCCGCATATTTAGTAAGAAGAATTCTGTCCTTATCTGTAACTGCAACAATAACAGCCGGACATATCTTAGGAAATACCATATTCTTACAGCAGTCACAGCGTAACATTCTCTGCTTGTCATCATGCTTGAGTGGTTTTCCGCATCTTCCGCAGAAATGATTATCCCTGTACCAGCCATACAGATGAAATGCAGTAATAGCCGCATAAGCATGCTCTCTTGGCTGTGCCTTACGGAAAGAATCGACTCCTATGAATTCATATCCTCTGACGAAAGAATACATATCCTTGTGTACAGCTGAATCAGCCATCTCTCCCAAGAATGTGCCTCTTTCGAGGCTTCCTGTCTTTCTTGCGAGAAAAAAATGTTCCTCATCAATTGACAACAGATATATGAATTCAAAGTTATCCACAGCTTTGTCTCCATAAGAGGACTTTATCCCCTGAACGAACTCATCATACTGTGGATATATTAATACATTTTCTTCAGGATTCTGTGAGTTAAAATGTCCTGATGGTCTTGCAAGCAACGAGGAACCCTGAAAATAAAACACAGTGTCCTCATTGCCTGGCTTAAGATTCTTATACTGATTGTCCAGATGTTTTGGCCATATATCCTGTATCATATCAGAAGAACACCATCTCTTCCTTAGGTGCACCTGTCTTTTCTACGCTTTCAACGTAAAGAACAGGACCTTTCTTCTTATATGCCATCTGGAATTCATACTTAATAGTAGCCGTAACCCATATCCATTCTCTGTTTTCAAGCGAAGCTATGTTGTTGTAGAAGCTGATATAACCAATAAACTGTGTATCTTCTGCACAGCATGTCATAACCTTTCTTCCAGGAACGAAATTCTTATCCTTAAAGTACTTGTTCTTAAGAACCTGTCCCTTGAATCTTACCTTCTTACCTGCGTATACTTCCGGTCTTTCAGACACATCCATATACCAGATACCATAATCTTCGTCATCAACCTGAATAACATCAGCATTGATATCGTATGGAAGCTGTTCAGATATAGCAACCTGGTCACCCTTCTCATCCTCGAAGATAATCTGAAGTGCAGGATTTAATGCTCTCATGCTTCTTCTGTAGCTGCCAAGATCCATACCTGACTTGCATCTGTTAAAAATAACCATGTCCGCATATTTAACAGACTCTGCAATAATGGACTTCATGTTAGCCCACTGTAATCCAAATGAATTGGCGTCAACTAAAGTTATAGACTGGTATACCTGCCATCCTCTTGGCTTTTCACTTCCAAGTAAAAGTGCCGGATCCCACATTCCATTGTACTCAACAATAACAAGCCATGGATCATACTTTTTATCCAGTTCATTAAGAGTCTTGATATTAAAATCTTCTTTCTCAACAACAACCATATCAATTCCGTTGTCTTTAAGAAGCTTCTCACTGTACTCCTCTTCGCCTTCTTCACACACAATAAGAAGCTTGTTCTTAGCATCCGCAAACTGTCCCATTGCTATAGTATCGGAGATAAATCTTGTTTTACCGCTGTCTAGCTGACCGTTAATCAAGAAAATCGGAATCTGATATTCCTCATTTGCCATATTTATCCTCATTTCCGCGCATTTGCGCTATCATTTCATTATAAATGCGTTGTATAAATGTGTTCTTCTATTAAACACTGATTAAACTTCAAAAAGTTCCTTAAGAGCATCTTCCTTAAGTTCGGAACCGATTACGCAGATTCTGCCTGTGAAATCAGCACTTCCCTCACGAATCTCATATTCTTCTGGTACAAGGTCAAAATACATCCATGTTCCATCTGTGCAAGGAAGCATACCCTTAGAACGGAGAACCTTACCATAATCTTCACTCTCAGAAAGCTTCTTTAATATGCTATCAAGCTCTGCCTTATCATACTTCTTAGGAGTCTCGGTACCCCAGCTTGTGAATACATCATCTGCATGATGATGGTGATGATCATGCTCATGGTCATGATGATGTTCATGCTCGTGGTCATGGTCGTGATGATGTTCATGCTCGTGGTCGTGGTCATGATGATGCTCATGCTCGTCATCATCATCGTCATGATGTTCGCCACAGCAGCAGCATTCTCCATCTTCATGATGATGGTGGTGATGCTCCTTCTCATGCTCTTCATAAGCCTTCTGTGCTGCCTCTGCAAGCATGTCTAACTCAAGGTTAGTAACATTCTCCATTGCTCCAAGAATCTTAGTTCCATCAATATCATCCCAAGGAGTTGTGATGATATGTGCATTAGGATTAACACTCTTTATAAGTTCAATAGCTGTCTTTAACTTCTCTTCAGAAACATTCTGTGTTCTGCTTAAGATAACAGTTCCTGCATGCTCAATCTGGTTATTAAAGAATTCGCCGAAGTTCTTCATATATACCTTAACCTTAGATGCATCTGCAACTGTTGATGCACTGTTAAGAACGATTTCATTCTCAATGTGAAGGTCTTTAACAGCCTTGATAACATCTGAAAGCTTGCCTACACCTGAAGGTTCAATAATAATTCTGTCTGGGTGATATTTGTCCACAACTTCCTTAAGAGAAGTTCCGAAATCACCAACGAGTGAACAGCAGATACAGCCTGAGTTCATCTCTCTTATCTCAACGCCTGAATCTTTAAGGAATCCACCGTCAATACCGATTTCACCGAACTCGTTCTCAATAAGAACTACCTGCTCTCCCTTTAAAGCTTCCTTTAAAAGCTTGCTTATAAGCGTTGTTTTACCTGCTCCCAAAAAGCCTGAAATTATATCTACTTTAGTCATCTTAATCAACCTTTCTGCAGTATATGACTGCTCTTTTATCTCATATTTTCAATTATACACTTCTTGTCAATCCCTATTTGAAAAGAAAATGTAAAATTTTATTAAAAATATTTAATCAGACAGAAATTCCCATGCTCTGCCTTAATTCATCTGCCTTCTCGCCAATCTTTCTTAACCTGTGATTCACACCGGATTTGCCAACCGGTGGGTCTAACAGTTCGCCAAGTCCCTGAAGACTCATGTCAGGATTCTCGAGTCTTAAAAGAGCAACCTGCATCAGACTGTCACTTAAACTGTCAAGCCCGACAGTATCCCTTATAAGCTCAATATCCTTAATCTGCTTGACTGCCGCTTCAATTGTTTTGTTTAGATTGGCCGTTTCACAGTTTACCTTCCTGTTGACATCATTGCTGATTCCTTTAAGAATCATGACATTATACAGATTCATCTGTGAAACAACAGCTCCCATAAGATTAAGGGTATCCGTTATATTATTCCCCTCTTTCATGTATACAACAAAACTGTTTTTTCTTACAATAACCTTTGCATCAAGACCAAAGAAACGAAGCATGTCCATAAGAACGTCCGCGTCCTCTTCATATTTGCATACAATCTCATAGTGATAGAACTTGTTCGGATCGCTTATAGAACCACGTTCCATAAAAGCGCCTCGTATAAATGCTTTCTTGCAGCAGTCCATTGCTACAATCCTTGGGTCAACGAACACAGGCTCAATCTGTGTGAACTGCTCGTCACACCATTTTAATGTCTGTAATATTCTGGCAACATCACTCTGTCCTGTAATCCTTACAACAGTTTCCTTGCCATTCTTAATCACTTCATTCGTATCAGCATCTGTCTTAATGCTAAATATTTTCATTAACAGATCACTGAATTTCTCGACTGACAATTCATTTTCCGTAACGAACTCCAGACACAGCTCACCGTTATCTGTCTCGCTTACATTGCCAGACATTCCCATAAACGCAGCAAATTCCGCAATCTGGCAATGCCTCGCGGAATCTGTTTTCTTAACTAACTCTTCTTTTACCTCTGATGAAAATGACATACTTAACCTTTTCTCTTAGAATCTTTCTCAATATCTCTGTGTTCAACCTTACAGCCATATTCAGTCTTACTTATAATGTTATAAATCTCATTGGCAAGTGTAACTGAACGGTGCTTTCCACCTGTGCATCCAATTGCAATAACAAGACTGTTCTTTCCTTCCTTAACATAATTAGGCAGAAGGAACTTCAATAAATCATCTATCTTTTCCAGAAATTCTGTTGTCTCCGGAGCTTTCTTCACATAATCCTGTACAGCTTATCATTACCGGTAAGGTGTTTAAGTTCTTCAATATAATATGGATTAGGCAGAAATCTCACATCAAACACAAGATCCGCGTCTGCAGGTATTCCATATTTGAAACCAAAAGAAAGAACTGTAACAAACAGATTCTTGAAATTCTTATCGTCAAAGAATATGCCCTCAAGCTCTGCCTTAAGTTCCCTTGTAAGCATCTGGCTTGTGTCAATGATAACATCCGCTCTTTTCTTTAAGAACTTCAGTTCCTCTCTTTCCAGTTTTATAACATTATCTATCCTGTCATGATCGTCCTTAGCAAGCGGATGTGTTCTTCGTGTCTCTTTATAGCGCTTTACAAGTACCTCATCACTTGATTCAAGAAACAGTATTGTATAGTTATAATGCTTATCAAGCATATCATCAAGAACAGAATCCAGCTCCACAAGTGCATGACCACTTCGTATATCAACTCCAATTGCAATGTTGCTATATCCGTCCTCTCCTGCATTGGCAAGCTCCGCAAACTTTGGAATCAAAGATATTGGCATATTATCAACGCAATAATATCCCTCGTCCTCCAGCACATTAAGTGCTGTTGATTTTCCTGCTCCTGACATACCTGTAACAATAATCATCTTCATCTTATCATCTTCTCTTTCTTATCAGTCTTTAATTACCGTTCTCTTCAACTATCAGACGGCTCAGAATCCGACCTTTACAACCTCCAGTTCAAGTTTGACACCGAACTTCTCCATAACAGTACTCTTAATATAATCTGTAAGCTCACATACATCTTTAGCTGTCGCATTGCCTTTATTGACAACAAAGCCGGCATGCTTTTCAGAAACCTGTGCGCCACCTCTTGCACAACCCTTAAGACCTGCATCCTCAATAGCTTTGCTGCAAAATATCCTTCCGGTCTTTTAAATGTGCTTCCGGCACTAGGATACTCAAGTGGCTGCTTCTGCCTTCTCTTAGCCGCCAGCTCTGATATATTATTTCTTATTATATCCGGTTCACCTTTTCTTAATTTCAAAGTTGCTTCAAGAACAATCATATTGCTTTTTGCTACAATACTTGTTCTGTATCCAAGTTCAAGCTCATCTGCAGAAAGCTCCCTGATGACACCTTCATCATCAATGACCTTCGCACTGACAAGAATATCCTTGAATTCTCCGCCATAAGCGCCTGCATTCATTCTTACTGCGCCGCCTATACAACCCGGAATACCCGTAGCAAACTCAAAGCCTGCGATTCCATTAGCTGCAAGCTGATTACCAAGTCTTGTAAGCTTCATCCCTGCATTTGCTTTGACAAGCACCTCATCTGAATCTGCCTGTATCCCCGGCAGTATCTCATAGCCTGAGAAAGCATCACCAAGTTCAACAACTACACCTCTGAAGCCTTCATCACTCACAAGAATATTACTTCCGTTACCAATAACAATATATGAAATGTCCGATTTTTTCAAAAATGTAATAACATCTGCTATCTGCTTCTCTGTCTGTGGTGTTACATAATAATCCGCAGCACCGCCGATTCTGAATGTAGTATGTGGCTTCATTGGCTCACTTATTCTTACATTCCCGGCACCAAGCATTGATATTAATGCTTCTGATAACATTTTATTATCCATATAATCTCACTATCCTTAATACTAATTTCCAAGAATAAGCTTTGCTGCTCCATACATTCCTGCATCATTACCAAGAGCAGCCTTAACTATCTTAGTCTGTCTGCTCGCATGGAACACACATTCCTTATAATACTTATCAATAAGATTGATAAAATATTCCCCTGCGGCAGAAACTCCGCCACCAATTACAAATACCTCCGGGTCAACCATTCCCGCTGCACATGCGAGTCCTTTTCCAAGATACCTGCATACATACTCTGTTACCTGTATAGCAAGGGCATCTCCTCCCTTAGCCTCGTCAAATATAACCTTTGCTGATATGTATGGCACACTTCTTAAAGATGAGGCATGTCACTTTCTGCAAGCATACGGTTAGCCGTTCTTACAATTCCAGTTGCAGAAGCAACCTGCTCAAGACAGCCCTTCTTTCCACAGTTACAGCTCTCAGTCTCACCTTCAACAAGTGGAAGATGACCTATCTCACCTGCTGCACCGTTAAATCCATAAAGAGGCTTTCCATCAATAATAACTCCACCGCCTACACCGGTTCCAATCGTCACCATTACCATGCTGTTATATTCGCTTCCACCGCCTACCCAGAATTCTCCGAGTGCTGCCATATTGGCATCATTACCAATCTTAACAGGAATACCTGTAAGCTCAGACAGTGCATTGGCTGCATTAAATACTCCCCAGCCCAAGTTGATACATTTGTTGACAGTTCCATCTTCAAGACATGCACCGGGAAGTCCCATTCCGATTCCTGCCACATCCTCTGTTGTCATATTCATATCTGCAAGAACGCCCTTGATATACTCACTTATATCAGGCAGAATCAGGCTTCCACCCTCATCCTTTCTTGTAGGAATCTCTTCTTTTCTTAACAGCTCACCTTCTTCAGAAAATGTACCACATTTGCAGGTTGTTCCTCCAACATCAATTCCAAATATAATCTTACTCATCGTCATCTTCCCCTCCTCTCATAAGATTTTCCTGTACTCTTCTGTATAATTCCTTCGCTGCATTATATCCCATCATCTTCTGTCTGTGGTTTACCGCTGCTGACTCAACAATTACAGCAAGATTACGTCCAGGTCTTACCGGAAGCGTATGGCACACAACCTTATTTCCAAGATATTCTATATATTCTTCCTCAAGTCCAAGGCGGTCATACTCTCTGTCCTTGTTCCAATCCTCAAGCTTGATAACCATATCAATTTCCTGAGTTTCCTTAACACTTTCAACACCGAAAAGTGTCTTGACATCAATAATACCAATGCCTCTAAGCTCTATAAAATACTTGGTAACTCCCGGTGCGCTTCCAACCAGAGTCTCGTCACTGACCTTTCTGATTTCAACCGCATCGTCAGTTACAAGACGGTGTCCTCTCTTTATAAGTTCAAGCGCAGCCTCGCTCTTACCAATACCAGACTCACCTGTGATAAGTACACCAACACCATATACATCGACTAAAACACCATGGATTACGATACATGGTGCAAGCTGAACCTTCAGCCAGCGTATTACTTCTGCTGTAAATGAAGATGTTGCCTGGTCTGTCATAAGTAGAGGTATCTGATACTTAACCGCAAGTTCAATAATCTTAGGCTCTGGCTTTATACTCCTGCAGAATATAATACATGGAATATTACTTGACAAAAGCTGCATATATCTTTCATATCTCTCCTGCTCAGAAAGACTCGCAAGATAAGCATGCTCCACATTACCGATAATCTGTAATCTGTCATTATCAAACTGGTCATAAAAACCTGTAAGCTGCAAAGCCGGTCTGTTCACATCAGGCAGATTAAGCCAGATTCCTGACACATCTATCTGTGGTGTAAGATTAACAAGATTCATTTTCTGGATAACTTTAGATAACTTTACCCTCTCTTTACCATTATTCATATATTCTCTGCCTCCAAACTCATGTTTACGATTTCATATAACCTAAGTTTATCACAGACAAGCTCTAAATGCTATTATAAAAGTATTATCAATGAAAGAATTTGTATATATTCTCTGCCACATTTTCAGTAATACCATCAGCCTTCATAAGCTCATCCACTGATGCCTGCCGTATCTTTTCTATATCAAGAAAATGCTTCATAAGTGCCTTTCTTCTTACAGGTCCGATTCCTTCAATCGAATCAAGTACAGATGATACCTGTGCCTTATCTCTTAAGCTTCTGTGATAAGTTATTGCAAATCTGTGTGCCTCATCCTGCACCCTTGTAATCAGCTTAAAGCCCTCGCTGTGCTTATCTATCGGTATCTCAATATTGTTATAATACAGACCTCTTGTGCTGTGGGTATCATCTTTTACCATACCGCACACAGGAATATTAAGTCCCAGTTCCTTAAGTACATCAAGTGCAATATTCACCTGGCCTCGTCCGCCATCCATCATAATAAGGTCTGGATATCTCGAAAATCCGTGGCTTTCCTCCAGTCCTTCACGCTCACGCATGCCTCTTGTGAATCGTCTTGTAAGAACCTCTCTCATGCTCTTATAATCATCAGGTCCTTTCACAGTCCTTATCTTGAACTTACGATAATCGTTCTTCTTCGGTCTTCCGTCCTCAAAAACAACCATTGAACCAACACTTTCGACACCATTGGTATTAGATATATCGTACGCCTCTGCCCTGTGAAGCGTGCCAAGTCCAAGCCAGTCTGCAATCTCCTTCATTGCACCTGTCGTCCTGCTCTCCTCACGCTTAATCTTTTCTGCATCCTGCGTAAGAACAAGCTGTGCATTCTTGTATGCAAGCTCGACCATTTTCTCCTTGTCGCCCTTCTTAGGTGTGACAATGCTTACTTTACGGTCTTTTCTTGCACTGAGCCACTCTGCTATTGTATCTGCATCCTCTATCTCATACTGCACCATAATAATATTAGGTATAAATGGAGTTCCACCGTAATACTGCTTCATAAATTCCGAGATAATGTCGCTCTTAGTGTCACCTTCCGCAACCTTCATATGAAAATGATCTCTTCCTAAAAGCTTTCCCTGTCTGATAAAGAACACCTGCACAACTGCGTCCTGACCGTCACTTGCACACGCAATAACATCTCTGTCATTGACATCATCTGCCGTAATCTTCTGCTTCTGTGCAACCTGCTTGACACTCATTAACAAGTCTCTGTATCTGGCAGCTTCCTCGTATTCCATCTTCTCAGACGCTTCCTGCATCTGGGCTGTAAGCCTGTCCATAATCTTCTTGTAATCACCATTCAGGAAACTTACAACCTCATCAATTCTTCTTCTGTATTCCTCACCGCTTACATATCCCTGACACGGTGCGTCACACTGTCCGATATGGTAATTAAGGCATGGCCTGTCCTTACCTTCATCTTTAGGCAGATTTCTGTTACAGGTTCTCACCTTATACAGCTTGCATAGAAGTTCAATAGTGTCCTTGACTGCTGCCGCAGAAGTGTAAGGACCGAAATACTTACCTGCTCCATGCTTCATCTTTCTTGCAAAAAGTACCCTTGGATACTCTTCACCAACGGTAATCTTAATAAAAGGATAACTCTTGTCATCCTTTAGCATGGTATTGTACTTAGGTCTGTGCTCCTTGATAAGATTGCACTCCAAAACAAGCGCCTCAAGTTCAGAATCTGTGATAATATACTCAAAATACTGAATATGCGACACCATCTGCACAATCTTGGCAGACTTATTCCTGCTGCTCTGGAAATACTGTCTTACACGATTCTTTAAAATCTTCGCCTTACCTATATATATTATGTTGTCCCACTTATCATGCATAATATAAACTCCCGGTTTTGCCGGGAGTTTCTTAAGCTCTTCTTCTAAATTAAACATACTATAAGCTTCTTCAATCCTCTGGCTTTCTTAAGTGCGTAGCTTCGCACCTGTCTTATAGTATTTATTATCCCAGTTATGTCAGCTTTGTCAACACATTTTACATTACCAAATCTAACCGCAAGGATTGTCTGCACTGCATCCTCTAATCCGATTCCCTGTAATTCCTTTTCAGATGCAACAATACCATATATATAATCCTGATAATCCATATCCTCATCTCTTCTGAAACCAGAGAATGCAAGCAGTTTCTCAAGGTATTCATACATTTTAATCAGTTTTTCACTATCAGCCGCATCACCGTCTAAAAATCTCTGCCTTGAAACTATCCTGCTGACACATATTATAATTAATATAATAACTGCACACATAACAACAGCTATTATTATAAATGCTGCATACATTGTGCCGTTTTGTGAAAATTTCATTGAAATATTCTTTTTATCTGTTGTACTTTCCTGGATATTTCCATCAATTGATGAATCCACTGTTTCGCGCTCTGTCTCTGTGATATCAGTTTCTGTCTGTTTCTCTGATTCATTGACTCCACTATTCGTTGAAGGCTCTTTAACTATATCCTCCTCTCCATATCCCGGAGTCGGATCAACTACAGCCCAGCCATATCCATCAATATACACCTCTACCCATGCATGTGCTGAATTATCTGACACTTCAAATGTCTGATATTTTTCTTCATCAGTACTATCAAGTAGTCTTGTATCAACAACATATCCTGCACAATACCTTGTCGGAATTCCGGCACTTCTTAAAATAATTGCAGCTGATGTTGCAAAGTATGTACAGTACCCCTTCTTACTCTCTTTAAGAAAATAATCAACAACGCTTCTTCCTTCAGGAACTTTTCCAGGTTTCATGGTATATTTATAATTTCCCCTGAGATAACCGACAACATAATTAATATAATCAATCTTATCAGTCATGTCAGAAAGTTCTATTTTTCCAAATAATTCCTCTACAACCATTTTGTCATCAGCAGGTACATCGAGATAGGACTGTTTGACAAAATTCTCATACGATGCAAATACGGCATTTGTCCTATACTTTTTCATCAGTTCTCCCATTTCCTGATATGCTGACAGATTCCCATTTTTTATATAAAACTTATATGGACCATCAAATTGCGGATGTGCTCCATAATTATCTGTAAAAGATGGTGAATACATTTTAAATCTTCTGGCTAACTGCTGCTCATCTTCATCCAGAGAAATGCTTTTCTGTTTTATAAGTGCATTGGCAAATTCAAATGCTGCCGATTCATAAGAATAATCTCTTTCTCTTGTATCAAGCCATCTTTCCCAGTTATTATCTGCAAAATCCCTCGCCTTAAACAGACTTATATATTGTATGTTCCCATTGGCGATAGTAGTATACTGTCCAACAACTTTATCATTATAATATAATTCATCAACCTGACCGACTTTTCCTGTTCCTACACCAACAGAAGCTTCCTGCCTCTGCGTCTCATCATCATCCAGACCTGAATTTCCATCAAGATCTATCCCCAATATGTTATATGCCATATCATTTACCATGGCTCTTGTTTCTTCAAAAAAGGCAATTCTCTTATAACTTGCCTGTGGATAAGCAAAAATCAGAGCAAATGCAGCTATAAATGATAAAACAATCATAAATTTAGCATTATTATTGCGTTTCTCTCTTTTGCCAAGTGCCATTGAATCAAATATAAACAGTACACATGCTATAACACTTATCAAATCAGGCACTAATGCTGCTGCGATAAATATACTAAGCAGTGGCAGTATTATAACAAATGCAAACAGCATATTAGTACATATATTCACTTCCCATGCTGCCAGAACAGCCATAATCATAATTACTAATATTACTGCCGCTGCTATCCCGCCATTTCCAGCAACACTATACTCATACTCTGGATCTGAAGACATGCTCTGCATAAACAGATTAACTATATTATTAAACCCCTCTGTTATATTACTTAAATTAACAACAGAATATAACGCTATTACGCCAACACTTCCACATATTTTAATGCTCCGGCTGTGGCTGCCATAGTATGAAAATAATAAAGTATACAGCACAGAAAAAAGGGCTGACATTACAACAACAAGTCCCAGCCCTGCATATTGATCTGTGACATTAACCAGAACAGAAGTTGTTCCTCTCGTTCCAAGATATGTAACAATCATTCGCAATATTAAATTATTCCTGTCTATATTCCATACCTTTTTCATCTATATCCTCTGCTGCTATTCATTATCTTTGTATGTAATAATTATCGGTTCTGATGAAAGTTCAATCCCATCAAGATCATATAATTTCTGACATGCTTTATATGCTGCACTGACACTGCATTTTAGATTCATAATGCCCATAAGTGCTTTCATACAGGTTTCATTGTCATAAAATCTATACCTTACAATATTTCCAACAGAATTATTCCAGCCGACATACTCACACATTATTCCCTGTTCAAGATAAGCAATTCCCTGTGAATATGCATCCTGATATATCTGGCTCATGACGCTTAATCTCTTGTTCTTATCTGTCACCAATGTATCAATTACTAAAAATACAGTTTTATAAATGTTATTATCATATTCCTTTACAATAAAATCGTCCTCAGCCAGTACACTGCTCTTTTTCCAATGGATATATCGCGGACTGTCTCCTTCCCTGTATTCCCTGAGTTCAGAAACTCCATCTCCCGCCGATTTCAAATACAGCACTGCATCATCCATATCTCCGCTATATCCACCATCAGTCTGTATAATATCTGCCTGTGCATATTCCGGAACGATATAAACCTTGCTTAAACCTGTATATTTTTTCCGCTTATGAAACAGTCCCAGATAGTCACACATATCAATAGACTCAACCCACAAATATATATAGCCACAGTAGTCCACCGGAATATCTATTACTGCGGCTGACTTTCCCAGACCTGATTTTATATCAACTGTAGAACTAAATTCATCACCTGTGTGATAGTACATATATTTTATATGAATCTGTCCATTTACAAATGCAAGATTATACTTATTCTTCCTGACCAGCCTAAGACGGATTTTACTGCCTTTTACCACCACATTTTTCTTAATCTGCATACTTATGCCCATGCCCAATGTAGATATGAAATATACAAACCATGAACATGCAGGAATCACAAGCATTAATACAAGCATTATAAAAATCTGATATTCAACATAAAATATATTAACGCCCAATACTATCAGAAGACAGATAAGGTATAATATCCTTCTTCTTTTCATATAATTATTGTCCTTTATTTCTCCTGCATCTTTGGTACAGGTACCATTCTTAATATATCTGTTATTTCCTTCTTGGCTGCTTCATTACCTGCTGCCCCGGCAACATTAGTAATAAGTCTGTGTGCAAGTGTCTCAACGGCTATATTCTTAATATCTGATGGCAGAACATATTCATTACCTCTTAGAAATGCCTCTGCTTTAGCCATAGAAATAATCGAAATGCTTCCTCTTGGCGATACACCCTGTATTATATTTTCTCTATGCCTTGTCTTGTCTACAATATTAGCAACATATTCATAAATTGAATCATCTACATATATGTCAGATACTGCTTCCTTAATTGCCTGAATATCGCCATTATCAAGTACACACTCTGATAATATCTTTCTTTTATCATTCTCAGACCTGCTCTTCATAATCGTAATTTCATCCTCAACTGAAGGATATCCCATAGAAAGTTTTACCATGAATCTGTCCATCTGCGATTCTGGCAATTTCTGTGTACCTATTGAACCTATCGGATTCTGTGTTGCAATAACCATAAAGGGTTCCGGAAGATCATATGTTTCGCCATCAACCGTCACCCTGTACTCCTCCATTATCTGTAATAATGCAGATTGTGTCTTTGGTGATGTTCTGTTTATTTCATCAGCAAGAAGCAGGTTGCACATAGCTGCACCCTGCTTGAATTCAAATTTCCCTGTCTGTCTGTTGTACATTGAAAATCCTGTTATGTCTGATGGCATTACATCTGGTGTAAACTGTATTCTGTTATATCCAAGTCCAAGTGCATTAGCAAATGCATGCGCCATTGTTGTTTTTCCAACACCCGGAATATCATCTAACAGAACATGCCCTCCCGCAATTATTGCCATATACACCTTACATATAACATCATCTTTTCCTATAACTGACTTTCTCACTTCTCTTAAAACAGCTTTAGATTTCTTTAAGTAATAATTATTGTCGTTCATGTAATCCCCCAAAAGCTTATTTTATTCCTGTATTATGCCTGCGTAACCGTATTTACCATCATCAATATAAACGATAATATTATCTCCTGATAATTCACATCTCACAGTAACTTCATCTTTCCAGACCACATCAGTTGCATTAATATATTCTATAAGACTCTGATGTATTAATTCAGCAGCAATTTCATCTGCTCCTTCAACTAATTTCCCATCCTTTTTTATCTGATATGGAATATTAATCTTAAATGTCGTTCCATTATCACATAAAACATTATCAACTCTTTCCTGATAAGAATATGGATCTGAATAGTTTCCATAATAGCTGCTCGTAACTCTGGAGATATTAATCCCTGCTATATCACCATATATCATCTGCGAAGTGGTATCAACCTCGTTACCTGCATCAGAACTTCCTGCTTCCCTTGTATATTCAGCATCTGGTCCATCTGCACTTCCTGTAGCAAGCGGAATCTGGCTTTTTGTGCCTGATGTTTTTTTATTGACAACACTGTAATTCTTAACTGCAACAACAAATATTATAATTGCCGCAGCCGTAACTACAAACTGTATCACACGCATAACCGGAATTTTTTCTCTTACTGGCTTTAATTCTACTATTTTATTATCTGTATGTATAGTCTTATCCTGTGAATCATTAAACAAATCTGACTTATCCAAAATAATGTCTATCTGGTTTCTAATCTTTTCCCTATCTGGATATTTTACTTTACTCAAGATAATCCCACTCCTTTCTGACTCGTTTAAGCATTGAATAATATCTGCTCTTTACCGTACTAAGTTCAACCCCCTGACTGGCACTGATTTCCCCAAAAGTATATCCCTCGTACACTTTCAGTCTGAATGTCTCCCATTCACAATTCTTATGATGACCATACATTTTTTCCATCTCTTCATATGAAAGCTTATCAAGCACACTCGTCTCCGTGCCTGCTCTTTCATCTGCTACTTCAGGTAAAGTATCATCCATAATCTGGGTAACAATACTCTCATGATACTGCCTGCTCCTGAAATAATCTGTGACCTTGTTGTCAGCAATTCTTGTAAGCCATGTCTTAAATGAAGCTTTTGCATCATTAAAGGTCCCCAACCCTTTTAATGCCGCAATAAATGTTTCCTGCGTGATATCCATCCCCGTCTCTTCATCTTTAACCTTAATATAAATGTGCTTATATACACATTTGTAATAACGGCTTACAAGTTCATCTGCCGCTTTTCTGTCATTATTATCAAGGATTCTTTTTATCAGTTCGACATCCTGACCTTTAGACAGCAAACCCATCTACTCACCCCCGGTTACTATGTATTACAAACTAAAAACAATTATCTTTTGTTCTTTCATTGATATATACGAAACAACTTTCAAAAAGGTTTAAAAAATTTTAAAAAATCCTTTATGCATAAAAATTCCTTACACATAAAGGATTATAACATACAAATATTACATTTAGCTTACAATTTAAGCCATTCCATTAACAGTCTTATATTTATAAAGCATTTCTGCATGATTCTGCTCCTCAATCTGGATATCTGCAAGAATCTTTCTGATGGCTGTATCGGCAAAATTAAACACATTCGTATTATACTCTCCCGATACAAGTTTTTCAGAGCCAATACTGTCTGTTGCTAAAAATGCGTCGCTTTCCTTATCCTCTGACTTGCTCATCACATCATAAGTTGCCTCAGGCTCATACTCTTTTCCCTCACAGTCGTTGCAGTCACATTCAGGAACTTTTCCCTCAAGAATCTGTCCTAATGTGTCATAGTGCTTCTGCTCATTCTTCTCTAATGTAGAGAATAACTCCTTCAAAACAGGATCTTTCGCATCCTGTCCATACTTCTTGTACTTCTTGATACAGGTCTGCTCCTGAGTCTGTAAATCCTTAATCGTAGTCTTTTCTTTTTCATTCAATGCCATAATAAAAAGCCTCCTGATAATTAATACAACCGTATTATTACCAGAAGGCTTAACATTTATTCTTATATGTAATTATTAGAAGTCAACTTCTGTATCATAGTAGCAGCATGTAAGAAGCTTCTCCATCTCTTCCTGACTTGGCTGACGTGGATTAGAACCTGTACATGCATCAAGGATAGCATTGGCTGCGATGTCGTGTAACTTAGCCTTGAATTCTTCCTCTGATACAAATCCTGTCTCTGCTGGGAGACCACCCTCACCATAATTCTTGATGCAGTGAGGAATATTAAGGTCATCATTCATCTTTCTTAACATAGCGATAAGATTGTCAATCTTCTCATCCTGTGTATTGCCACCAAGATGTAAGAAATCAGCGATAAATGCATATCTCTTAGCTGCTGTCTCATCCTTGGCATTGAACTTGATAACCTTAGGAAGATACATAGCATTAGCTGCACCATGGATAATATGTCCACCTTCAAATGCTGCACCTGTCTTATGTGCCATTGAATGAACGATACCAAGTAATGCATTAGAGAATGCCATACCTGCAAGACATTGTGCGTTGTGCATTGAATCTCTTGCTGCCATATCTCCGTTGTATGATTTAACGAGATTAGCCTGAATCATCTCCATAGCATGAAGTGCCAGTGGATCTGTGTAATCACAGTTAGCAGTTGATACATAAGCCTCAATTGCATGTGTCATGGCATCCATACCTGTATGTGCTACAAGCTTAACCGGCATAGTCTCTGCAAGCTCAGGATCAACAATAGCAACATCAGGAGTAATCTCGAAATCTGCTATAGGATACTTAATACCTTTCTCATAATCTGTAATAATAGAGAATGCTGTTACCTCTGTAGCTGTTCCTGATGTAGATGAAAC
This sequence comes from Eubacterium sp. AF22-9, assembly GCA_003458705.1. GTDB lineage: Bacteria > Bacillota > Clostridia > Lachnospirales > Lachnospiraceae > Lachnospira. The sequence goes on along the minus strand of QRVH01000006.1, from coordinate 57,321 downwards.
TGCACAGAAATGAGCTTTCTTACGAAGCTTAGGAAGACCGAATACCTTGCACATATCTTCAAATGTTGTATCAGGATATTCATACTTAATCCACATTGCCTTAGCAGCATCAATAGGAGAACCTCCGCCGATAGCAACAATCCAGTCTGGCTCGAACTCTGTCATAACAGCAGCGCCCTTCATAACAGTCTCGACTGATGGATCAGACTCGATACCCTCGAAAAGCTTAACTTCCATTCCTGCTTCCTTGAGGTAATCCTCCGCTTTCTGAAGGAAACCGTTACGCTTCATAGAGCCGCCACCAACGCAGATGATAGCTTTCTTTCCTTCAAGTGTCTTGAGGGCTTCCAAAGAACCCTTTCCATGATACAAATCTCTTGGTAAAGTAAATCGAACCATAATAAAACCTCCGTACATAAATATTTGATTGTTAAATTATAAACAAACCCTATGCTTTTATTATATGCTTGCCCGTATAATAATTCAAGTAAATTTTATTATAATTTTTTGTAAATATTCCATGAACATTTATATATTTTTAATGTCGCATTTAATTCTGTCATATTCGGTAATATATGGCATATTCTGCACTTGACATCATAATTTCTTGGCATATTCTGCAATATATGGCATATTCTGCACTTGACATCATAAAAACAGGGATTCCAGTTATATTTAATAACCGAAATCCCTTTCTATATTATATTCTTTTTCTCTTAGAAAAGACTCTTAACAGTATTAACTACATTCTCTACAGTAAATCCGAAATGCTCGAATAACTGGTTAGCCGGACCTGAAGCTCCGAAGCCCTTCATGCAGATAACCTTTCCGTCAAGTCCTACATATCTGTACCAGCCGAAGTCTGAAAGTGCCTCAACTGCAACTCTCTTTCTTACACTCTTAGGAAGGACTGATTCCTTGTATTCGTCTGACTGCTTCTCGAATACGTCCATAGATGGCATACTTACTACTCTTACATCTATTCCTGCATTCTTAAGCTCTGCCTTTGCTGATACAGCAAGGTTTACTTCTGAACCACTTGCAATGATGATTCCATCCGGAGTCTCTTTATCTGAATCCTCAAGAATATATGCTCCCTTAAGTGCTTCCTTTGATGAACCAGCCATCTGTGGAAGGTTCTGTCTTGTAAGAACTAAAGCTGTTGGCTCGTCCTTAGATTCAATAGCATATTCCCATGCAAGTGCTGTCTCTGTTCTGTCACATGGTCTGAATACTGTGAAGTCCGGCATTGAACGAAATGCTGCAAGCTGCTCAATTGGCTCATGTGTAGGTCCGTCCTCACCAACTCCGATACTGTCATGTGTAAATACATATATAAGTGGAAGCTTCATAAGTGATGTAAGTCTTGCCATTGGCTTTGTGTAATCACTGAATACGAAGAATGTTGCAACGAATGGTCTTAATCCACCATGAAGTGCAAGTCCGTTACCAATTGCTGCCATAGCCTGTTCTCTTACACCAAAGTGAAGGTTAGTTCCTGCATAATTCTCCTTAGAGAAATCTCCTGCATCCTTCATGTTAGTCTTATTAGATGGTGCTAAATCTGCTGAACCACCAATAAGGTTAGGCATGAGATTCTTAATCATGTTAAGAATTGTTCCACTTGAACTTCTTGTTGCTTCTGCCTTCTCTGGCTTCGCAAGGTATTCCTCAGAATTGAATAGATCGGACATATCACATCCATTGTAATATTTATCCCAGAGTTCCTTCATCTCAGGGAACTTCTCACAGTATTCAGCAAAGAGCTATTCCATTCTTTCTCTGGCTCAGCCATTCTTGCTGCTATCTCTTTATAATGATCATATACTTCCTGTGGTACTTCGAAATCACCCTTGCATGGCCAGTTAAGGTTTTCCTTAAGTGCCGCAACATTATCAATACCAAGAGGCTCGCCATGTGCGCTTGCCTTACCCTGCTTTGCAGGACAGCCGTATCCGATAAGTGTATTAACTTTAATAAGTGAAGGTCTTTCCTTATCAGCCTTAGCCTCCTCAATAGCCTTACCGATTGCTTCGATATCATTGCCATCAGCAACCTCGATTGTCTGGAAACCAAATGCTTCAAATCTCTTCATTACATTTTCAGTAAATGCAATATCTGTGCTTCCCTCAATTGATATATTGTTAGAATCGTAGAATACAATAAGCTTTGAAAGACCTAATGTTCCTGCAAGTGAGAAACATTCTGATGAAATACCTTCCATCATACAGCCGTCTCCACCAAGTACATATGTGTAATGGTCTACTACATTGTATCCATCCTTATTAAATACTGATGCAAGATGTGCTTCTGCCATAGCCATACCTACTGCCATAGCCATACCCTGTCCAAGAGGTCCAGTTGTTGCTTCAACACCAACTGTATGACCATACTCTGGATGTCCTGGTGTCTTTGAGCCCATCTGTCTGAAATTCTTTACATCATCTAAAGAAAGATTGCCAATTCCAAGTAAATGGAACAATGAGTAAAGAAGCATTGAACCATGTCCGCCAGAAAGAACGAATCTGTCTCTATTCTCCCACTTAGGATCAGCAGGATTGTAATTCATATGTTTAGTCCATAATTCATAAGCTGTTGGTGCAGTTCCGAGTGGAAGTCCAGGATGTCCTGAATTCGCCTTCTGAATTGCATCTGCTGACAATACTCTGATTGCATTAATTGACATTTCATCGATATTAGTCATAGTTTCCTCCCTGTGTAAGCACATTTGTGCATATAGTTTTATCTGTCTTTAAAGTCTGCCTCTGTCAAGAATATAACATCACCATTCTCGCTTCTCTTCTTCTTAAGTCCGCCAAAGAATCTTCTTGATGCTCTTCTTTCAGAATTGACAATTGCCTGATTGATAATTTCCTTGATATCATCAAGTTTAATATTATCATTCACGTTATGGAGTTTGTCAATCTTAAGATACAGTTCTAGTAATGCATCATCATCAACCTCATACTGTCTCTTTCTTGCAAACCTCTTTGCCATCTCAACAAGTTCATTGACTGTATACTGCTTAAGAATAATTCTGTGATTAAATGTATTAGTTAATTCAGGATTAAAGTTAATCAGTACATTCATATCTGTATCTGAATCTTCGAATATAACTATCATTCTGTCAGTGTCCTGCTCAAGACAGTTAAGAAGCTCGTTAATTCTCTTAGGCTGGATTGTTCCTGCGCCTTCTACAATAAGTGCAGTACCTTTAAGTCTTCCCATAGCCTTTGCAATTCCGCGCTGGTTTATACTCTCTCCTGATGTCTTGGCAATCTTTTTCTGTTTATCAGGATATAATGTGTTTATTGCTCTTATAATTGTTCTTGCCAGATCTGTCTTATCTGAACTTGAATTACCAGAAATGAGAATATTGCCCACTTTAGATGTATTAATCTGCATCTCATCATCGATTGTATCGAATAAATCAACAAGCTGCTCCTCAAGTCCTGGCATATCCCTGTACTTTCTGAATATCTTGGCAAGCTCTCCTGTAAGCTTCTTATCTTTTTCTTCTTCGACTTCATCGTTGTCTGTATTATATTCTTCCATACTCTCCGGCTGTCTGTTCTGTCTAGTAAATGGAACTGTTTCTTCTGGCTCAACGCCCGCAGCTGCCTCTTGCTGGGCAACAGCCTCATCACCTTCTTCTTTATTATTATCATCATTCATAATTGAATTGATATCTGATATCATAGATTCTGAAACTGTTGGAATCTGTGCTGTAACTAAAGGAATTTCTTCACTTGGTTCCTCTGCATTAACTGGTGCCTTCTTAGTTACTGCTACCGCAGCCTTTGCCGCTTCCTGCTCTAATCTTGCAGCAGCCTTACCTGTTCTGATTGCTAAATCCATTCTTGCTGAATCAACCGCCATCTGTGCAAGAGCAACCTGCTTGGCTTCTTCCTTGTAAATCTCCTTACCAGCTGCCAGAGCTTCTGCTTTTTTACGTTCAACCATTTTCTCATAGGCAGCGCTTTTTTCTTCTTTTTCGTCAAGATATCTCTCAAGCTCCGACTTAGAAAATTCTCTCGTATCCTGCTTACCGTATTTCTCTTCCCTGACAGACTGCATCCATTCTGTTATATCCATCTGGCCTTCAATCTGGTCATCATCATCTGATGTTTCAGTATTTTCAGCTTCATCAGCAATATCAGTATTCACAGATACTGCCGTAGCATTTTCCTTAACAGGCTCTTTCTCTTCCTGCTTTTCATCCTGACGCTTTGAAGCTGGTACAAATGTCTTAACATCCTCATCTTCTTCATCAGCTTTGAACAGATCGCTCATGTTAGCAGCAAGTTCTTCCTGAAGATTTTTTGTATCATAAAGGCTGTAATCCGGAACCGGAACATTAATATCAATGTTCTTTGCCTTCTCATTAATACGAGCCTCTGCTTCTCTTCTCTGCTCAGCTTCATCTTCTTTATTAATCTTATCATAATTATTTTCAAGCTTCTGCTTTGCATTTGCGATAAGTTCCTTTAATGAAAGATTAGCCTTGTTAATTTCATTAGAGAATGATTTCTCACCATCCTCTGTCATAGTTTCCTGCACTTCAGGCTTTTCTACCTGTGGTGTCTCTATCTTTCGTGCAGATACAGTCTGCTTGTTATCAGCCTCTGCTTTATCTGATTTATTTAAGGCTTTCATTATGAAATCCTTAATCTCGCTATTCTGGTCATTCTGGACAAGGTCCATTGAAAGAGGTCCCTCTTCCTTCTCCCTGTCATATTCTGGTACATTAAGATGAACTTCTTTTGCCTTAGTAGATGTTTTCTTTCCAATTACTGGCTGTTCAGGAATATCTTCCTTATCATCATTTTCTTCAGCCTCATCTTCTTCCTCTTCCCTGAAAACATCCTCAACATCATCTCTCTTAAGATCTATCAATGCCTTCTGTTTAGCAAAAAGTTCTTCCTTAGTAGCCTCAATGTCATCCTTTCTCTTCTTTACATCCTCTAAGATACCCTTCTGTGTCTTAGTAAGAACAACACCAAGTTTCTCCTTTAACTGTACTGCCTTCTCAACATATCTTCCATCCTGGAACCACAGAACAATGTTATCACATGTCTTGACACACTCTTCTTTTCTTCCAGTCTTATAATAAAGAACTGCCAACTCATACATATATTTTTCATCAATTTCATGATCCCTGTAATCCTCTAATATTCCTACAAGTTCATTATCTGATGCATTCTGTGCTTTTCTTAAATCATATAAAAGGATAAATCTGCTCACATCATGCTGTGAAGTCCTGCTATATTCTTCATAAAGTTCATTGGCATTTTCAAAATCACCAACCTTAATGAAAAATTCTGTAAGCTTATATACAAGCTTCCTTCCGCCAAGATTTCTGTTGTAAGCAAGAATAGCCATATCTCTTGCTTCTTCATAATCGCCAACTGCTTCCTGCACATTGATTGCAGTAGCAAGTGACTGCCAGTCCTTTACCTTAGACCAGTTAAGTTCCTTTGCGATAGCGGCAGCTTCAGCATAATCCTTCTTAGCAGCCAGTTTCTTAATCTGGTCTATCTTAATTCCTAATTCGTATTTATTCATGGTTATATATTCCTCATTCCTGTGCTTACTGAATGTTATAATTGATTTAATTGTCGTATTTTACAACTCATTAAAGTTTAGCACAGCCTAAGTTTGTTGTAAACCGAGTTCACAGAATTGTTACAAATTTGTTACAAAAAATCAAATGTAGCCTGTTCATAATCCATTCTTGTATATTCAAGCTCTGTTTCCTTAGTACTGCTGTAATAATCAACAACCACAGTCTGCTGCCTTGAATCAACAAGCTTCTGTCCAAGTATATAATTGACATCGAATCGTCCTGTAATAGCAGGAGTTGCACCTCTTGCCGGAACAATAAGCTGTACATGGTTAGTAGCAAGCAGCTTGAATATCGGCTCCCATATGTATATATCCTTAGCCGCACCAAATGGATTATCTATAAATATAGTTTTTCCTTCAACACCTTCATTGCCTGATGAATTCATATTAGAAATGTAATTGATAATCGCAATAAGGAACTGGATATATATACCCTGTGACTGTCCTGTTGAACCAACTGCCTCTTCATATCTTAAGTAGCGGCTCTGATCCTTGATTCTTTCTCTCTTGTACAGATTAATTCTGATTGAATTCATGTCTGTGACAATAACAGAGAAAAGTCTCTTCCATGAAAGTCTGTTTCTTATATACTTAAGTCTTTCTGCCGGCTCCTTAAAACTTTCCGCCATAAATACAGTTTCATCAATATATTCAGACATTTTTTCCTTGTAAAGTTCTTCCTTTATATAAGGAATCTGCAAACTGATAATTGCAATCTGTTCACCGTCAAGATTAATGTTAGACAACTGTGGCAGACGGTCAAGCTCTGTCTTTATGTTGCTGCATGTCTGGATACAACGGTTCTCGAAGTTATCCTTAATCATCTGCATATCCTCTATGCCCTTGGCAACACGGTCTTTTTCTAACTGTATAAATGTGTTCGTCTCATTTAACGATTCAATCATGCTTCTGGTCTTTGCCACATTTTCAGGAACATTCAGTGATATCCTTACTTCATCAGCAAGCTCAACCGCATTAAATCCGTTAAGCAGGTCAATAAGCTTAGATTTATTTTTGTTAAATTCATCAACCTTCTTATACTCCAACCTGTTAATTGAAGCATATTCCTTATGAACAGCCTCATATTCAGTAAGATTAGCTGTTATTCCTTCCACATCCTCTGGACGGAATTCTTCTGGAATCTGCATGCCAGCATCAGACACGATTCTTTCAAGGTCTTTTCTGCAGACAAGAATATCCTTTAACGAATCTGACATCTGTCTTCGTGTCTTTTCCTGAACCTTAGTGTTATCCTCTAACTTCTTGATAAGTGCCTTATGCTGTGTGATAAACTCCTCCGGTGCATCACATGGGAATTCATTAAAGCTTCCATAATTATTCTCAATCTGGTTAATTCCATGCGCGATACTTCCCTCAAGCCTGTTAAGAAGCGCCTCCTGTGCCTCAAGTTCCTCTCTTACAGAATCACTCGCACCTACAAGATTGTTCAGTGCATCCTTTGCATTTCTTAACTGCTGCGAACCTGCTGCAATAATCTCTCCAGCTTCATACTTAGCCTTAATATCGTCAAATGTATAGCCTCTGTACTCTATTGCATCACGGCATTTATTCATGGAAGCTGACAAATGATTCATCAGTGCCTGCTTATCTGAGAAATCACTGTTTTTCTGTGAAAGTGCAGTCTTTAATCCTGTGAATCTGCTCTCGATTTCATCTTTATCAAGGCGGCTTGTATTGTCATCAGTTTCTATTGAAACATTTTCATCATAATAAGGTGCATACTGCTCCTCCCATGACTTCACTATTTTCTGATAAGCCTTTCTGGTACTGTCCTCAAAATCCCTCGCAGCCTCATATTCAACACCTGCAGAAGATACCGCTTCCTCATATTCGTATACACGGTTTCTTGCGGCTTCACTGTCTGCCTTAAGCCCCTTTAACTTCTCATACTTCTTATCTATAGAAGAATTCATCTCAATAATCTGTGAAAGAAGCCTGCATGAATTTTCTTTTTCTTCAATGTCAGCCCTTGTCTGTGAAAGCTGACCTGTAAGCTGTTCCTTCACCTCATTTAATGCACTTCTCTTCTTCTCTGCTTCAATAATTCCCGTCTCGCTGTCAGCAATCTTTAATCTGACTGCCTCTGCCTCAGAAGCACCAGACTTATCAGCCTTAGCGTTATATACAAGTGCAAATGTATAATCATCCCACACAAGCTTCATTCTGTCTGACAGCTTTCCTGCCTGTGCCTTATGTGATTCAAGCTCCTCCTGTGCAAGCTTAATCTGTGTCTCAAGTCTTGCATCATCACGAAGAAATGACATATCCTTTAATGCAAACACAATCAGGTCTTTGTTAATCTCTAGCTTGGTATCGATAAGCACCTGTTCACTTATAACAGGATAGGCTGCCGCACCTCTTCCGAAATCCTTAAGCATCTCATCAGCTTTAATTCTTTCGAAATCATTCTTTATTACAAATGCATACTCAACGAAAGGTGTTCTCTTTAATACATCTCTCTTCTGTCCAGGATTAAGTGCCGCAAACCACTCATGTCCCTCAACTACATCTGAACCATACTGGCTCTCAAGATATTCCTTAAGTCTGTCTCTTTCAGGACTCTTACAGATGTATGTTCCCTTCCTTGCATTGTCAATAAAGCTCTCAAGCTCTGCCTCTTCCTTACATTCCTCTGTATATTCACTGCGCATTCTATAGTAAGTATCAAGAATAACCGAAAGCATTGCCTCATCATTATCTGCATTATATATTTCACGGATTTTATCCATGCGCTCTGTATCTGCACTTCCGGCTTCATCAGCCTTTTTAAGTTTTTCTGATTGCTCTGTAAATATATCAATAAGTGCCTTATTACCTGATATTGTCTCATTAAGTGACATTAACTGCTGCTGTATATCATTGAATTTTTCGGACATTCTTGCTTCTTCATTCTTTAACAGTTCTTTATCCCTGAATGACTTATCATATTCTTCAGACGCATTTTCACATACAACAGTTCCTGCCTCAGATAACAACTCTCCAAGCTGTGTCTGTAATGCCTGTATTTCATTTTCAAGGTTATCTGAAAGACTGCCAAGACCTGCGGCTTCCTTATCAGCATTTCTAAGGTTGTCCTTAGTCTCTGACAACTTGACCTCAAGCGCCTTAACACGGTTGACAGCTATATCAAGCTTTTCCTTTAATCTGCCTGATTCTGTCTCATAGAACTTTCTGTAGCCTGCTGCAAGTATCTTTAACTCAGCTGTTATGTCAGTGTCTTCTCTTAATCTGTTCTCAATGGCAACCTGTAATCCCTTGTAGGATTTCTCATATTCTGCATAATCCTTATAATCATTGGCAGATTCCATTAAAGAAAGCTTTCCTCTTGCCTCTGCAATTGCTGCGTTCTTAAGTTCAAGTGTCTTTCTTGTCTCCTTAACCAGACTTTCAACGCCCGCCATTGAATTCTTTTCAGACATAACCTCTGCAACTGCTATGGCTTCCTTCTCATGTGCCAGCTCGTCATGCATTTTAGTGATAAGGTCATCCTGACTTTTAAGTTCCTTATCCTTCTTATCACTTTCCCGCATAGCAACAAGAAGCAGGTCATATAGCTGCTTCTCTATCTCTTCTTTTCTGTTGTAAAATGCTTCGTATGTCGACAGATATTCTTTAAAACTGTCGATAGCTGCAATCTGGCTGTCGTATGCTCCAAGCTGTGAGTGTTTCTTTGAAAGCTCCACTAACTTATCCTTGATATCCATAAGAGTCTGCGCCATCATGCCCTCGTCATTGTCAACTGACAGCTTGTTATTGAAGGATTTCTGGATAATCTCCTCTATAAGCAGATCCTCAACAACCTTACGGCTTGTCTTATAATTTGACTCAAAATATGTTCTTACATGCCCCTCTGTCTTGTTAATTCCACGCACAATTTCCCATGCACTCTCATATATTCCGTAATTGCTTATGAAGCTCTGATAATCACCTTTTCTGTCAAATATCTTAACAACATATTTGTACCCGCCCTTCTCAAGGTCACGAAGATAAGCCTTAAGTCCGTTATATGTAATTCTCTCTCCATTACTTACAAGTGGAAGATTCTTAATGTCGTTATCGCCAAATTCCCTGTAGAATATGCAGTAATTAAAGTATTCAACACTTGCTGTCGGAGCAGCTGTCTGTTCCTGTCCATCCTGATTCTCATCATCTGCGCCTCTTCCCTTTCTTGCACAGAAGCCGGTTGTCATGAACCTGAAACCATCCTTCTGATAACATGGATCTAACTTCCACTCAACCAAAGAATGAATACATGTATTACCGCTTCCCTGCCTGAAAAGCTTCTCAATCGGCTGCTTGTCATCAAGTGTGCAGTTAGGAAGCATATTCTGCATAAGAAGCAGCATAAGCAGACTCTTACCACCGCCATTGGCAAGGTCATATATAGTATTCTGGCAGTTGAAGCGCATCACGAAATCGTCGTACACCTGTGTACCGAAATTATATTTAACATTATTAACTCTGATTCTGTTAATCTGTGGCATCGCGTCCTCCATTCATAAGTTCGGCAAATCGTCCTCTGTAATCATCAAAATAATTCTCTATAAGACTTCTGAATCTGTCTGTCGGATAATATCTGTCCTGACTCTCAACTAAAAGTTCCTGCGCAACGCAGAAATTAAGCACAAGCTTTACCATACCCGACTTGGAATTTCTTGCTGCTCTCGCTCCTGTCTGATCTTCTACTGTTGTCACCGGAAGCTCGTCCCATGTAAGTGCTATCTGCTTAAAGCTGTTCTCCTCAACCTCATCAAGCACAAGCCCTGCGCTCTTATCGACAATACCGCCTGTTGTCTTATCAACATTTTTAATGATGTCCTCAAGTCTTATGAACTCAGCATAAGTAGAACTCATTGTATCTGAATAAAACTCTGTTATGATATTGTAGATTATGAAATACGCAAGATATAACTCTTTATTAACCCTTAAGCCAAGTACATTTCTTAATTCCTCATTGGAATATCCGAACACCTTGTTGTTATCACCTGCGCTCACATACAATCCGTTATTATATTCGTATATGTTAAGATTAAATTTCTTTAAAGACATATGAACGATGTCATATACTTCTGCGTTATTATTGTATTCCTGATAAAGAGCCGCATTTGCGCCTCTCTCAGACACATTTTCCCCTGTGATAAGCTTAGAAACTATGTCCAGCGCCTTATCTAGATTTCTATTCTCCATGTGCTTCCTTTCGTACAAATTCAACATCTGCCATCACGCAGTTATCCGACAATGTAACCTGATCGTCAAGCCCTTTTCTTATTACAAATGTAAAGCTTTCCGAATCCTTAAAGCCTTCCTCTAAGTATGCATCAAGAAATGTATCTTCCCCTGCATCACCGCCAAGCTGGTATTCATCCTTCTGACACAGATTGACAAAGAAAGAGAAAAAATCCGCATTTCTTAAAACCTGCTCTCCATACGCTCTCTTCATTGCGTCTGCAAACTGACCGAGAGTTATAATGTCCGATTTTTTCAAACACGCAACAAGATTTTTCATAAGGAATATGTAATTATCCTTAATTCTCTTCTCCTCAATCTCATCTTCAAACTCGATATCTTCCGGTCTTTCATTGCTTATAAGTTCTTTCTCCTCATATCTTGGAGGCTTCACCATAAGCGCGTCATCAATGCTTATCAGGTCAAATGTCTTTCTTATGTTCGGCTTTAGAAGCGGACTTAACATTGTGACTAATATATCTGCATTGTCCCTCTTAATCATATCTGAAAGTGCCGATGTGAAATCCATATGGCTTCTTAATCTGCCAAGCTTCGCGCGTCTTATTGCATCATCGGTCATTTTCTGCATTTCTGTACAATCCTTTAACAGCTCACTGTGCCTGTTCATCGCCTGCTTAAGCTGTATCTCAAGGCTGTATATCTCGTTCATCGTCCTGTAATAGCCTTCGCCTGTGCTGCCTGACGCATTAAGCTTCTCGATTGATTTCGCAATAAGGTCACGGTTCTTCTTAAAAAGCTTTTCCTCATCATCAAACCATTTCATTCCTGTTTTGACGAATTCCTCATAAGCCTCTATTCCTGCAAATACATCACCCGACAGTATTGTCATGACCTCATTCTTCTTTAACTTAAGACGATTGACCTCTTCGTTGATTCTTTCAACGACTTCAACTCCGCCACGGAAGTTCTGTGAATTAATCATTTTTTCAAGAAGGAGCTGTGATACGCTTATCCTGCTCTCGTCCTTGATTTCCTTCGTATCAAGATAGAATTCAATAGCATCAGGGCTTATCGAATACCACACTGTATTGTCCCTTATCGAGCTTTCGATTATCTTCATTCTTGAGACTCTCTTTTTCCTGTCCACCGGGTCAAAATACGAGAATTCAAATGGTCTGCCATCATTCTTTATCTTGTCAAATATATAATCAGCAATATCTTTGCTGTCCTGTTCATTCAAATCAAGCCCGAAATCTCTCTTAAGTATCAGCCTTAAGAAATCAAGATATTCGGGATATGTAACATCTTTTTCCTTAAAGTTATTCTCCTCTATAAAGAAACGGAGAACTGCCATAACTATATAGCCCATATCAAGGATTTCGTACTTGCCGTCCTTGAAATTAGAAAATGATGTATCTATTAATCTGAAGAATGGATAATATTTCTTCAGATTAAGCATTCGCTCACGGTGATCCGATATGATATCACCTGTCATATTCTCTGCCATAGTATTCTTCATTTCTGCGCACTCATTTTACACATATTGATTAGTGTCTGGTGCGCTCAGGCACTAATCCTACAACTCAGCTTTTAATCTTGTTCTTAAACACCAGTTCTTATCCGAATGTTAAAGCTCGGTTCTTCCATCTAACGCTCTTAAAAGTGTAACCTCATCGATATATTCAAGATCCCCGCCTACAGGTACTCCGCTTGCAATTCTTGTCACTTTAATTCCTGTTGGCTTTATCATTTTGCTTATGTACATTGCTGTTGTCTCACCCTCAAGATTAGAATTGGTTGCAATGATAACCTCATTAACATCTCCCTGAAGTCTTACCATAAGCTCCTTTAACTTGATATCAGCCGGTCCAATTCCAAGCATCGGGCTTATTGCACCATGAAGGACATGATATACCCCCTCATACTTTCCTGTCTTTTCATATGCCGCCATATCTCTTGTCTGTTCTACTACCATAATAGTCTTATGATCTCTTTTCTGGTCTCGGCATATTGGACAAAGTTCTTCATCTGTAAGTGTAAAACACTCCTTACAGTAGTGGATATGCTGCTTTGCATCAATCATTGTATCTGCAAGGCTCTTAACCTCGGACTCAGGCATGTTTATAATGTGAAATGCCAGGCGCTGGGCGCTCTTCGCCCCAACCCCTGGTAATCTCGACAATTCTTCAATTAATCTGTTAATATGACCACTGTAGATGTCCATTAGAATAAGCCTCCGCCTAATCCTCCAAGTCCTCCAGTAATCTTAGCCATCTGTGCCTGTGACTCTTCTTCGCATTTTCTTAAAGCTTCATTAGTAGCTGCTACGATTAAATCCTCAAGCATCTCTACATCATCTGGATCAACTGCTTCAGGGTCAATCTTAACCTTAGATACTTCTCTCTTACCTGTAACAGTTACCTCAACTACTCCGCCGCCTGCTGTCGCACTGAATTCCTTATTCTCAAGCTCTGCCTGCTGCTCCTCCATCTGACGCTGCATTCTCTGTGCCTGCTTCATCAGATTATTCATATTACCAGGCATTCCTCCTGGAAAACCACCTCTTTTAGCCATTATATAAGTTCCTCCTTATCATCTACTTCTATATCTATGCCTACGAGTTCCTTAAGATCCACAAATCTGCTGTGGAAATCCTCATCATCGTTAAGCTTAGTCACTTTAATTGAAACCCTTACTCCTGTTCTCTCCTCAATTACATTCTCTATGCTCTCCATAACTTCCTGTCTGCTGAGTGAATTATAGGCACTAAGTGATTCTACCATAATTTCAAGACTAATTCCATCTTCTGCTAATGTAACATGTGCAGCCTGTAAAAATGTCTGATTAACCGGGTCATCTATCGTTGCTATGATATCCTTCCAGCCTGCCGCAATTGCCTTAACATCTTCCGGAACAGCATCATATACACGCTTAACTACAGGCTTCTTTGGTGTCTGCTGCTGTACTGCTGCCTGGCCTCCCGCCATACCTGCTGTGCTTACAAGTTTACCGCTTTTAATATCATCAAGTACTTTCTGTAACTGCCCTTCAAGCATTGTCACACGGCTTACAACATCGCCAATATCCTGACTGTTATCCATTGCCGGGCGCATCAGCTTTATAAATGTTATCTCTGTCTTAACTCTTTTCTGTGTAGAAAACTTCAGGTCATTCGATAATTCTGACAACACTCTTATATAATACATAAGTGTATCTATATCTACATTCTGTGCATCTTTCTTCAGGTCTTCAAGATTATCTGCTGATACTTCTATTACGTCTTCAATTCTTTCTGCATCTTTGGTTGTCTTAATAAGAAGCAGATTTCTAAGATACCATATAAAATCTGTAACAAATTGTGAAAGGTCTCTTCCCTGCATTATCAGGTCTTCCATAAGTGACATGCACACAGCAACATCTCCTGACAGGATTGTTGAAAGCATTTTACTAAATACCGCCGTGTCAACTGCCCCAAGAACATCTAATACATTTTCATACTTAAGGTCTTTCCCCAGATAGAATGCCAGACACTGGTCTAACAGACTTAACGCATCTCGCATAGAACCATCTGCAGCTTTGGCAACATATTTTATTGCCTTATCCTCTACATTCAGTCCCTCCGCCTTCATAAGTTCTGACAGTCTACCTGCAATTGTCTCTATTGTTATCCTATGGAAGTCATATCTCTGACATCTTGAAAGGATTGTAATAGGAATCTTCGCCACTTCTGTAGTAGCCAATATAAATATTACATATGCAGGAGGTTCTTCCAATGTCTTTAACAGTGCATTGAACGCTCCTATAGAAAGCATATGAACCTCATCAATTATATAGACTTTGAATCTTCCTTCTGTCGGTGAGTACTGTACTTCTTCTCTTATCTGTCTTATATTATCGACACCATTGTTAGATGCCGCATCTATCTCTATTACATTCATGCTTGTTCCAGCCGCAATCGCCTTGCATGTCGGACACTCCCCACAAGGATTGCCATCAACCGGATGCTCACAATTAACTGCCTTCGCAAATATCTTGGCAACTGATGTTTTACCAGTTCCTCTCGTTCCACAAAACAGGTATGCATGACCTATCCTGTCTGCATTAATCTGATTTCGCAGAGTCGTTACTATTGTATCCTGTCCCTTGACATCATTAAAATTGTCTGGACGCCATTTTCTGTATAAAGCCTGATATGACATGGTTACCTCCCTCTGCGCTGTCTTTACTTTCGCAGCCCTTAACCTCATGCGTAAAACCATCCGCCTCCGGCGTCTGCCGCTGCTTCGCAGCTTATGTTTTACTTATGTCGGTTAAGTTCCTGCTTCGCAGGATAATTTAGGAATATCATACAGTTTCTTACATGCAAGCATGACGAATCTGCCTGACATTCCTAAATTAGCTGCGACGAGTAACATTTTAATAACAAAAGCCGTGCGTCCGGCTTCGAACTTCTGTCCACAGACGTTACCGATGCAGTTAGCTCGATCCAGGCACCCTTTCAACACCCGGAAGCTTCCACTTAATGCTGCTTCATTCCTGACCTGACATGGTTCGTGGATTTCCGTCGTGAAAGACCCAAATGTCAACACCACTTACACCGGGCTGCTCCATAAACATCAGCCCTCTGCCGAACATCACCCCTGCTATAGCGGATTGCAGGTTCAAGGTGCCGCTACTACCCCGGCTGCACGGTATTTCAATTATACTTGTTACATATGCCTGTTGTCAAGGTGTGAAGCATTGAATCGCGAGCAGCTCGCAAAGACCTACTATCTCTACTGTTTTAGCTTGATTAGTGGGTTTTTCTCGCTCCTCCACGTCATTCTCTCATAATTTCGACCCACTCATTCTGCATATTATGCAGTTTGCGTAGGTCTTTCCCGCTGCAGCACACTACAACACGCTGCACCAGCAACACCCCTCACAAAATAAGCAACACCTCACGCACCAAAAAGACAGCCTCCACAATCCCTGCAGAAGCTGCCTAAAACATATCTCTACATATTATCCCTGTTCGTCATCTTTATGTTCTTCATACCTCGGAAGCTCAACTATCACCGCTTCATGGTGGACTGCTGGCAAAAACTTCTCCATCACTTCTTTAGTCTTTAACTTAAGGCTTGATGTGTTGATGCATGGATGGCAGCCGAGAGTGTTCCCCTCAACCACTTCCTTGTCCATCAGTAACTGCACATGGTTGTCCGTATCATTCATAAGTCCCATTATGGATACCGAACCCGGTGTTATATCAAGAAATTCCTCCATATATGATTCATCTGCAAATGAAAGTCTCGCTGAATTAATCTGCTTGCTCAGATCCTTTGTTTTAAATGGCTTGTCACCAGGCATCATAAGCATATAAAAATTCGTCTTCTGTCTGTTACATAAGAAAAGATTCTTACATATAAGTGTGTCCAGAATCTTATCTATGTCATTACACACTTCCATTGTTGTAGCAGGCTCATGGTCGGTTCTGTAATACTCCATTCCAAGCTTGTCCAATAAATCATATACTCTGATTTCTTTTTCTAATCTTCCTGTTTCATCAGCAGGTCTTCCCTTAATAAGTTCCATGATACTTCTCCCTTATAATACAACACACTGGTTTCCGAATAAGCTGACCTGACAGCCTGTCCGATAACCAGTGTATTGTTAATGTTATTCAAAATAATACAGATATACATCCTCCAGGTCAATATTATCTCCAACTTTTACTGCCTCTTGTGGAAGCTCGTCACCTACAACTCTTAATGCAAGGCCATTCTTTCTCTGTCTGATATTGCCAATCTTATATTCCTTCTGAAGCTCACCTACCTCGTCAAGCGTGCATGTTATCTCTCCAACTTTTCCAGCCATGCTCTCAATAAGCTCAACCGGTGTTCCTGTCGCAATTATCTCTCCGCTCTTTAGAAGCAGTACCTTATCAGCAATACATTCAATATCACTTACAACATGCGTTGCAAAGAGAATTATCTTGTCCTTAGACAGCTCTGCTATATAATTTCTGATTGAAATTCTCTCTTTCGGGTCAAGTCCGGCTGTCGGCTCATCAAGTATAAGAATCTTAGGATTACCAAGAAGTGCCTGTGCAAGCAGCACTCTCTGCTTCATTCCTCCTGAAAATCCTCCAATTTTCTTATATGCAACCTTAGTAAGATTAACTACCTCTAGCAGCTCGTCTATCTGCTGGTTGACAGTCTTAACAACCTCATTACCATTCTCATCAGTCGTCTTAATCTTCTTAACTCCCTTAATCTCTGCCATATATTTAAGAAATGCTTTAGGTGAGAAATCTTCATAAAATCCCTGCTGCTGCGGCATGTAGCCAACCAATCCCCTGAACTGTTTGCCAAGCTTTAATATATCTTCCTCTGCACTGTCCTCGCCAAAAAGAATACTTCCACCATTCATCTTATCTCTCGATACATTATCTGTGATAAGATTAATCATAGTACTCTTGCCGGCTCCATTAGCACCAAGAATACCATATACTCCCGGTGTAAATGTATAATTAATCCCCTTCAGTGCCTGAACCGTACCATAAGTTTTCTTTAAATTCCTTACCTCTAATTTCATACCCTGTGCCTTCTCTTTCCTAATGATTTTCCAACCTTCATCATAACCAGCATAATAATAAGCTCAGCTGCTAACTCTGCCATGTAACGTACAATCATGAATTGTCCTACCGATGCATGAAGTATAAGACTTTTGATAACCCCGATACTGCCTGCTCCACTTTCCAATACATTTCCCATAAATGTAAGACTTACTACCGGTGCATTAAGATACGGCATGCGTAAATATTCCTAAGCCATATTAATTCCATCCCATGAATCACAACTGCTAACGCTGCAGTTAATATAATATTGGCAATATATTTATCTCTTACTATCTTCCTTCGTCCATCTGCAGAACTTCTCTCTAACAGAATCATTCCTGACTTATATTCTATACGTTCACTGCCTGCTGATATAATCATTATACCACTAATCAGTGCCAATGTAATCATAATTCTGCGGTATAATCCCTTGTCACCTAAGATAACCTCATATCCCCTGTCTGATATGAACCACGCCTGCGTACCATAATCATCTTTGATATGTCCGATATATTCAATCTTATCTACATACTCCTGCGCTCGTTTTTGTTCTTTTACTATCTGCTGTTCTCTCTGCTTAAGATTCATGAACATAACCGGGTCGACATTCTCGTATGACTCTCCAACATATTTAGCTATCTCCTCTTCGACTGCTTCATATTTCTTCTGCAGTTCATCAAGATAATCCTGAAAATATGTATAATCCGCACCTCCATGCTGTGCATACTCCTTATCCATATGCTTATTATCATCAGTATAATAGTACTGTCCTGATGAACACACATATGCCGAAACTACGAACATCGCAGCTATCACCCAGACACATTTATTAGAAAATACAAGCTTATGAATCTCCTTAACCATATCAGGAAACTTAAAAAGGATTTTCTGATATCCCGCTGATATGCGGTCTGTAAGCCTTGCTATCAGTGATGCGTTCTTGTAAGGCTTCATTACTGCGAACACATTTATCGCAATATAAGTCATTATACATGTAATGATTATAAGCACGAACAGACTCGCCGAGAACACAGGGAACACAAATGTTCCAACGCCCCAGTTCCTGTATGATGAAAATGTAGCATTAATATTAACTATGCTGATTATATTAATGTAGTGAAGCCCGTTCCATATGCTGTGAATATCAATATGCGAATATATAAACTGCTCAACCGCTGCAAATATCAGAAATACAACCATAGCCAGATTGCGGTTTCTAAACAAGACGAACACCGACCATATTATCAGTGCAAGTGCCATTATGCACATCAGTGATATAACGTATAAAACCATTATATATTGTATCTTGCTCCATGGATATGTGAATTTTGCAAATGTATCAATATTCTGTATCGGATTGGCTAAGTCCTTAAAACCGCCGCTCTGTATCATTGCCGCGATAAATGTTGTCCAGTACATTACCGTGTGGACAAGCACCGCAGCCACGGCTATTACGCCAGTCTGTTTTATTGCAAGAATGACACGCCCTTTAGAACTTCCATATGTAAGCTGCCACATTCCGTTGTCTCTCTGTGCGAACAGGTCGTATATCACAATCAGCATTAATGCCATTGAGAAGAAATACTGATAATAATATCCTGTAAAATTCTTTACCCCTTTATACTCATCATCGAATACATTTACATCAGCAACCCGCCTGAAATCATCTGCCGTCTGCAGAATGTTGGCATATGAGAATGACCCCGCCTTTGTAAATATACTGTATTTCTTTAATTTGTCCGCATTGTCAATTACTGAATTAACACTGTCCGAATACTCCTCCAGATATCTTGTATGTGTATTCTTCTCTGAATCAAGAATCCCCTCATCAGTTACCGGTTTGTTGGCATACAGGAAAAATATTATGTTGACAAGCACAATTACAGCTATCAATATCAGCTTCTTATAATTAATAACTCTCTTTAACTCCTGCATAATACCCCCTCGTTTCTTCTACTTATTAATATTCTTCCAGTCAAGAAGATATATAGGTCCGTCAAACACCTCTTTCCATTCTGTGTCTGATTCAATATTCTGCTTATCTATATACATAAGCCTGTCCTCTCCCATATTAAGGCAGAACAGATATCTCTCATCACCAAAGAACATATCCAGTGCCTCCGGACACGGTATTTCATTAACAACTTTTCCATCCTTATCAAGCACAACATACTTCTTTGCTTCATTGTCTATAATGCTGTGAAAATAATTACAATACATACCATTATTCAGATATATGTACCTATTATCTAACGAAACATTACAGAAATCACAATATTTATCAGCTTTAAATATCAGTTCAGTCTGCTCACTGTTGATGTCCGATTTATACAATCCCTGACCATTCACATAATAATAAAATGTGTCTCCATTATTATCGAAATAATAGTCATTAACATCTTCTGTAGTTATCTGTGAAACATTTTTCCCGCTCTGGGAATAAGCAAAAATCCCTCTGCTTTTCACCCTGATAATTCCTTTATCATCCTTATTGCTTTCTATCACGGTAAACATCACCTTATCGCCAAATCCTTTAACATTTGCAACCGATATTGACTTTCCTGTAACTTCATAGACAACATTTCTGCTGCCATTCTTTAATGACAATTCTATTATCTGCTCTGTATACTCCACATCACTTCCAAGATGTGTTCCCTTATCAAATGCATAGACATAATCACCAAGAAATGCCAGATGAATTGAACTCGAGTTATCACACGGCAGCAGTTCCCCAATAATCTCACGTGAGCCACCGTCAGGGTCTGCCCTGCACAATTTTGCCATACCATTTTCTATCGGCATATAATACAAGCTGCCATTATAATAATAAATGTTGAATACAACGCAACCCTTAAGACATGCGTCACAGCTTGTTGAATTATGTGCACAGTCCGGTCTTGCGCAAACAGGGACTTCCTCTTTGCTATCCACATCAAAATACACAAGCATATCTTCATCTGTAATATAATAGTATCCATCCTCAGCCGCCGCTACTCTGTGAACACTGTCGGTATTCCAGTAATCAGGTGATACATTTTCAAGATTAATGCCCTTAATTCCTGAATAATTAATCTGTGTCGCTGCCTCTTTATTTCTATGTAATCCCATATAAACAACAACTGCAGCTATCACCACAGCAAGAAATCCTGCTGGAATCATCACTTTCTTTATCACACTGCCCCTCCTTATTCTTCTGAAAGCTTATATATATTAATCCTGTCCGTACGGTACTGATTGTACAGTTCAATCCTGTAATAATCTGTTCCTGTACTTCCGTCCTGATATTCTGCTTTAAGCTCGATTACCCCCTTATTAATGCACTCGTTCATATATCTGTATTCTTCTACACTTGACTGCATGTAATTGTTCCAGGCATCTTCTGATGATGGTATGTCATACATGAATATAAGCCTCAACGCATTTTCACCACTTCCTGTTATCTTCTTAGCACCAGTCCTGTAATTGCGCCTCTTATAATATGCATTCTCGTCCGTCTTATAATCATCAAAAAATCCGGTAGTGTTATATAACGTTGCTGTAATTGCTGACATATCTTTATCCGCATACAGCGACGGCCAGTCAATGACAACCCCCAGCGTATAATATGGAGGGACTTCACCTTTGCTGTATCCCCCGCCAGCTCCCATACAGCCAGTCTCATATGTTCCAATAAATTCCTCACCCGTAAATGTCTTATCAAGTTCCAGATAAGAAAGCTCCTCCCATGCTTCGGTTGTCTCCTCTACAGTTACATTTTCCTTTTTCCCACATGAAACTAAAGACATAAGCACCGGAACCATTCCAATTAATAATAGTATTCTTTTCATGCCGCACCTCCTTTTATTATTAATACGAAAAATGTTCCTGATAAGTTGACGCATTTTCACAAAAAAGTTAAAATTTTTATAATATTTCGTGGAGGATAATTTAGTGGATAATACTCAGGTAGATTTTGAAAAAGATGATTATAGATATATGAAACAGGCAATCTCGCAGGCTAAGAAGGCTTATAAGCTTAATGAGGTACCTATTGGCTGTGTAATTGTGTATGAAGGAAAGATTATAGGAAGAGGCTACAACCGCCGTAATACAGATAAGACTTCTCTCGGTCACGCCGAGATTACTGCCATTAAGAAAGCCAGTAAATATATGAACGACTGGAGGCTTGAAGACTGCACTTTATATGTTACACTTGAACCTTGCCAGATGTGTGCAGGTGCTATTGTTCAGGCAAGGATTCCGCGCGTTGTAATCGGTTCAATGAACCCTAAAGCAGGATGTGCCGGTTCTATACTTAATATACTGCAGATTCCGACATTTAATCACCAGTGCGAAATTACTAAAGGTGTTTGTGAAGAAGAATGTTCAGAAATGCTCACAACATTTTTCAAGGAACTGCGTAAAAACAAGAAAAAGAATACACTTGCCACTACTGATGGAGAATGATTATGAAATTTGAATACGCTTTTGAAAGCATGAAGCTTAAAGTACTTGATGAAACATTTGCAGGAAAAGTACTTGAATTCTACAGCCGTAACCGTGAAGAATTCGACAGATACGAAGCTGCCAAGCCTGATAATTTCTATACAACAGAATATATCGCAGCCACACTTAAGGCTGAATATGCTGCTTTACTAAAAGGTGAATTCGGCAGATTCTTTCTTTTTTCTGACGATATGCCTGGTGAAATTCTCGGCTCTGTATCTTTTTTTGGTGTTACAAGCATTAACCGTTCATGCCGTATAGGATATAAAATTGATAAGAACTACCGCAAGCTAGGACTTGGAAGCCTTATGGTTAAACATATGCTTGAGATTCTTACACACGAAAAGGAGATGCACAGAATTGAAGCCTACATTCACCCTGAAAACATCTCCTCTATTAATCTTGTCAAATCTCTTGGCTTTATATCCGAAGGAACTGCCTATTCCTATGTGAAGCTCAACGGCTCATGGCAGGATCATTTAAGATTCGTCTATATTTCCTGATACCAGTATCCAAAATACGGATTGGCGTAGTCACTCCTGTGGCTCTTCTTAAAATTATTAAAGCCAAACATTGAAGCCATGTAGCGTTCACGGTTGCAGTACATTCCCGGAACGCCAATGAAATATTTAGTATTATCAAGGTTATCGCGCACTCTTCCAAAAAGTATATGCCTGAAATTATAATAGCCATGCAGCAGGAAGCTGTTTCCCGCGATATCAATTTCACTCTGGTTAAGACACTTTAACTTCTCTGGCGACACTTCTATACAATCATAGAAGTAATCATCATCGAATGCATCTATATAATCAGCCCTCACAAAAAGCTTTTCAAAAGGATCCGTCTGCGTTGCATCGGCTCTGTGTGCTTTTTGCTGCAAATGTTGTGTTTCCGCAGGTATTTTAGCTGCTACTCCGGCAGCCTTTATATCTTCTGTTGATGTGTCACTTACACTTACGCTTTCCGCAGTCACACCTGTCTGCGGTCTGCCCACTGACACAGGAGATTCTGCCTGAGTCATCTGTGATTCTGACGACTCCGGTCTTACCGTTTCTGACCTTAACGATTCTGCCAGAACAGACTCTGGCATTTGCTGCCCCCGCTCTTCCTCCTCACTCTGTCTCATACGCTCTTTTATAACTATTCCGGCTTCCACCTGTTTTTTTGCATCCATTCCTGAGAACACAAGCATGTCAGGAGTTACGTCCTCGTCCTTCCACATGGACATCATACAGTCATATCTTGCATCCTCCCTCGCAACCGCAAGCCCGCATATATCCTTAAATCCATAACCGGTTTCATTGATATTATCAGGATTGAATATTCCACTGTATTCCATCTGTCCCATTTTTACAAGACATTCGCCCAGCTTTATAAGCCTGTAGCCGCTGTCAGTAACCATCATATATATGCCAAACATTTCCGGGCTGTCCGTTTTAACACCTCTTAAGCTTATGCTTAACTTAAACTGCCCTGATGGACTAATGCCTTTGCAAAGCCGACATTTCTCCCCTTTACTCCCTCCGGATATGAATATATGTATGAAACAAGACGCTGATAATCCACAATAAACCTCCCTGATGATTAACTCTCTTATGCACCTTATGCCATGCATTAAGAAAATATTCCATCAGGGAGGTTTTATCTTAATCTACCACCATATTCTTTCCATTATTTTTTCCGTAATAAAGCCTGTCATCTGCGCGCTTTATCCATTCTTCTATATCACCATCGGCATTTCTCTGCGCCACTCCTATTGTTAGTGATATATTTATCTTCTGCTGTTTATAAATACATTCAGAGTTTTCTATTTCTCTCCTCAATTTTTCTAATACTTCATGTGTGCTGTCGTGTGTTCCATTATGTATAAGAAATTCTTCTCCGCCCCACCTTGAAATCACACAGTTACTGCATATATTTTTCATCTTCTGTGCAATGAAATTTAAAACATAATCACCACAGTTATGTCCATATGTATCATTTATTTTCTTGAAATCATCTACATCTGCCATTGCAAGCCAGCCTTCATCGTCCGTATCATATTCTTCAAGATAATTAATCATATATCTTCTGCTGTAAAGGTCTGTCAGAAGATCAATGTTGGCAATTGAATTAAGCTTCTTCTCAGACTCAATAACAAGATCGATTATCATCTTAGTATAATATATTAAAAATGCTGATACACTTATTGCATTACATGCAAGCATCACAGATATAATTGTTTTATTAATTTCATACAATGGTCCGTTAATTATAGCTATTGCTGATGATATTATACTTACAGCAGCTATTGCTATCGACACAGCCAGTGGATTCGGGTCTTTTGTATCGGTCTTGGTTGATATGTATTGTGAATAAAATATTATAGGTATTAATGACATGCTATACAGATGAAATCCACATTTATACCCAAGACATATTGTTGCAATAGCCATATAAATTATAATTGTTGCATACACACACCACATATATGCACACACTTTCTGCCTTTTTAACAGCATAAAATATAACACATAACCAATCATTGCTATTACACTGTAATAAATCATTGGTGTTATATTAAAATATACAAATAATGTCAGCATAAATGCAACAAATAAAAACAACGATATGTTAACAACCACGCATAGTTTAACAACCTGTTCCAGATTAAATTCTTTTTTATTAATGCTCATGATATCTCCTGATAATATGTTCTCGATTGTAAGTAGTACTATAGTATCATACAAAAGCTACTTTTGCACTACATTTTTATTGCAGCTTGACATTTTTTATTAAGTTTCATAACATTATTCTTATAGATTGGAGGCAATATGAGCGATAATAAATATAATAATGTTATGCACCTCGGCAACCCAACTAACACGATTGCCGTGCTTAACAGATATGGTTTTGATTTCAAGAAAAAGTTCGGTCAGAACTTTCTTATAGATGAAAATGTTGTTGAGAAAATCGTACGTGAAGCAGGCGTTACGAAAGACGATTTCGTTGTTGAAGTCGGCCCTGGAATCGGAACAATGACTCAAATTCTGTGTGAGAATGCCAGAGAAGTTGTTGCCGTTGAGATTGATAAGAAGCTTATTCCTATCCTTACAGAGGACACACTTTCTTATTATGACAATGTAACAGTAATCAATGAAGATATCTTAAAGCTTGATATCAAGAAGCTTGCAGATGAGAAGAATGAAGGCAGACCAATCAAGGTTGTTGCCAACCTTCCATACTATATAACAACACCTATTATTATGGGACTTTTTGAGAGCCATGTACCATTAGACAGTATAACTATCATGGTTCAGAAAGAGGTAGCTGACCGCATGCAATGTGGTCCTGGAACTAAAGATTATGGCGCACTTTCACTTGCTGTACAGTTCTACGCCAAGCCTAAGGTTGTGCTTAATGTGCCTGCTAGCTGCTTCATGCCTCGTCCTAATGTTGATTCAGCGGTTATCCGTCTTGAGCGCTTCAAAACCCCACCTGTTGATGTTAAAAATGAACATCTTATGTTCAAGATAATAAGAGCATCATTTAACCAGCGCCGAAAGACTATGCTTAACAGTGTCGGCAATTCCGGAATCGGCATCACTAAAGAAGCTCTTACCAACGCACTGGAAACTATGGGACTTCCGCTTACTATCCGCGGCGAAGCTTTCACTTGAGCAGTTTGCACAATTAAGCAATCTGCTGTGCTAAATAACATGATACCTATAAGTAGTCGCATTTTCGCAACTTTAGTAGGTGTTTTTGCAGCAAAATTCACGTAAATCATGTTACTTCTCGACTAAAGACCTATACAACAACAAAAAACTGCTATTTAGTAGGTGTTTTCATGGCTTTATCAATAAAAACCACGTTAAAAGACCTACTAAATAGCAGTTTTATTATAATTTATAGGTTTTCACCCAGTTTACACAAGAAAAGGGCTGTCCTGCCGGCAAAGTCCTCGAAACCTTACTCCCCAAAAAGCAGCTTTCTCGCATTCTGGTTAGTAACATCAATAACCTCCTGCGTATCAAGCCCTTTAATCTGCGCCAGCTTTTCTGCAACATATTTTATATTGCGGCTGTCGTTTCTTTTACCTCGGTTAGGCTCAGGTGCCATATATGGACTGTCTGTCTCAAGAACAATTCTATCCATCGGTATATACGCGGCTGCTTCCACAAGCTTCTTAGCATTCTTAAATGTAAGAACGCCGCCGATTCCTATAGAGAATCCCATATTAAGAAAATCTCTTGCTGCTTCCTTACTGTATGAATAACAGTGGATTATTCCGCCTGTATCCTGTCCGTGATTACTCTTTAATATGTCGATTGTATCCTGACATGCATCTCTTGAATGAATCATTACCGGCATGTGTGTGCGGTACGCTACATTCATCTGTGCTGCAAACCATTCACGCTGCTGCTTCTTTTCAGCCACCGCCATATCTGCATCATCTGACACATAGTAGTAATCAAGTCCGATTTCTCCAAGCGCAACAATCTTTCTTGCCTTAGATTCACCAAGCATGTTTTCCAGCCATTCAATGTCCGATTCTTTCAATCTGACAATATCCTCCGGGTGGAAACCAATCGCTGCGTATACCTTTTCATATTGTGCAGCAAGTGCAAGGGAAGCCTCACAGCCCTGACGGCTTGCACCTACATTAACAATGTAATCAAGCTCCCCTGTATCACTAAGCATGCTGCTTATAAGTTCATCTCTGTCCTCATCAAATCTTTCATCATCATAATGAGCATGAGTTTCAAATATCTTCATATCTATCAGCCAATCTCTGCGCCTTCAATAATATCCTTCTCAAGTGTAAGAACTGATAAGTTATCCTTATCATCCCATGCTGAGATAATCATTCCCTGTGACTCAATACCACAGATCTTTCTTGGCTTTAAGTTAGTGCATACAACTAACTTCTTACCAATAAGCTCCTCTGGCTTATAGTACTTCTGGATACCTGATACGATAGTTCTCTTCTCATCACCAATCTGAAGCTCGAACTTAAGAAGCTTTGTCTTCTTAACAGCTTCACATGTAAGAACCTTGGCAACTCTGAACTGAACCTTCTCAAAATCATCAAATGTAATCTCAGGCTTAACTTCAACCTGTGGATATTCTGTAACACCATTAGCCTTCTTCTGAGCTTCCTGAATAGCCTCAACCTTTTCCTTAAGGTCCTTCTCAAAGTCAAGTCTTGCGAAAAGAATCTCTGGAGTCTCAGTAACCTTAAGTCCTGTTTCTCTTAAGCCAAATGTAGCAAGGTCATCAAAATCTCTTACTCCTGCCTCTGGATTAGCTGGGTAAAGCTGTGCAAGAATCTTGTCTGTAGTCTCTGGCATGAAAGACTTAAGAAGATTAGCGCCGATTGTAATACTCTCAACAAGGTTATAGAGCACTTCTGCTAATCTGTCCTGCTGTGCCTCATCCTTTGCAAGAGCCCAAGGCATTGTCTCGTCAATATATTTGTTACATCTCTTAAAGAGTGTGAATACTTCTGTGATAGCATCTGCTACATGAAGTGTAGCCATCTTTGCCTGAACCTTATCTCTTGTTGCTGTTACAACAGCCTTAAGGTCACCGTCAATTGCAGCATCCTCTACGCCAGTCTTATTAACAACTCCACCAAAGTACTTGTTAGACATTGCAATTGTTCTGTTTACAAGGTTACCAAGTGTGTTGGCAAGGTCTGAGTTCATACGCTCAACCATAAGCTCCCATGAAATAACACCATCATTCTCAAATGGCATCTCGTGAAGAACAAAGTAACGTACAGCATCAACGCCGAAGAGGTCTACAAGGTCATCTGCATAGATAACATTTCCCTTAGACTTACTCATCTTACCATCATTCTGTAATAACCAAGGATGTCCAAATACCTGCTTAGGAAGTGGCTCACCAAGTGCCATAAGGAATATTGGCCAGTAAATTGTATGGAATCTGATGATATCCTTACCGATAAGGTGAAGGTCTGCTGGCCAGAACTTCTTGTACTGCTCTGAAGAATTGCCATCAGCATCATATCCGATACCTGTGATATAGTTAGTAAGGGCATCAAGCCATACATAAACTACATGCTTGTCATCAAAGTCAACCGGGATACCCCATTTGAAAGATGTTCTTGATACACATAAATCCTGAAGTCCAGGAAGAAGGAAGTTGTTCATCATCTCATTCTTTCTTGAAACAGGCTGGATGAATTCCGGATGTGTATTGATATGCTCAATAAGCTTGTTGGCATATTTGCTCATCTTGAAGAAATAAGCTTCTTCCTTAGCCGGCTTAACTTCACGTCCACAGTCAGGACACTTTCCATCAACAAGCTGGCTCTCTGTCCAGAAAGACTCACATGGAGTACAGTACATGCCTTCATATGAACCCTTATAAATGTCTCCCTGATCATAAAGTTTCTTAAAAATCTTCTGAACCTGCTTCTCATGGTAATCATCTGTTGTTCTGATGAACTTATCATATGAAGTATTCATAAGATCCCAGATTCTCTTAATCTCTGTTGAAACATTGTCAACAAATTCCTTAGGTGTAATTCCAGCTTCCTCAGCCTTAAGCTCAATCTTCTGACCATGCTCGTCAGTTCCTGTCTGAAAAAATACATCGTAGCCTTCCTGTCTTCTGAATCTTGCAATACTGTCTGCAAGAACGATTTCATAAGTATTACCAATATGTGGCTTGCCTGATGTATAGGCAATAGCTGTTGTCATATAAAATGGACCTTTACTCTGTGGCATATCATTTCCTCCATAATCTATTATTTTAATTCATCGCTATAACGCAAATGTAGTGTGAATCATTTATCCGTAAACTTTATCATAGAAAAATTTACAATAAGTGTCAAGTCTGTATTAAGTATGATACAATATGTGAATAATAAATCAATATTTCTTATAATATTAATTAAGACAGAAATGAGGATTAGTATGCGTAATAAACAACTTTGCCTTTTACATCAATTTCTTAACAAGGCTGTGAGCCTGCTGATAGTTTTTATAATGGTAATTACCCTGTCTGGCTGCAGCCTGCCCTGGAATCAGAAGCAGATATCAGAAACTACTATATCTGCCACAGAGGATAACACTGATTTCACGGATTATGTAAACAACCTGTTTGCTGACCTGTTAAGTGCCGATATGGTATCTTTGCATGCCTATGTCGAACACCCCAGGGATTTCGGAATTAACGATTATGAGATTACTCTTGGCCGCTACGACCTTGACAATCCCGATGACTCCTCAGATTACACCGACATAATATCAACGCTTAAATCATTTGACAGAAGCACACTTTCAGCAAAACAACAGATAACGCTTGATGAGCTTCTTATGTATATGGAAAATGAGCTGGAATACAGTGATTTGTACATGTTTAATACACAGCTTCAGACAACTACAGGTATTCATGTCCAGCTGCCACTGCTTTTTGCTGAATATACATTTGAAGAAAAGAAAGATATTGACGAATATATTGAGCTGCTCTGCGATGTTGACGGATATTTTGAAAATATGGCTGCATTTGAGAAGCTTCGTGCTGATAACGGATATTTTATGGAAGACACCCTTGCCGATGAGGTAATTGAAAGCTGCAACTCATTTCTTGAGACTGCCGGTTTAGAAGATGGTGCAATGATATCAACCTTTAACGAAAAGCTTGCTTCTGTTGACGGACTTTCTTCACAGGATATTGCAGATTATAAAGCTAAAAATGTGTCCGCAGTCAATGAACATGTAATTCCAGGATACCAGTCCCTTGTAAATATGCTTACTTCATTGAAAGGCTCTAACAGATATTCAGGCGGTTTATGCAATTATCCTGATGGTTCTCGGTATTTTGAATATATACTCTCTTCAACACTTGGCTGGAGCAAATCTGTTGACGAATACGATAAGCTGGTTGATTCTTATATCAAGAAATATATGCTTAAAATGCAGTCGCTTGCGCTTAAAGACTCCTCTATTCTTGATAAATTTGACACATTTTCATTCAATATGACTGACCCGGTTGGTATTCTTACCGACCTTAAGAAAAGAATAACCGATGATTTCCCTGAGATTCCAGATGTGAATTATAATATCAAATATGTGTCAAAGGCGCTTGAGGACTACACCAGTCCGGCTATGTACTTTATTCCGCAGCTTGATAACCTTGATATCAATTCAATATACATCAATTCTTCAGGCACTTCTGCGAGTGAATTATATCCTACACTTGCACATGAAGGGTATCCGGGACACATGTACCAGACACAGTATTTTGCCGCAACCAATCCTGACTGGATAAGATACATTCTTGCACCAGGCGGATATGTTGAAGGCTGGGCATCATATGTTGAAGTTCTTTCTTATAATTATGCACAGACCGGCAACGATGCACTTAACAAAATGTATGCTGCTAATTATGCCACTGTCCTGTGCCTTTATGCAAAAGGGGATATTGGCGTTAATTACTATGGATGGAGTGAAGATGATGTTTACAAATACATCAGCCAGTATGGTTTTGATGATAAATCAGTCGCTCACGAAATGTATTACGCATTTGTCTCTGACCCGGGCAATTATTGCAAATATGTTCTTGGAATGTTAGGATTTGAGCAGTTAAAGACTAAGGCACAAAGTGAACTTTCTGATAAATTCAATCTTAAAAATTTTCATCAGTATATACTCGACATGGGTCCTGTGCAGTTTGATATATTATTTAACAACCTTGATGCATGGATTAAAAAAGAAAAATAACATTAAAAATGGGATGTTACCTTAACACAATAGTCTGGTAACATCCCTTATTAATTGATTATTATATGCTTCCACCCGGATAATAGCCGCCTGAACCATAGCCACAGCACATAGGCATACATATATTTGAACACAGGCAGAGTGCAACCCACGGAGCACAGCCTGTACAATATGTTGTAGATGACGGTCCCTGATACTGTGTCCTTCTTCCTGCATACCAGCTTCCACCGCTTGCAATACGCTGATACAGCAACTGATACTGCATATTGTCAGGATCAGAATCCAAAGCACGCTTGGCATCTTCCAAAGCTGTAGCTTCTTCTCCTTTTCCAAGATGTGCCAACGCACTGTAGTAGTACCATCTTCCATCACGGTCAGTTATGTTGTTAAGCACATTAATAGCTTCATCATAACTAGAGTTATTAATATAATTAGCTGCTGCCCTCAGATGCACTGTTGTAGGATCATTGCCATTGAGATTATCACTGCCATATCCATTGCCACCATAGCTTCCTGTATATCCACCAAATCCAAATGGACCAAATCCCCAGAAGCTTCCGAAATCTCCATATCCGCCCTGTGACTGGTTCTGATAATCACCATCATAACCATAATGATCTGAACGACCTGTACCATAACGCGTCTGGCTGTATGACTGACTACTGTATCCGCCCTCACGCTCACGCATTATCTGGTTATAAGCCTGCTGTACAAGCTTAAACATCTCTTCTGCCTGATCCTTATTAGGATTATTAATGTTAGCATCAGGATGATACTTTCGGCTCAGTGTTCTGTATGCTTTTTTCACTTCATCATCGGAAGCATCCCTTGATACCCCCAACACTTTATATGGATCTGTCATTATGTTCCTCCAACTGCTTACCGGCAGTATTATTTTTCTTCCTTCTGGCGGCGTAGAACTTTGTCCATACACCTGAATATATGATATTTCTTAACAGTTCTGCATTAGCAAGAATCGGCAGTCTCTCAAAAGCCCTTGCACATCCTGCCATATACGCTTTAAGTATGTTTTCTGCAAATGTATCAAAATCCTCTACATCCTTATGATACTTAAATACATTATAATTGTTCTTTTTATCATCTTTTTCCAAATCATCATATGCATCCAGCAGATATATAAATCTGCCAAGATTATTGCCAAGCACCCTTAACTCATCACTCCACTCATCATCTTTCATGGCAGCAACTTCACCTAACAGTATACCAAACTGCTCTGCCGGCTTGTCAATATTTGTTTCCTGTGCTTTTTCATATTCTGACAACTTAGAAAGGCTTTTCCTTATAATCTCTGCCTTATGAGGATATTTCTTCTCAAGCTTTTTAATATCTTTTTTCAATACTCCGGCATAAGTTCTTTTCAAGACCTTTTTCTCATCGTACCAGTCGTCCATACATTTGTAATATGTCAGAAGGACATTCATATCCGCAACATAATCTGAAACAACGTTACGCCTCACAGGATGCTTTCTTAATGGATGTGTGACGCAACGTTCCTCAGAGTATATAGTTTCCGGTTCATACAACCCTGTAAGAAGTATAACCAGAAATGTCATATCATAGCTTAAGGAAATCTGCCCCTTCAATCCATGCGCTTCTGCCAGCGAATCGCACAGACCACAATAGTATGAGCGGTATTTATCAAATTCTCTGAATTTAAGTTCTGGCTGATCAACAACTATATACCCATACATACTAAACTCATACCTCCATTTTCGCTTATCATATAACATTGAAAATATTCAGTCAATCAGCCTTTCAAAGATTAATAAATTATTAATACTATTTTTAGATATTATTCTTGTCGTCAAAATCAGTTCCCCACAAAAGGAAACTTGTATAATCATCTAGCGAATTGACTGGACGCATTACATCACTCTCGTCAAGATTGCTGGCAAATTCATTTTCACCGTCATCAAAACTCTTGTCACCCTGTCCATCACTATATCCGTTTTTATATTCGTCTTTTTCATGATTATAGTCAAATGCTGGAAGCATATCTGCCACCTCCTTTCGAAGGTAGTATGTTAAGTTTCAGCTTGTTTTATCCGATATTATATTCAGCTGATAAATGTGTATTCAATCACACTTGATATATAAGGAGGAAATTTATGCGGATTACATCACAGATGCTGGCAGCTAACCAGCTTAAAGCAGGCATTGAGCCTTCATCAAAGACCCTGCTTGATTACATCCAGAATAAGGATGATGACAGCCTTACAAGCCTGCTTTCCAAAAAAACTGACACTTCAACTTCTTCACTTACTAAGAAGTTACAGAAAGACGCTTACGAAGACATTAAGGATGATGCTGATTCTGTTACAGAAAATGCAGCTAAATTCACTGATGAGAAATCAACTCTTTTCGCTGATGCTGAAAAAAACGGTGATTATTCTGCAATATATGCGGATATCAAATCTGTAGTTGATTCTTATAATAAGCTCTATAACACCCTTGGTAAAACATCAAGTTCCATCAATTCTATGTGTTCTGAGCTGTTAAAGGAATCAGTTAAAGAGAACTATGAAACATTATCTGCAGTAGGAATTACACTTAAAGAAGACGGTTCTCTTTCAATCGATGAAAAGAAGCTTAAGGCTGCTGATACAGATACTTTAAAGAAAGCATTTGGAACATCATCAGAATTTGCAAAAAGGCTTGGAATTATTGGCTCTAATGTATCATCACTTGCAAAGGCTAACATTAATTATGTTACCAACTCATATACATCATCAGGTGCTGCCTCTAACTCGTCGGATGATTTATATTCACTTATGACAAGTAAGTTTAATTCTCGCAGTTAGAATTTCTGATAACGGATATGCATATATGATGTCCGATTTGTTCAATATTGTATATTTAAAACCTCTCCATACCAGCATTTATAATGTCGGTATGGAGAGGTTTTAATATATAATAGTTATATATTTATTTTTTTCATTCTACCTGATATCTAAGTCTGGTGGAACATCAAGTTCGTGCGGAACTGGCGCACCATTCTTCTTTCTCTGTCGTACACACTCGGTCAGCAGGTACTCTATCTGTCCATTCACAGATCTGAAATCGTCCTCTGCCCACGCTGCAATGGCATCATAGAGTTTAGCTGATAACCGGAGAGGAACCTGTTTCTTACCTGAATCTGCCATTAGTAAAGACTTCCTGAATTAACTACTGGCTGGGCATCTTTGTTTCCACAAAGGACGACTAAAAGGTTGGATACCATAGCTGCTTTTCTCTCTTCATCAAGCTCTATAACCTGTTTTTCTGATAATCTCTCAAGTGCCATCTCTACCATTCCTACAGCACCATCAACTATCATCTTTCTTGCATCTACTATTGCTGATGCCTGCTGTCTCTGAAGCATTACTGCTGCTATCTCAGGTGCATACGCAAGATATGTAATTCGTGCTTCTATTATCTCAAGTCCGGCATCTGCTACTTTGCCCTGGATTTCTTTTCTTATTCTTTCTGCTACAACTTCACTTGAACCTCGAAGGCTTCCCTCATCTGCAATTCCATCTCCCGTTGTATCTACATTTTCTGCAACATCATATGGATACATGCGTACAATATTACGGAGTGCACTGTCACATTGTAATGAAAGATATTCCTTATAATTATCTACATTAAACACTGCCTTAGCTGTATCTGTCACTTTCCACATAACCGCAATGCCAATCTCAACAGGATTACCAAGGCAGTCATTAATCTTCTGTCTGCTGTTGCTCAATGTCATTATCTTAAGTGAAATCTTCTTATTAGCTGACTGCGAATTATTTCCCGCTGCAATTGCCATTCCTGCAACACCTGCCATACTTGCCAGATCAAGCTTATTTCCATCGCCTGTCACATCACCGCTCTGATTAAGCTTAGTTGACGCTGCCGGGTTAACAGCCACACAAAAAGGATTCACAAAGTAAAATCCCGCTTCTTTAATAGTTCCAACATACTTGCCAAAAAGTGTAAGCACAAGTGCTTCCTGTGGCTTTAATACCTTAAGACCGATAAAGAATATCCAGCCTATTGCTGCGTATACACCACCTGCAACGATAAGTACTATCCATCCTGCTTTAGTCTCTGCCTGTTCAACCATAATCGAACCAACAATAATTGCTGCTATAGCTGCTGCGTAAAGTAATATAAACAGTGTAACCATTATCAGACCATTCTTGCTTTTCTTCAAAACCTTTTCTTCCATATAAAAATACCTCCTTAACACCCTGATTATTAATCTTGTTATTGATTATTCTTTTAACGGTGTCTTTGTTGATATTCGTATGATATCATTTTGATATCATATTGTCAAGATATTAACATCTTCAATTCTCAATTGTTGCATTGCGTTGTTTTTTTGTATTTAAATTCCGGCTATGCTATTATTTCTTTGGGACTTATCATTCACGGTAGGCGGTTAGCCTTTAGCCTCTTTTGAAAGGAGGTGATAGGCGTGCTAACTTTTTCAGATCTTCTTACATACACACTTGTATTAATTGAAGTTATAACACTTGTTGTTATTCTTTCTGATAAAAAGACAAAAAAATAACCGCCCCAGCCTGGACAGTTTGGGCAGTTATTTTTTAACTCTCTAATCTACAAAGCTAGCCGTCTATCGGTAAGTTCCTTTGTATTATCATAATACTCTATTCATATATTTATGTCAAACATTTGTCTTAACATAAAAATAAAAGCCTTACAACCTAGGATTCCCTAAATCATAAGACCTTCCAGTGCACCGCCAGGGGTTCGAACCCTGGACACCCTGATTAAGAGTCAGGTGCTCTACCAACTGAGCTAGCGGTGCGTAACTTATTTTGTTCTGTGCTTTTGTGTTGTCTCAAGCACAAGTGATATTCTATAGCATGGTTTAATAAAATGCAAGCACTTTTTTGTATTTATTTAAGAACAATTTATCTTTTTTTATAATTTTCTTGTTTTTTCATCATTTTACCATGTTTTTTATATTGATATGTGCCTTTATACACCTTATAATTCTATTATATTCCCAATTTTAAGAGAAAATATTTATATTTAATATACATTTATTAAGAAAAGAGAGTTGATATGAAGTTAAAAAAATTCGAACAACAGCCAAAACACGTTGACAATATTCCAATTGAGGCTATTAATCTTGATTCTGAACATGAACAGCCGCCAAAACCTGACAAAGCTGTTGGCAAGAATGTATTCCAGCCTAACAGCAAATACTTTACAATTGTTATATATGGTCTGCTTTTTGTGCTAGGTGCAATTCTTATATATAAGTTCATTGGTAACTGGCCTGCAACCGTCAAGTCATTGGGCAATATATTCAATATACTGTCACCATTTCTTATTGGTGCCATGATTGCGCTTGTTCTTTATCCGTTTATCAAGACCCTTTATAACAGGTTCTTCATGGGGGTATGCCATATCAAGTCCAAGAAAGCCGCCAAAATGCTTTCAATTCTTGTTGCTTACCTGATAGCAGTTGGCGCATTTGCAATATTAATAGGCTTTGTTGTGCCTCAGATATACAAAAGTATTACAGAGATTGCCAATCAGGCTCCTGTATGGTACGAGAATATCCGCAACTGGTTTACTGAGTTTGAAGATAAGCACGCCAATTCTTCTATTGATTACAATTTCATTAATCAGAAGATTGAAGATGCTCTTCCTAAACTTGTTGACTACATGACTGATGCACTTACCAATATGGTTCCTTACATTCTTAATACATCCATGGCCATTCTTTCGGGTGTGTTAAACCTTGTTATTGCAATTATCGTGTCCATCTACATGATTTCTGATAATAAGAATATTTTTTATCATTTTAAGAGATTTTTATATGCCGTGCTTCCTAGGAAAACAGCAGACAATACACGCATCATCTGTAAGAATTGTGCAAGCATTTTTATTAATTATATTATCGGCAAATCATTTGACTCAATTATTGTCATGATTATCTGCTTTATTATCATGCTGATTCTCAAGCTGCCTTATGCAGTGCTTATAAGTGTGATTGTCGGCATAACGAACATGATTCCGTATTTCGGACCATATATCGGTGGCGTGATTGGCGGTGTGATTATTGTTATCGCAAGCCCTATCAAACTTATCATATTGTAATCATGATTGTCTGCATCCAGCAGGTTGACGGTCTGCTTATCGGTCCGCGTATCATCGGTAGCACTACAGGTCTTAAGCCTGTATGGGTTGTGTTCTCAATAACCGTAGGTGGGGCGCTGTTTGGCGTAATTGGAATGTTCCTTGGAGTTCCCGTATTTGCCGTATTAAGCTACCTGTTAAACATCACAGTGCAGCATTTTCTGGACAAAAGAAAAGTCACCGTGCAGCCTTATGACTCGCCCGATGACCTCTAGATTATTTTTTGGTATTAAGAATTCTCACGACATCGTCGAGGGAATTCTTAAATCTTACCACTCTGTAATTCGCACCTTTATGCACATACATCACTTCTGATACTTTCCTTGCAAATGCTTTATTCTTCACAACATTTCTCCCAAAGCCTTTATATAGTATATGCATTTATTATTAATGATTTCTTACTGCAATAAGTTTACAGATAGGATTGCCCATCTGTGAAAATCTTGTCTCATACTCTGTCATTACATTACCCTCGTTAAGTACAGAGTCATTATGTAAGTCAAATGTGACAACAGGAAGCTCCCAGCCCGCCTCTTTAATCTCTTCTAACGAAAAATCGAATAAATCCTTATTATCTGTTTTGAATTCCACCTGTCCGTCCGGCTTTAATATAACATCATATCTCGCCATGAACTGTCTTGAGGTAAGTCTTCTCTTCGCATGTCTGTCTTTTGGCCATGGATCTGAAAAATTAAGGTATATTCTGTCTACCTCTCCCTCTCCAAACACCTCACATATAGCCTCTGCATCCATTCTGATGAATCTTAAATTAGGAAGCTGAAGCTCGTCCTGTTTCTCTACAGCTCTTAAAAGCACGCTTGAATACTTCTCGATACCCACATAATTAATATCAGGGTTATTCGCTGCCAGTGTTGTTATAAATGTGCCTTTACCCATACCAATCTCAATACGGATTGGATTATCGTTACCGAAAACCTGTGACCATGTGCCTTTCATCCCCTCTGGCTCTGTAAACACATATTCATTCTCTATCATTACTTCCCTTGCTCCGGGTACATTTCTAAGTCTCATACGTTACTCCTATCTTTTATTTACTCAGAGTTGCTGAGTGTCCGTATGCGTGTGCGGCAAATGCTTGAATATGACAAGCTGTGCAGGAGTTAATGCCGCTATCTGCATAAGTTCAGTGCGTGAAAGCACGTCCAAACGAAGTGCGTTTGATTTCACGCACTGTAATATACTTTGCAGATGGCGGCATTTACTCCTGCTAAGCGAAGTCATCCTGAAAACATTTGTTGCACGCACATACGAACACTTACCAAGTCTGAATTATACATATATTATTTACCATAAATATCACTTTTTGCCAAGCAGGGTTTACTTATGGACAATCCTAAGCTAAAATATAATGGTATATTATATTAATCGGAGGAATTATCCATATAATGAAAAAACATTTTCTTAAAGGATTACTTATAAAGATAACCAGCGCAGTATCTG
Source organism: Eubacterium sp. AF22-9 (assembly GCA_003458705.1). Lineage (GTDB taxonomy): Bacteria > Bacillota > Clostridia > Lachnospirales > Lachnospiraceae > Lachnospira. The sequence continues at coordinate 19,047 of QRVH01000006.1, read as the reverse complement.
CCACGGTATTAGCATGTTCTGTATTTACCACAGATGCACACGCTGCCGCATATAACATAACCTATTCTGAAACAGGCACTGCTAATACTGAAGTTTCATGGCCTGATGCCCCGGAAGTTAATTCCAGCAGTTGTATCCTTGTTGATGCTGACACAGGCTCTATTCTATTCGAAAGAAACTCACATGAAAAATGTTATCCTGCCAGCACAACCAAAATTCTTACCGGTCTTCTTACCATTGAGAACTGCAATATGGATGATGTAGTAACATTTTCACAGGCCGCAGCCACTTCCATCAATATATATGAGGATGCTAATTTAGGTTGTAAGGTTGGAGAACAGTTTACTGTAAACCAGCTTCTCCATGGACTATTATTATACTCTGCCAATGAAATGGCTATGCTCTCGGTGAGCATGTAGCCGGCTCCATAGACGCATTTGTTGATATGATGAATGCCAAGGCAAAAGAACTTGGTGCTTTGAATACACATTTTGCCAATGCAAGCGGATTATATAATACCAACCACTACACAACAGCATATGATATGGCAATGATTGCAAGAGGCTGTTATAATAATGCTTCTTTCGTAAGCATTGATTCTACTGCTGACGCATATATAATTCCTGCAACTAACATGTCTGCACAGCGTACAATCAGACACAGACATAAGATGTTGAAAGGCCGTTCTTACTATTATGAATACTGTAAGGGTGGAAAGACAGGATATACTGATGAATCCCAGAACACACTTGTAACATTTGCAGAAAAAGATGGCATGCGTCTCATATGTGTTGTATTTAAGGAAGCAACAGATGATTTAAGATATACTGATACAAAAACGCTTTTTGACTGGGGCTTTTCTAATTTTCAGAAATCAACAACTACAGGAAGTCAGCTCGGAGCTATGTTTTCCAATGATAATTATTATAATTCAGCTGTTTTCTCGACACTTTCACTAAACTTCGGACTGAATGCTTCATTTATCACAATACCTAATAAAAGTTCATTATCAAATGTAACTATGACGGTTGATGATAATTATGACATGACCAATGAGAATGGTGTTATGACAACACATCTTAAGTTCCTGTACAATGATAATACTGTAGGCACAACTACACTTAATATATCTGCTGCCGGCACTGACACCGGAAGCCTGCTTCCTTATGTCAGTGCAGATGTTTCTTCATCATATAAGCCTAAGACATGCATTAAAATCAATATCTGGGTAGTTGTTGGCATCGGTGCTGTTATATTATTCATTATTTATATAATTGAAGAACGTGCCAGAAGAAAACGTCAGAGAAGACATTACAACAGAAGAAGACGCAGATTATAAAACAATTTTCTTTTCATGAAAAAAGAGATGGCAGCCAAAAACTACCATCTCCTTTTTATGTCTGTAAGATTAATTACTCTTTTTATTCTTTCGTGTCATAGAATATATAATACCTAATCCAAAAATAACCATACACATAAACCATGCAATCGCTGATGTATATAATGAATCTACTGTACCAACATCGGTATCACTTATTTCTGCTGTGTCTGTAATGTCGCCAGCACCTTCCGATGGTTGTTCTACATTTTCTGTCTTCTTCTCAGTATCTTTATATATGATTGCATATGTAGAAAATTTGTCTGTTGCAAATGTAATCGAATTATCTTTTTCGTTATAAACTACATCTAAAATTTCTGCAACTCCATTATGAATTCTCACTACACTATAAGATCTTTTTATTGATGCATCCTTATTAATAAGCTTATCTGGTATTATAACCTTAAATGTCACTGCATTATTCAGTTGAACCTTAAATGTCACTGCATTATTCAGTTGATTAACACTAGTTGTTTTTTCATTAATAACCTTATAAAGTTCTATGTTAAGAATAAGGCCTATCTTCTCATTAAAATTAAGTTTCTTATCGATTAATGCCTTATCTGCATCACTTACTGTATCATCAGCATTATTTACATTAATTGATACATCAACCTTTGCACCTGCTTTAACAGCCTTAATCTCATCTTCTGTAAGAACACTGTTAATTATATCATCCTTTGACTCTGACAGGCTTGTTTCCGGAACATCATCCTTCTTTACAATCTCTACCTTTATCTCTGGTTTTATCTCTTCCTTAATCATAGGAATCACAGTGATGTCTGCTTTATCTCCACATACTGTACAATGATGAGACTTGCTTCCGTTTTCTGTTGTAGTTGCTTCTTTGTCTATTGTCCATTCCGGACTGTATTTATGACCTGCTGCCGCTACAGTTTCTTTCTTGCTTTCTCCGCATACTGTACATGTATAGGTCTTCTCTCCTGCTTCTGTACATGTTGGCTCTTTGGTTATTGTACCGTCATTCCATACATGAGTTGTATGCTCTTCCTTAACATCATTGTAAGTAGTCTTTTCCCACTGTAATGTTGTAAGAGTAAGCTTTCCAGCTCCTGTATATGGCTTAACTTCTTTATCAAGGCTTGAAGCTGCATATAATGTATATCCACTATATGGAAGTGCACTCTTGAACTCATCCTTATCCTGAATCAATGCAACCTCACCAGCTTTGGTTGTGTTAAGAATAACCTTTGTTTCTTTCTGCTGTCCATCAAGCATATATATTGTGTTAATTGCATTAATATAACCCGCTGCACTATCTCCATTTCCACTTATAAGTGCATTAGATATTCCTGACATGTAGCAATTTTCAAGTAACATATGCGCCCCACAGTTAGATGAAGCTCCATTGCTGACTATTTTTTGTGCTAATTGTGCACCTGCAGTATTCTCTATATCAAGGCGCATATTTCTTAAATCCTGTGCATCCATAATACAGTTATAAACATGTGCTGTACCATAACGAAGTCTTGGCATTCTGTCCATAGAATTCTTGTAGTAATTATTAGCAAGAGTTACTGTTATGTTCTTTGCAGATGTATCTTCGTCTGACTGTCCAAAAAGATGAGTTTTCTTCTGTCCATAACAATAATTATATATCTGCTGTTCTGTCATTCCCTCTTCAAGCAAATGCTTATAATAAGGATAACTATCCGGTGATGCCTTTAACGCATTCATCATCTCTTCAAAGAATACATTATTATCACTGGCTGGAAGGAACTCACACCATGATATTGTAATATCAGTATTATTATTTGGTGTCTTTACATCAATAACACCATCATATGCCTTATAGAAAGTACAATGGTCAATCCATATATCAGAACTGCCCTTTTCTATAGTCATATAATCCCAGTCATTACGATCATATGCTCCACTTGTATTTTCGTCCCATTCCCATAACTCATCAAACTTAATATTTCTTATGATGATATTGCTTGAACCTGTAATATCAACACATGTATGTGTAATCTTAGCTCCATTCTTAGAGTAAATTGTAAGATTGCTCATATCTGCAAGCTTAAGCATTGATACGCCAGTCTTTAAAAGAGTAGGATGTGTAAGTGGCACCCATTTATGCGCTGTTATAAATGCACTGTAATCACTGAAATTATTTACTTCCTTATCCCCCAGTGCAACATCTGCTGTAAGCTCAATAACTGATGCTTTTCCAGACTTTTTAACACTCTGTATTGCTTTAAGGAATTCTTCTGCTGTTCCTGCTGTGTAATAATTATCAGATGTTTCTTTTAATAATCCTCCACCTGTAACACCGGCACTCTGTGCATATCCTTCCTGCCCATACTGTGAAAGACCTGAATCATTGCCCTCAGTCTTATCATATGTATCTGATAAATACTCTTTTTCTACATATCTGTCTGAGCTTTCTGTCTTTACTGATCCCTTATATGCAGTGCCTTCTTCAGTTACTGTTGTATATGGATTCCATCCAAGATAATCTGCTGATATCATCTCTTCTGCTTTTTTCTTTGAAATCTGTCTTCTGTCAGCATTAATTACATATGCAGGTCCATAAGTTCCATATTCAAAGAATCTTGCATTTTCTGCTTTGTTACCACTCATATCTGAATATGGTTTTTTAGCTGTTCCGCTTAAAATCTTACCCATGTAACAGTTTATCCATGTAATATATGCATCTGCTCCCCATGGTCTTGCAAGATAATACTTGCTTCCTGAGCATCCGTCTTCTGAAAGAATCTGGCAATTATTAAATGTAAGTCCATATGCTGCATCAGCTGATGCCTTTGGCGCACATACATAACCAGAATTCTTGTTAGCATTGTAGCGGAATACAAGTCTGCAATCATTGAATAATGCTCTAGGGTCATTGCCATATATAAAGTCTACATTACCTGCTATGTAACATTTGTAATAATACTGTGTTCCACCATTAGCACACAATGTATCCTGGTATCCAAGAATTCTTACATTAATATAAGAAGTTTCGTCAGCATCATTTCTTAAAGCATCACACGATTCATTACTCAGTGAACCATCACCAAGATACTTATATGTATTTTCTATTGTAAGGTTTTCTGCGGAAAATCCTTTTGCTGCTGAATTAATCAATACAGCACATCTTGACTTCATATCTCCGCCAACCCATTCTTTAGTATCATAGAAAATTCTTGTCTTTTCGCTGTCCTCACCTATAAGTGTAATGTATGGTGAATTAACTACAAGGTGCTCTTCGTAGTCACCCTCTTTAACAAGGATAATTACGCGATCTGTATTATTACTGCTTACAGAGTCAACTGCTGCCTGTACTGTCTTATATGTAGGAATACCGTTGACTGCCTCACCGTCAGCACCTTCATATGCACTGTCTACAATCTTATTGTAATTAGTAAGATATACATAATTATAGGTTTCTCTTGTTGTATTACCCTTACTGTCTGTAAAAAGCAATTCAACATCATTTCTTCCCTCTGCAACATCAATATCTGTAAATGCAAACTTTCCCTTTGCCTTTACATCCTGCTGCGCAGCCTTATTACCATTAACCGCAAGTATAACCGATACATTATCCTCAACTATTCCTTCAATAGTAATCTTTTCATTATAAACTGTATCATATGATTTCTTAGTTACTGTGTACTTTACAGCCTGATCCTCATATACATATTTGCCGATACGGTTTGTTGATGGAACTGCCCAGACGGTCTCTGATGGATTACTGTAATTATCTACTTCATCCCCAATGTGTGAATATGCCACAACATAATAGTAATATGGCATATCTGTTGTTATATCCTTATCTTCATATGCACATTCTTTAGTTGTTGTAATTAAAGAAGCATTATCCTGTGTTTCATCATATGAATAACGATACACTTCATAAGTATCTGCCTTATTTATTCCCTTCCAGCTAAGATTTACTGACTTTGCGCTCGATGCAATACTTACAACCGGCTTATCAAGTGCAGCCATTACTTCAACTGTCTTTGCCTCTGCATAGGAATTTCTTTCACCTGAAACACCTAATTTTCCGCATACTCTGAAGCTGTATTCGCCAGCATCACTTATAGCATACTTATATGTTGTAGCAGTAAGCTCTGTTTCTACATCCTTCCATGCGCTTCCATCCTTAGAAACCTGAAGTACATAGACACCATCACCGTCTGCCTCTACAGAATTGTTCCAGCTTACTGTAATATAATCTCTTGTAGATGCAGCCTTTGCTGTTACCTCCTTAACAACAGGAGCTGTTCCCTCTGCCTTATAACAATTGTTCTGGTCATAAAGAACTGTACCATCTGCTGCTGTATACTTCATATTCTGGATAGTTGCCTTAACTCCTGCTAAAACAAATCCATAAGAAACTGCTGTATTCTTTACATTAGTTTTAAACAACTCATTCTTCTCATAAGGATATGTTGCTGTCTTTGTCTCTCCATCCTTAGGTGTTACTGTTATAACAAGTCCGGCATTTGTTTTTTCCATAGTAAATGTTACAACTGTACCTGCTGGGATTGTTGAATCAATTCCAGGTGCAGCACCCGCTAACTCTGATGATGACTTTGAATATATCATTTTAAGCTGATCAGATTTTCTGATACCTGCTGTTACAATGTAATCCTTATTAAATGCGCCAAAGAATATACCATTAGAATTGCTTGAACCACATTCATTAATTGTTATATCTGCTGTAAGCTTATTAGCATCACTTGTCTCCTCAAATCCATAGAAGCTTGCTGATGTAAATGCTGTCGCTTCTTTAGCTGGCAATGCTCCGCCTGTCTGTGTCATAACAAGTCTCTGACCTGTCGGCTGTACAACAAGACCTGACTCAGAACCGTAACCATAGGTCTTAGGCATTGCCTTCTGTTCCACATATTCAACATCCTTTGCAGGATATACAACTGATATTGAAGCAATATAAGCTGAACCTGTTGATGCAATCTCTATACTTCCTGCTTCTTTAGAATCATAATTATATACAGTTGTTGCATCTGTTGTTGAAGCCGCAGTTCCATTAATTGTATATAATGCATACTGTGCCTGATAAGCTGTTACCGATACAGTACACTTTCCACTTACCGGTACAGTAATTTTAGCTCCTGTTGTAAACTGTGCTGAATTAGGTGAAGCACCGTTAGGAACTAATTTTCCATTTGTTGCATCTACATACAAACCGTTATAATATCCTGTTTTACTCTGGATATTATCTTTATAGTAGTTACCGTCAGCACTCTGAGCAAATGACCATTTAGTAATCTGCTCAAATACTAATGTCTGTGTTACATCTGCTCCCTTTACTGTAACAGTATCACCTGCTGTAATCTTATAAGGCTGTGCTTCAAAATCACCACTAAGAGAAAGTGTATATGAACCATCTCTTAATTGCACAGAGTCCTTATTTGCAAATATATATGTATAACCATCTTCCTTATTAGTGTATGTATATGTAACACTCTTTCCTGTCATATCCGGCTCTTCTGGAAGAGTAAGTGATACCTTATACACTGGCTTAAGTGAAACTTCAAAGTCTAATGTTGAATCCTCTGAATATGATATTCCTGTCTTTGTTGAGGTGATATCATAATCATTAGCTCCCTTAAGGTCTACACTATATGTAATTCCTTTTTCTAATTTAGCAGAATATGTATTTTTAATCTTATCTATTGTAACCTCTGGTACATATTCTGTATCATCAGTTGTTGTAAATACAAGATTAAGATTATCTGTATCATAATCATCTGCAAAACCTGTTATAGTTCCTGTAACTGTACATGTAGACAGCTTCATAATACTAAGATTAGCTGTTATGTCTGATGATGATGTACTTATCTTATGTGTTGCCACACCACTTGCAATGATATAAGCAGGATTACTAAGAGATAACTCATACTCCATTTCGGTTTCCTCTGCCGGAACTCCAACTGAATAATTGCCATCCTTAACATCTGATGTATATGTAAGACCTGTTGTCTTATTAGTTGCAACCACCTGTAAATCAGATGGAATCTCTGAATTAGATGTAACAGTTCCTGATATTGCTTTCTTATCAAAAGTCTGGCAATCTATTGATAAGGATTTGATGTATGTATTAGCAATCACATCTAATGTAATCTCGCCTTCATCCCCTGTAAGATAACATTCAATTGTTACTTTTCTATAATTGCCATCTGTATCCTTTTCATTTGATATACATTCTGCTTTTCTTAATACCTTACCACTTATTGTAATATACTTTGATAAAACACTCTCCGTATCTGTACCTACATTATTCTTATTAAGAAGCAGTGTAATAACCGCCTTATCTCCATTAGCCGGCATTACAATCTTTGTTCCGGTATTTACCTGAATTCTTGTGTTTGTTGCATCTGGCTGAAATTTTCCAGATGGTGTTGCATCTACATATAACACATCTCCATCCGCATTAGTATAAATTCCTGTAACCTTCTGAATTGACGCTGAAGGTTTATTACTTACTGAAACACTTCCTGTATAATCCCATTCTGCCTTAGTATGTCCATCGGCAAATGCTGCTGCAGTTTCAGCATAGCTTGTTGAAGAATCAACCTGCATTGACTTAAAATAATTACCAGAAGTTATTGTAATTGATACTGATGATACACCCTTTTCCGGTTCACCGGTAATTACATAATTATTCCAGCCTGTAGTTGACTGCTCTGTCACTTTAATATTAGATAAACCTGTACACTGGATATTATCAGCTGTTTTTTTATCATATGCATTCAGTGTTATTGTACATGTCTTCGCACCACTAACAACTGGAAATGTAAGTGTTGTACCTTTATTAACCTAATAATCTCCATTACTTACTCTGTTAGTAATTTTTGCACCTTCGGCTGTTACATCCACTAACAATTCATCTCCGCTGGAATTAACCAGTTTTCCTGATTTTCCACTTAATTCTGTGACAGAATTGTCACTATCGCCATCTGCATACATGGTATCTTTAACTGTCCATGATGCACTGGCTTTGGTTGCTGCTTTAACCGTAATGTTAAACAGCCCGTCTGGCAACGAAATACCTGACAACACTAATGCAACTGTCATTAATACTGCCGATACGCGCTTAAACCAGCTTTTCTTTTTCTGATTTTTCATAGCTTCTCCCTTTCTTGCCCGTATAAACAAACTATATTAAAATATAATATATTGTTTTTTCGCGGACTATGCAATTTGTTAAACATTAACAAATTGCAAACAAAATATGTATCAAAAATACAACATTATACCTATTATCACCACTGAAATATGGCGTTTTACCCCATCCAATACAGATTTATAGTCCTTTTCACCTATTTTTCACATTTTTTCACAAAAAATGTGCCATAACAACCAAAATTGTTATGGCACAACATTTATATATTAATCATTATTCATAATAATACAGATACACATCTTCAAGGTCTATATTATCGCCAACCTTCACAGCCTCTTCTGGCAGCTCATACCCTGAATCCCCTGTTCGCTATATTGTTATCTGTCTGTGTCTCATTACTGATTCCTCCCTTAGAATATGTAAGGCCTGAATATACTGTCTGTGTATTCTTCATCAGTGGTTCTGATGTATCCTGTTTACTGACTTCATAGAAAGATTCCCTTAAATTCTTCAGCAATCCCCTGACGCGTTTTAATTCTGCTTTGTTAAGATTTACTGATACAGATATAAGAGTTCTTTTTATATGATTATATATCACAAAAAGATTAGCAGACACTTCATATTGCATATCCAATCCACTTATAAGCTGGTCAATAACCTTGCCAGACATATATATGTTATCCCTTATCTGCACTTCTTCATCCGATTCGCATGCATCTTCAAGATACCTATCTGCTATATCATACAGAATTACAACAAGCTGTGACGCAGTTGCTTGCGTAATCCTATATTGAAATGTTTTTATCAATTCTTTAGTCATACATTTCCTTTCCAATACGACTACTACAACATTATTATTACATTTACTGTAATAACTGCAATACCTGTGAAGGTCTTTCATTAGCCTGTGCAAGTATTGATGTGGCAGCCTGTGTAAGAACTGTTTCTGATGTATATGTTGTCATTTCCTCTGCCATATCAGTATCTATCATAGTTGATAAAGACTTGGTGAGATTCTCGTTAGAAACATCAAGGTTATTAGTTGTATGATCAAATCTGTTCTCATATGCACCAAGCTTCGAACGTATTTCATTAGTCCTGGTAATAGCCTGGTCTACAGTTGATATAGCCTGTGATGCTGTATAATGAGTCATAACATTAAGATTATCTGTTCCTAATGTATATGTTGTAATTGCCGGTATATCAATAACAATAACCTGATCCTGATTAGCTCCTACATGTATGCTCATTGTACCAACATCTGTAACTTCCTGATTGATTGTTTTTGCTGTTCCTGCACCAGCCACAGACGAACCATTATTGTTGCTGTCATCAAAAACTGTTCCCACTGTATTACCCGGAACATCCAAAGAAAAATTCTTATTATTAACATCTGTTACTGTTATAACAGTTCCTTTTGTAGAAACAATTGCTGAATTGGCAAATCCTACTCTGTCTCCATTATTATCAGTGGCAATCTCTGCCTTAACATCACTTCCCTCTACGAGAATTCCATCCTTTGCAGCAGCCTGTGGTATTCCAAGCATATTTGCAAGACTTGCATTATCACATGTTATATTCATTCTCTGGTCACTTCCGTACTGATTAGTCATAATAACAAGTGTCGAACCCGCATAACTGGCTGTTGGCTCATAGCCTGCATATTCTGTTCCATTAGCTGCTGTATCATTATTAAGGCTTGCTGTTGCAAATGCAGAACCACCTGTAATATTAACACCATCAATTATTTTTCCCATTACTACATCCAGAGTATCCCCCTCTGTAATGTTAATACTGTAACCGTTAATCTTTATTGCACCTGCCTCATCAGCTGCAATAGGAGTTGTAGCTGACATGCTGATAGTACCTGTACCTACCGCGATAGCCTGTCTGGCATCCTCTGTAACTGTAATTCCATATATGCCTGCTGTATAATTATCAGATACTGAAAGCTGATTAACTCCCTGCAGGTCTGAATATACTCTTCTTGAAAGATTACCGTTAATAAGAGACTGTGTATTAAATTCTGTCTGTTCTGATATTCTGTCTATCTCTTTATTAATCTGGTTTATCTCTTTCTGAATAGCTTCTCTTTCATCATCTGAATTAACATCATTAGCTGCCTGTACACTAAGCTCCTTTAATCTTGTAAGCATACTCTGGATTTCATTAATTGCACCTTCTGCTGTACTTATAACAGAAACTCCATCCTTGGCATTATTCCCGGCCTGATCAAGACCTTTTATCTGGGCTCTCATTTTCTCAGATATTGCGCAGCCTGCGGCATCATCCTTAGAACCGTTTATCTTGTATCCTGATGATAATCTCTGTATTGATGTTGACAGATTATTCTGTGATTTCTGTAATGCATTGTTGGCAACAATTGCTGCCACATTAGTTCCTATTCTCATATCTTAACCTTTCTGTCTGTCCAATTTACCTGTTCATGCTCTATATATCGGACTTTCTGTGCAAATCTTTAACCTGCAAGCAGTTTTACAATCTGTGCTGCAATTTCGTACAGCTTATCTGTTGCCACACTGTCAGCCGCTGCTTCATATGTGACATAAGGTATATCTGATGATTCAGTAGTGTTGACAGACACATTTGTAAATCCAAATGCTTCTTTTAAGGATTCTTCCATATCATCAAGAAGCTGGATTCCTTCATCTGAAACTGCTGTGTCACTGACAATGTACATACCAAGGCTTTCTCTGTCAGCCTTAGCCTCAACAGAAACTTTTCCTAATACGCTGCTCTGCATATTTACAGATATACGACCTTTATTGTCGTCATCCTGAACCAATGTTAGCTTCAGCATACCTGTACTTCCTGAATCTGTTATATATGGTATTCTGTAATCATGCCTTAATGCCAGATTCTTAATATATCCTATTGTTCTGTCCTTAAGCCTTAAATCCAGAAATTCCTCGTAATTGACATCTATCTGTGTGTCAAGGTCCCCCGCTTTGGAAAGAACCTCCTGAAGTTCTTCCTCTGTCTCATCTTTCATTTCTTCATACATAAGTGACAGCTTTTCTTTATGTCCGATTTTTTCAATCGAATCCCTTGCATAATCACGTGTTGTCTTAATGCCCCTGATATCCGGGAACTGTCCCGATTCTAAAAATGCTTTAACAGCCTGTATGTTTCCACTGTTTATTTCTGTATCTGCATTTCTTATCTGCCTCAATATATCAGCTCCTGCCTGTACTGCTGCCTGCTGCTCCTTAAGATATTCCTCATAATACTCTTCTTCAGCTGCTGCATCGTAATTTTCCTCTAACTGTTCAATAAACATTTCAACAGACTGTTCTCCGATTCCAGATGAGTTATCCACATTCTTTAATGTATTCGGAGTAACTAATCCACCATTTGCCATAAATAATGCACTGTAATAGTTAGCAATTCCGCTTACCTCTGCCATTCCTGTATTCTCATCAATAACAGCGTCCATGTCATAATGCTTTCTTGAATTATATGCAGTCATAAGATTATTCATAGTGACCTCAGCTCCCTGCTTAATCAGCGCACCTGCTGCCACTCCGGCATCTCTGGTGAATATATTCATCATCTGGTATATTCCTATAAACTGCTTTCTCTGCTCTTTATTAATACCATTGGTACGGTCAAGCTTGTACAGAAACTTTGAAAACTTCTCCTCATTATCCTTAGATGCTTTATCATTAGCCTCTGTAAGATATTCGTTGACTTCCTCAATTGAAGCATTCATTGGATTTACTCCATCTTTTATCATATTAAGAACTGTCTCCGGTTTCATATTCTTAATAAGATTATTAATCATTGCATTAACAGATTTGACTGTCTCTACATTTTCCTTTGTCATATCCATGTTATTAGCAGCCAGCACCTTTATTGCTTCCTTGTCCTCATCAGTTCCCTCAAGTCCAAGCGCCTTAATAATATCATCCGCACTTCCCTGTACTGCCTTCTTTAATGAATCACCTAAATCGCCTCTTATCTGAGTTCCAACCGCCTCATAAGTTTCATTCATCTTGTCAAACATACTGGCAAATACGCGCGCTGGATTTCTTACTATCTCATTCAATGTCTTTCTTGCTTCAAGAACATCTGTATATGCAATCTGCGCTTCTGCATACATTTCATCCGCCTGTTCATATTCCATAAGCATTGAATTAAGCTCATCTATCGGAGTTGTAAGAATAGAAATGTTATTCTTAACGAGATATACAGACGCATTCGCACTCATAAGAACCCTTGCTGTTACAAGCGTGTCGTATGCCTTGTCTGCTGCCTGCTCCGCTTCATCTGATACATTCTGTTCCTGTGATGTGCCAGTCACCTTCCTACCGGCTGTCTCCTGCCATGAACTGAATCTCGCCACACTGTAATCAATGCTGAAACTTCTCGCATCAATCTCCAGCTTAAGGTTTGCTATTGTAAATGTTTCTCCTTTTGATACTACATTTGCAGCATCTGAATACTCTGCACTGTTAATTGTATCAAGAGCTGTCCTTATATCATCAACTGGTGAACCTGTAATAAGCGTATTCTCCGCCTTGCCGCCAAGCTTCATGTTATCAAATATTTTATTAAGCATTTCTTCAGGGTCAGCCTGAATCTTTTCAATATCTATCGCATCAAGCTGTGCCTTGTATTCAAGATTTTCTTTTGTGACAGGAATCTGTGTGTCTATAAATGCTCTCGCATCTGCAAGTGTCTTATCATTGACCTCAAGTCCTGCCGAAGCAATTATCTTCTCAATTCCCGGTCTTAAGGCTTCAAAATCAGCGTCAGATATTGCATTTGCTGACTTTGTTATTGTAACGCCATCAGAGCTGATACTTGATGAGGTTGCTGCCTGTGCCTGATATATTCCCGCAATTGAAGGCTCAATGCCATTAGCAACCATGTAATTCTTTGTATTCTCTGATAATGGCTTTAACTCTTTGCTCTTTTCAAGCGCACCATTAACCTCAGCAACGCTTTCATCATTGACAGCTATGTCTGCTCCCTGCATACGGCTCTCGATACTTGCCGCTGTTGCTGCACTTCCAGTCACACTCTCAATCTTATCCTTAGAAACTGCTGTTCCGTAATTAACATAATCATCAGAGTGCATCGCAAGTTCTATCTTAATCTTCTCTATAATATTAACCATATCATCTGATGTGGCATCTGTAAGATTAAAGCCGTCCTCATCTAACTTTACCGCATCAGCACCTGATAACTTCATCATCAATGCCTTAAGGCTTAACTTTGCACCAGAAGCACTCGCCATAATCTGGCTCTTTACATCGTCTGCCTCCTTAAGAAGTCCTTCATATGTATTGTCAGTAGCAGCTGTCACACCACCGGAGATTACCACTCCTGCAAATGCGCCCTCCACACCTTCACTTTTAGCTGTCTTATTTTCTTTATAATTAATAGATGTTCCCTGTGTTGCTACATCATTATTAAAATTCGCACCTGAAACTGTATATGTCATATTCTGCTGCCTTTCTTATTTACTGTCTGAAACAATCACTCATTGCATTGTCATGTAATAAATATTTCGGCAGATATAGTGGGATAATTGAGAGATTAGTGGCAACAAATAAAAAGGAAGCTGATTCAGAATTAATGAAAATCCAAACCAGCTCCCTTTCTCTATATTATTCTCCTATATCTTCGTAGCCTGAACCTTAGAAACATCACCATTAAACTCATACACAGCTATTCCATACTTATGTAAGTCAATAAGCAATGACTGCGGATATCCATCACAATCTCCCTTAACGGCTGTAAGAGTCTTCTTCTGGTCAGCCTCATTATCTCCAAGAACCAGCTTATACTTAGTCTTGAACGGAACTCCTATTCTGAAACTGTCTCTTTCAACAGGTGTAAAATTAAGTACAAAGAGAAGATTCTTCTTTCCATCCGGACTGATTCTCATAAATGATAAAACACTATTATCTTTATCATTGGCATTAATCCATCTGAATCCTTCACTACTGTAATCAGTAGCATACAGGCATGGATAATTCTTATTAAGCTTAAGACACTTCTTCGTAAAGTCCTTAAGTTCTGTATGACTTTCATCCTCTAACAGATACCAGTCAAGAGCTCGCTTCTCACTCCACTCATTCCACTGTCCAAATTCCTGTCCCATGAACAGAAGCTTCTTTCCTGGATGTCCACACATATATGCATATGCCAGCTTAAGATTCTTGAACTTGTCCTCCCTGTCACCAGGCATTTTCCCAAGCATAGAACACTTAAGATGTACAACCTCATCATGTGAAAGCACAAGAATGAAATTCTCGCTGTAAGCATACATCAATGAAAATGTCATCTTGCTATGATTAAACTTTCTGAAATATGGATCAAGCTTCATATATTCAAGGAAATCATGCATCCAGCCCATATTCCACTTAAATGTAAAGCCAAGACATTCCCCATTGTCAGGATCACCACTTACCATAGGCCATGCTGTTGACTCCTCAGCTATAGTTATTGCCTGTGGGAATCTCTTCTTTAACATGCTGTTAAAATGCTTTAAAAAACTGATTGCTTCGAGATTGCCGTTGTCTCCGTATTTATTAGGAACCCAGTTACCTTCTGTCCTTCCGTAATCCAGATACAGCATTGAAGCAACAGCATCAACTCTTAAACCATCAATATGGTACTTGTCCACCCAGAACATTCCATTAGCAATAAGGAAGTTAGCCACTTCATTCTTAGAATAATCAAATACCTTAGTTCCCCAGTCAGGATGCTCTCCCTTTCTAGGGTCTGCATACTCATATACACAGCTTCCATCAAAATTAGCAAGTCCATGCGCATCCTTTGGAAAATGTGCCGGTACCCAGTCAAGAATTACACCGATTCCTTTTTCATGCATATAATCAACAAAATACATAAAATCCTTAGGCGTACCATATCTTGCTGTAGGTGCATAATATCCTGTTACCTGATATCCCCATGAACCATCAAACGGATATTCTGCAATTCCCATAAGCTCAACATGTGTATATCCCATATCTGAAACATATTTTGCAAGCTCAGGTGCTAACTCCCTGTATGTATAGAATCCGTCCTCTGTTCCGTCATCCTTCTTCTTCCACGAACCAAGATGACATTCATATATAGAAAGAGGTGCTTTAAGATGATCCTCTGTCTTCTTCTTCTCAACCCATTCAGAGTCTTTCCACTCATAACCTGAAAGATCAGTAACTATTGATGCTGTCTCCGGTCTTAACTGTGCCTGGTTAGCATATGGATCTGCCTTGTAAAGTGCCTCTCCACTCTGTGAAATAATAAGGTACTTATACATATCCCCTGCTTTAGCTCCCGGTATGAACAAATCATATATTCCACCATCTGAAATCTTCTTCATATCATAACCATATGCATTCCAGTTATTAAACTCACCTATAACATAGACTTCTTTTGCCGCAGGTGCCCACACAGCAAAATACACACCTTCTTTTCCGTCTTTTACTCCAACATGCGCACCCATTTTGTTATATATCTCATAATGAGTTCCCTGTCCAAAAAGATATGCATCCAGTTCTGTGATTGCCAGCTGCTCGTATTTTTGCATATTCTTCATAAAATCCTCCATTATATTATTATTATCCTACACGACACTTATGGGTCCCCTCAGATTATCCCACTAATTAATAGTATATTACCACATTAGCAAATTAATTACTACATTTCATTAGCAAAAAAAATGTTCATTTCACATATATTATGTTATACTGTAAATCGCATTGAAATAAATGCTTTATATAAGTTAGAAAGATGAAAAGGAGTATTAAATTCTTATGATATACTATATTGTTAACGAAAGTTTCACTAACATAATAGCATTTGTCAGCATCCTGTTTGCTTTCGCATTTACAATAGCTGCAATTGCTCTTGGCAAGAATCTTCTTCCAAGAGATGCCGGAAGAGCTTATGCCATCAACGGAAGTAAATCAGTTGGAAAACCAAGAGGCGCCGGCATGATTTTCATTCTTACATTCACAGTCACATGTGCATTATTCGTAAACTTAAGTGCCGAACTTATCATTTATCTTATACTTGTGCTTGCCGCAATGCTCAGCGGATACCTTGATGACAGTGCTTCATCACCATGGGGTAATTTAAAGAAAGGTCTTATTGACCTTGCAATATCAGTTATGGCGGCAGTTACTTACCTGCATTACAACCCTAACACATTTGACCTTGCATTCTTTGGAAAGACAGTAACTCTTAATCCAATTATATATGCAATACTTATTATTATACTTATATGGGTAAGTATCAATGTTACTAACTGTTCAGATGGTGTTGACGGCTTATGCGGTACACTCTCTGTTGTAACACTTGCCTCAGTGTATGTTCTTTTTAAGTCATTTAATATTGAATCATCTTACAGACACACCGTTCTTATTATGATTGTGTGTATCCTCGGCTACCTGTGGTTCAATGCATCACCAAGCAAGCTTCTTATGGGTGACGCGGGTTCTAGAGCAATAGGAATATTTATAGCATTTACATTCCTCAAGCTCCATGCACCGCTGCTTTATATTCCAATGGCACTTGTAATTATTCTCGATGGCGGACTTGGTCTTATCAAGGTTTCATTCATGAGATTCCTTCACATCAACTTAATGAAGAACCTTCGTACACCAATCCACGACCATATGAGAAAGAATAAAGACTGGTCAGATACGCAGGTTGTTTTCAGATTCACAATTATCCAGGTGATTCTTGGTCTTGCAGTGATATATGGATTAATGTTCTGATATTAAATATATTAAAATGGCATGTCAGTTGGATTTCTGACATGCCATTATTTCTGTTCTGAGAGTTTCTCTGCCTGACGCCGCCTGCGTCTGTGTTCTCTCTCTTTTATCTGCTTTTCATATATCTTAAGTGCACCCTTTTCATCAGTGTGCTTCATAATTCTGACTGCATAATATCTGCCTTCTTCAGTCTGTTTAACTCTGAAACGCCCCTTAATAAGTCCATGTTCATCACATGTAAACAAGCCATAATAGCATTTCGAATTAGTGGCAAACCACTTAACTGTTCTTGTCATAGTCCTGCCACATAAAAAACATTTGCAGGAACGTACATTTCTGTCGCTTGCAGCCTTGTCCCTTGTAGCAAATCCCTTTGAAATATACTTCTCATAAGTTCCAAAGTTAAGATATACCTCGTCCTTTCTTGACTCTGGAATTGTAAATGTGTCTATACTGCAGAACTTCTTAACTCTGTCGAAATCCAGCTTCTTCATTATCTTGGCTGTGTACCTTGCATCACTCATTGCTGAATGATAATGCTCATCACCCTTGATTCCCTGCTCATCGATTGCAGATTTAAGATTCATGCGTGTCTTGCCATCTGAAAAATTAATACTGTAAAGTTTCTGAAGATCAAGATACAGAAGCGGCTTTGGGAAATTCTCCGGCACATCATAGAACTTCATATTACGTCTTAATTCAGTAATATCCATGCTTCCCCATGTAACAAATGTATAATCCTCACCGCACCATTCAAGAAATTCAGTTACACCCGATACGAAATCAGTTCCGTTAGCAAGGTCATTTTCTGTTATCCCTAGTATCCTCTTGACTGTATTCTGCAGCTTTGTATACACCTGTGGCTTAATGGTACACTGCCACTCATCTACAATATCAAGCTTCTCATTAACCTTCGCCGCGCCTATCTGTATAATCTCAAAAGGAAAATGATCCTCAGAAAATTGTTTTCCCTTGGCACTCTGATTCCACTCAAGATCCATAACAATATAATTCATAAACATTTTCCTCTGTTACTTATTCTAATCTCGTGATATCTACATATAAAAGCAAACATATTATAGCGTGTATGCGGGCGTATGTCGATAATAATTTATAAGATATTAATTTTTGAGTTATTAATCACATTTTCATCTCTTTTTTTCGCTGATACATCTCCTCATCTGCACGCTCCCGGACTTTTTCCAGCTCCGTATCATCAACTTTAAAAACAGCATAACCACAGGCAATTCCCACTTCTGTTGGAATAATTCTCTTGTTGTTCAAAACATCTACATCATGATAAAGCTTTCTTATTACTCGCTCTATATCTACACTCTTTCCCTTTGGTATTATACAACAAAACTCATCTCCGCCAATTCTGTAACACTTACCATAACGTTCAAATGTATTTTCTATTATTCGTGCTGCATTAATAATATAAGCATCTCCAGCTCTATGTCCGTAGTTATCATTACAATTTTTGAGATTGTTTAAATCAAATGTTACAACCATACAATCATCAAAGCATTTTTCATTATTAATATAATAATCATATGCATTTCTATTATACATACCTGTCATGGAATCATTTAAAGCAAACTGCTCGAGTTCCTCTATCCTTCTCCCCTTTTTTAGTCTCGCAACAGCCTGTCTTGAAGCCTCTAATCCAAGTACAAGAATAAATAAAAGAAATGCTATTCTTCCAAATACTCCTGAATCATTACCATTTTTATAATATCCTGCCATATCTATGATTGTCGACAAAAATACTAAAATCAACGCTAATATACAGT
>QRVH01000059.1 GCA_003458705.1 Eubacterium sp. AF22-9 | reverse complement strand
ATTAAACTTGTTGCAAAATGTTAATTTGCATATATCATGTCTTTAATCCAAATTTGATGTCGTGAAAATTTAACAGCTAATAAAAAAATAGAGTGCAGATTCTAACTGAATCTGCACTCCTTTTTTGTTCAGATTATAAATGGTGCTTATTATATCTTGTTATAACTTAATATCGACTTTCCCCAGTTTTCATGCATCTTTGCAGACATTATAGCTGGTCCAGTTTTTTCTCGATTTGGTCCAGATTTGGTCCAGTTTATAAATGAAAATATACTATTTTATGGCAATTTACATTAAACTGATTTTTCTTCAAATCTCTCAAACCCGCATAAACACTGTATTCTAAAATCTGAAAAAACTCAAAAACAGCAATTACATTCTGTCGTGGAATGTTCTGCTGATAACATCCATCTGCTGTTCCTTTGTAAGGTCGATGAACTTAACAGCGTATCCAGATACACGAATTGTGAAGTTAGCGTACTCTGGCTTTTCTGGATGCTCCATAGCATCAAGAAGCTTATCCTTACCAAATACGTTAACGTTAAGGTGATGAGCACCCTGATCGAAGTATCCGTCCATTACGTTAACAAGGTTGTTAACTCTCTCTGAATCATCATGTCCAAGAGCATCTGGGTTCATTGTCTGTGTATTAGAGATACCATCAAGAGCCCACTCATATGGAAGCTTTGTAAGAGAGTTAAGTGAAGCAAGAAGTCCGTTCTGCTCTGCACCGTAGCTTGGGTTTGCACCTGGAGCAAGTGGTGTACCAGCCTTACGTCCATCTGGCATGTTACCTGTAAACTTACCATATACTACATTAGATGTAATTGTAAGGATAGATGTTGTTGGCTCAGAATTTCTGTAAGTATGTCTCTTCTTAATCTTGTCAAGGAATGACTTAAGAAGCCATACAGCGATATCATCAGCTCTGTCATCATCATTACCATACTTAGGGAAGTCTCCCTCTGTCTTAAATGCCATAGCGATACCTGTCTCAGGATCTCTCTCTGATACAGTAACCTTAGCATACTTAATAGCTGAAAGTGAATCTACTACATGTGAGAATCCTGCAATACCTGTTGCAAATGTTCTCTTAACATCTGTATCGATAAGAGCCATCTCAGCAGCTTCATAGTAGTACTTATCATGCATATAATGGATAAGGTTAAGTACATTAACATAAAGATCTGCTAACCAATCCATCATCTTATCAAACTTAGCAACAACTTCATCATATTCAAGAACATCTGAAGTAACTGGCTTATAAGCTGGTCCAACCTGAACCTTAGACTTCATATCTACACCACCATTGATAGCGTAAAGTAAGCACTTAGCAAGGTTAGCTCTAGCTCCGAAGAACTGCATTTCCTTACCTGTCTGTGTAGCAGATACACAACAGCAGATTGAATAATCATCTCCCCATGTTACCTTCATAACATCATCATTCTCATACTGGATAGAAGATGTTGTAACTGAGATATGAGCAGCATACTTCTTGAAGTTCTCAGGAAGTCTTGATGAATATAATACTGTAAGGTTTGGTTCTGGTGAAGGTCCCATGTTCTCAAGAGTATGAAGGAATCTGTAATCGTTCTTAGTAACCATAGAACGTCCATCGATACCTGTACCACCAACCTCAAGAGTAGCCCATGTAGGATCTCCTGAGAATAATTCATTGTATGATGTAATTCTTGCGAACTTAACCATTCTGCACTTCATAACAAAATGATCGATAAGTTCCTGTGCCTCAGCCTCTGTAATCTTACCAGCTTCAAGATCCTTATTGATATAGATATCAAGGAATGTAGAAACACGACCTACTGACATAGCAGCACCGTTCTGTGTCTTGATAGCAGCAAGGTAACCAAAGTATAACCACTGAACAGCTTCCTTAGCTGTTGTAGCTGGCTCAGAAATATCATAGCCATATGCAGCAGCCATAGCCTTCATTCCCTTAAGAGCATTAATCTGATCTGTAAGCTCTTCTCTTAACTGGATAACATCGTTAGTCATAACTCCGCATCCACAGTTAGCCTTATCCTCTTCCTTGCACTTAATAAGATAATCAATACCATAAAGAGCAACTCTTCTGTAATCACCTACGATACGTCCACGACCATATGTGTCTGGAAGACCTGTGATGATATGAGATCTTCTTGCAGCTCTCATCTCTGGTGTATAGGCATCGAATACACCCTGGTTATGTGTCTTATGATATTCTGTGAAAACCTTGTGTAATTCAGGATCTGGTGTATAACCATAGTTCTCGCAAGATTCCTCAGCCATCTTAATACCACCATATGGCATAAATGCTCTCTTGAGTGGCTTATCTGTCTGAAGACCTACTACCTGCTCGAGATCCTTCATTGATTCATCTATATATCCTGGGCCATAAGCTGTAAGACCTGTAACTACCTTAGTTTCCATGTCTAAAACTCCGCCCTTAGCTCTCTCTTCCTTCTGAAGTTCCTGTAATTTTCCCCAAAGCTTATTAGTTGCTTCTGTTGGACCTGCAAGGAAACTCTCATCTCCATCATAAGGTGTGTAATTGTTCTGAATGAAATCTCTTACATTGATTTCTTCTTTCCAAAGTCTTCCCTTGAATCCAGCCCACTGTGTCTTCTCAACCATTTGAATTGATCCTCCTTAAATATAATATATTTCAATGTACATTTTAAGAAAAATGTATTTCTTTTTGTACACTGTATACAATCTTAGTCAAAATAAAAATTGCCATGCATTATAGGATACTTATTGTTCCTATAAATATACATTGACAAATCCATAACAATTTGACCATGATTACTCTAACATGCTTCTGATAATAAATCAATAGGTTTAACAAGAGTATTTAATTTTGTACAATTTAAGGGGAATATCGTGAAATATTCCCCCTTTATAAATGCAGTATTTATCAGTACTTCAGGCTGTATTAATGTTATTTACCAATAAATTCCATTACCTGTCCTTCACTTATAAAACCAACACTCTTTGCCACACACTCACCACTCTTAAATAAAAGTAATGTAGGGATTGACATAATATTATATTTCTCTGCAACTGATGATTCCTCATCCACATTAATCTTTACAATCTGAACATCATCCACCTTAGCTGCAACCTGTTCAAGAACTGGTCCTAACATCTTGCATGGTCCGCACCAGTCTGCCCAGAAATCCACAAGAACCGGCTTATCCGCTTTAAGTACCTCATTATTGAATTCACTTGCTTTTACATGTTTGATTTCCATATCTTATCTCCTTTATCTTTAATAATTATTATTTCATATTTCTCCGCATATATTCAAATTTTTCTCTTCTCATCTCAACAAGCATCTGCTTAATATTCCACTTTTTATTAGTATCTGTCAATACCGCCTTAAATGATACATCAAAACTCTTCTGTCTCATTTCAAAGAGAAGCTTATCCATATGCTTATCTGTCACGTCACAGAATACAACAAGACTCTCTTTATTTTCTTGTGGCTGATATTTCTCTGCATCTGATAATGATATGCCTCTTACATCAGTTGCAATTTCTGCCAGAGTCCGGTCTGTATCCGACACATTAATAAATCCGCATATAATTCTCATATTAGATGCTGCTTTAATGATATGCTGAGGGTTCTTAACATTATATAACAATATCTTTTCCAACATTAATTATCCTTCTTTGCCTTTCTGTTAGCAATAATTTCTTTGATTTCATTAATAGATTCTTTATGTACTCTTGAAACAGCATTAGGATTTCTCTTAATAATACTTGTAATATGGCTGTATCTTCTATCAGCTCTCTCAGATAACTGTCTTCTTTCTTCAGCCACAGCTGCCATAAACTGTTCCTTCTTCTTATTAAATTCATCTTCTGCAAATGTAGCTGTAATCTCCATTCTTCTGGCATACATCTGAAGCTGCTCATTCTCTTTAGTGAATTTTTCAAGTGTAGCCTTAAGATCCATAGCCTCATTAATAGAAACAGCAAAGTCTGCTGCCATGTATATTGCCATCACTACCGCAATAATATCAGCGATAGTCTTTGGTATCATAAGTACTGCGGCTTCAATAGGTTTGTGTATTACACATACCAGCAGAATTGAAAAAGCTCCCCATGCAAGAGATATAAAGAAACATATATGTCCTTTAAAATTTAATGGAAGATTACTGTAATCCCAATATCGTACACCAAAAAGCTTTTCCATACAACAGCCCGTACATAATTCAAGTATGGTGGATGAAACCATTCCAAATACAAAAACCAATGGTACAATATCTTTTACGGCAATAGTACTAATCAATATAACAATTGCTCCCGAACCATATATAGGAAGGAATGGTCCATGTAAAAAACCTCTGTTTACCCATTTTCTCTTTCGTACAGACACATAGCAGCATTCCCATATCCATCCTAAAAAACAGTATATAAAGAAAAATATCAGCCACTGTGATACCGTATAATATCTCATGCACAAACCTCCATTTCCGTCTCGACAGAATGAAATAACAAGCCTCACAATTACTTAACAGCTTCAAAGAACTTATCCATAATAATATTTCTTCTACTTCTGCTTATTTCAATATAATTACCATCTGCAAATTTAACACAATTATTCTTTATGTTAGTAATCTGATAAAAATTAACAACTACTGACTTATTAACATATTCAAAGCCCTCATCATAAAGCAAATCATATATTTCCGACAGTGTTCCATATATCGCCACAGCTTCGACATCCCGTGAATACATTATAATCTTTCTTCCCGTTCTCTCAAAATAAGTAATATCTGAAACTCTCTTCTTACATATCTGGCGTGATGAATGATATAAAAAATAGCTTTCTCCACTTTTCCTAACAAGCTTTATCTCCAAGTAAATATTCTCCTCTCACACATAATTAATATTCATTAACCTCACATGCTAATTATATATGATATAAAAAATATTTCAATGGAATAATTACGTATATCTATACGCAATTAGGTCAAAAAAGATTACGCTTGATAAACAATCTTTCCTGAACATATAGTATAATGCACTTTTCCCGGAAGCTCCCATCCAATAAATGGACTGTTAGATGCCTTTGATGCAAAATCTTCCTTATTGACTGTCCACAATTCATTTTCTCCGAAAACAACAATGTCTGCCGGTGAACCTTTTGTTATGCTTCCCGGTACCATTCTGTAAAACTCTGCCGGATTCTTACTCATGAGTTCCATAAGTTTCATTAATGATATGTGTCCCGGTTCAACAAGCGACTTTATACCAAGTGCAAGAGAAGTCTCTAATCCTGTTATTCCACTTGGTGCATTCTCTAATGGTTTTGCTTTTTCTTCTTCACTATGAGGGGCATGATCTGTTACTATCATATCAATTGTTCCATCTTTAATTCCCTCTATTATCTTTGCTCTGTCATCCTCTGTTCTTAATGGAGGATTCATCCTTGCATTAGTACCATACTTAAGTACTGCATCCTCAGTAAGTGTAAAATGATGAGGAGTAGCCTCTGCATGTACATCAGCACCAAGTTTCTTTGCAAGTCTAACCAGTTCTACAGAATTGCCTGAACTTATATGCTGAATACATACGGATGCTCCTGTATTTAATGCGAGCATACAATCCCTGGCAACCATTACATCCTCTGCTGTTGCAGATGCACCTCCATAGCCAAGTTGCTCAGATACTTTTCCCTGATTAACTCCCGGTCGTACAATAAATTCAGGATCTTCTTCATGCAGGCTTATAGGCAAATCCAATTCCGCTGCCTTTTTCATGGCTTCAACAAGAACATGTTCATCCATAATAGGAATTCCATCGTCTGTAAATCCTGCTGCGCCTGCATCAGCAAGTTCCTCCATATCTACAAGCTCTGTTCCCTTAAGATCCTTTGTAACAGTAGCAGTCTGCATAACATGAATTCCCGTTGTTTCACCCTTTTTCTGAATATACTGAAGCGTCTCTTCATTATCTACTGCCGGTTTGGTATTAGCCATACACACAACAGTTGTAAATCCTCCTCTGGCTGCTGCTGCCGCACCTGTAACAATATCTTCTTTATAAGTAAATCCCGGATCTCTGAAATGCACATGTGTATCGACAAGACCAGGGGCAACAATCATCCCATCTGCATCAATAATCTTAATACTATCCGAATCATCAGGATTTAAGTCATCCACATTAATGTCATGTCCGATTTCTTCAATAGTATTATTTCTAATAAAAACATCAATAACTTCATCAGTACCAGACACAGGATCTACAACATGACCATTCTTAATAAGAATACCTGTATCCGTATTCTGTTCCTCTGTCTCCTTCTCAGGCTCGGTTTCCGGTTCATTTTCCAGTTCACTTTCTGGAATTTTATATTCATCCATCCTGATTCCACATCCTGCGCAAAATACAGAATCGGAACTATTAACAAATCCACAAGCAGGACATGTTTTCTGTTCAGGTTCGGCAACTGGTTCATTATTATTTTCTGCAATAAGTCTGCTTCCGCAATTACAACAGAACACCGCATCTGCCAATGCATTATATGTTCCACATACCGGACATGTCTTTCCTGCATTACCACTATTTACCGGCTGAACAGGAGTTATTACCGGAGCAGAATATGAATCAGGCTGTATCTGTGATACAACTGGCTGTATCTGCTGAACCGATGGAGCTGGTGGAATCTGCTGAACCTGTGATACTGGCTGAACCTGTGGCATAACAGCAATCATAACCTTTATTGAATCCGCATATTTCTTGAGAGCATCCCACGACATGCTGTCTGGATGCTTTAACATATCATTAAGCCTTCCAATATATGACATATCTGCATCCGATGGTGTCATCAGCATACTGATAATATCACCAAGAAAATCATTAAAGAACTTTCCATTATTATATCCATATACCGGATAATACAAATACACTGCTCTTCCTGTTCGTGATTCAATAAGTACAGTATCAAGTGCAATTAACACATTGCCATACTCCATATTATATGCTGACATTCCTGCTAAAGCTTTAACACTGCTATCCATGAAATTATAAAATGTATTCTGATCTATTACCCTGTTTTTAAAGAATTCCTTTGCTGTCTCAAATCCAGCCGCACCATACTCTGCTGTAAACCCTTCAGCATCAGTAACTATATAAAAAGGCAGAAAGCCTCAACAGCAACACCAGAAAGATAAGCTGCCATATTCTGGTTAAGCTGTTCACCAACAGAACTTCTTATCTGCACTGTAACCTGATTATTCTTTGATGTAACCTTTACTTTGCCCATAATAAACTCCTCTCTTTATTCAGATATAATAAAAGATATATATAAATCATTCGAAAGTCAATATCATTGTATGCCTGTTTACAAGTCCGTTCCTGTATATAAGCACATGTTCTTTATATGTAATTGAATCCTTTGCATACATAAACGGCTCTTCTCTGTATAATATTCCCCTGAAACCTCTCTTTTCATACTCTTTCAGCTTCTTTTCCGCTATAATGTGAATTCTTTTGTGTTCTCTGTTTTCATCCTCTGAAAAGGTTCTGTCATCATATATAGATGCCGCATCTCTTAAATCCTTAATTAATGCATCTACAAAATCTGCATGCTTCTTAGTATGAAGCATTATACATATAAGAAAACTGTTATATTCCGACGGTTTCTTCCCATATTTTCTTATCATACTTGCCATAGAACAGTCATTAACCTGCCGTGCAATTTCTGAAAGATAATCAATTGTCTCCTGATACACGCAATCAGGATAAGGCACATAATACCTGTCCGGAACAGACTTATATCTTTTAATCGGAGGAAAATCTGCCAGCTTCATAAGCTGCATTTCCTTTTCGCTGCAATATTCATCGCCAAGATATCTGTACTTATCTCTTATGTCTGCAAGCTGATACTCAAGCTGCCTTAAATACTCATATCCTTTAACCCAGAAATGTCCCATACATCCGTAATTAAACAAATGTGTTCTTAACACCAGCTCCGTAAATCTGATTGTAAATACATTCTCTCCACCCTGATTAACAATCAGCATATATCCATCATCAAGCTTATCAATACTTGCAGTCTGCTCCACATCAATATCACAATAATCCCCGGTCATGACAGAATCCCTGAATATAAGAAAGCTCTCAACTGCATCATTCATAAGATATGCAACTGCTATATCCTTGTCACCATCTATATGAACAGGACAAAACACATTAAGTTCAAATATCTGTTCCAGCTTTACAAATGCATCATTTTCACTATAGTATATTTCATCAAACATATTTCAATAAAAAACTAATCCTTTAATATACTGTGTATTAATGAAACTCCGTTACATGCTTACGCATCCATAATGGCATAAGATTTCTCTGACACTTTTCATTATTTCTCTGCTTAATGGCAATAGCTTCAAAAAAGGCTTTCCACATATCAGTATACTCATCATTAACAGCCTCTGTTCCAGACAAAACTTTCATCTCATCATCTGCTAAATATCTGATATACATCTCGCCATCTATAGGATGTATAACCGCCTTACTGCGGTTATCATCAATTATAAGCCAGTTTTCTGACGGCATCCTGTCTGCGAAATACTGTGCTACTTCATATATCACATCGCTCTTCGGTTCAAGGTGACATACATATACCTTTCCATCAACAGAATTAAACCTCACAAATTCCCTGAAATATCTGGCCTCATTAATAACCCTTCTGCGGATATCCTTAATTCTCATAACAGACGGTTCTGTCCGCATATAAGTAACCGCAGCACCCGCCTTAAATCCTGTTACAAGAAATCTGTATGCAGCATCCAGTGCATCCTCTTCTGACGAAAGACATGCATAATATACACATGCATATGCATCATTAGAAATCTTCTGCTTTATAGAACGGACAACCTTATTATACTCATCCTCATTAAAATCCACATGAATATATTCATCAAATAAAGACGGTTGTTCACTTCCACACCTCTCAAGTCTAACACATCCGTGTCCTACTTTCAAAGCCTTCTCCCATGCCTCATATATGCAGCACATCATATCTTCAAATCTGTCTTCACAAACAAATATATACATACTACATCCTCCATCCTAACAGTTATATGCATCAGTTCATCTAAAATAATGATAATTGCTGGTATTGCTGGTTCTGATGCTTTATCTCCCAATTCTCCTTGTGGTTATCTTCTGTAAGACACGCTGTTATATAATTCTCGTCTATTGGTATTCTATACATCATCTTTCCATTACATGTAATAAAATAATGTGCCCTCTTAAGTACTACTCCCATCTTCTTCAGCACATCAAAATCAAGCTTTGCATATCTTCTTGTCTGCACAATTCTCTTGGCAGACTTAGGACCAACTCCCGGAATCCGCAACAACATATCATATGATGCGGTCTGTATCTCAACCGGAAATTGTCCCAGATGCCTTACTGCCCAGTCGCACTTTGGATCAAGATACTCGTTAAAATTCGGTCTGCTTTCAGATAAAAGTTCATCCGCCTGAAATCCATAATACCTTAAAAGCCAGTCTGCCTGATAAAGCCTGTGTTCCCTGAGAAGAGGAACCTGTGCATCCAATGCAGGCAATGCTGAATCTTCATTAAGAGGTATATATGCTGAATAAAAGACTCTCTTCAAATCATAATTCTGATAAAGGTGCTGGGTTGTCCTTATCAGTGTAAGATCCGTCTCCGGTGTAGCTCCTATTATCATCTGGGTACTCTGACCTGCAGGTGCAAAAGCCCTGTTAATACCTGCATTTCCAGAAACAGCTGGCAAAGACAGCTTATCTCCTGATTCAAGTGCCGTCCTGCTCTTTCCGGATAATGCACCATATTTTCCATAATTAACCGAATTAAATATACTTCCTGTAAGATATTTGTTAATGCTGCTTCTTTCCATTCTTGCATCCTTACCCACAGACAGCCTGTTAGCTGCTATAGTACCTGTTATCTTTTCCATAGGCTCAAGTATATTCTTAAAATTCTTGTTCGGTGCAAGCTTAGACAGACTTTCTGATGTCGGTAATTCAAGATTAACACTTACCCTGTCAGCAAGATAGCCTGCCCTTGATAAGAGTTCATCCGGTGCTCCTGGAATCGCTTTCACATGAATATATCCATTAAATCTATACTTAGTCCTTAAAAGCAGCAGAGTCTCACATATCTTCTCCATCGTATAAGCAGGATTCTTAAGTACACCGGAGCTTAAAAATAATCCTTCAATATAATTTCTTTTATAAAATTCAATAACAAGCTGGCACAATTCGTCCGGCGCAAAAGTCGCTCTTGGAATATCATTGGAACACCTGTTCACACAATACTTACAATCATATACGCAATGATTAGTAAACAAAACCTTAAGAAGAGAAATACATCTGCCATCAGCTCCAAAACTATGACACACACCGCATGCCTCGCTGTTTCCAAGGAATCCTTTCTTTCCCTTCCTGTCTACTCCACTTGATGTACATGCGACATCATATTTAGCTGCATCCGCCAGAATCTCCAGCTTTTCCTTTGTTGTTAAACCAGAACTTATCTCGAACATGTGTTCATTATAAAAACATTTGTTCGAAAAGTCAATATGTAAATGCTGGAAATAAATAAAACCCTTTACCGGATTTCTCTGATAAAGGGTTTTATGCATATATTCCTGTCTTTTTTATTATAAATGCATCAACTATTCTTTTTATTGTTTCTAACTCTTCTGAATCACACATTTTAAGTTCATCAATCAGATCACTGCTTGCTTATTGCCTCTCATGTGACCTAAAATCAGATAATCGGGAGTAACATTCAGAATACAGCATATATCAGTAAGCAAAGGCAGACTGCAATTAATTCTTCCTGCTTCAACATTAGATAAAAATGCCTGTGAAACACCTAACTGCTTTGCCATATCAATCTGCTTAATATGCATTTCTTTTCTTCTCTGTTTAAGTCTCGTTCCAATATTAACTATCTGTTTCTCCATAACTTCCTCACACGAACTGTTTAAGATTATCTATAAACTTTATAATCAAATCCTGTTCCCTGATTTCCATACTGTCATATATGTTATCAAGCATTTCTATTCTTACATCATATAAATCAAGATACATTGTTGGCAGATATCCATATAACTCATACAATCTTATAAGAACCATTGCATCAGGATATTCTTTGTTATTCTCAATCTTGCTGTATTTATATCTTGAAATTCCTAAATCTTCAGAAATCATCAGCTGGTCAGTTATGCCGTTAATATCCCTGACACATTTAAGCATAGAGCCTGTATTTTTTGATGATATATTATCAAATGCTTTAAGAATTCTGATATTTTTCAGAACATTTTCTGTAAAATCATCCAAATGCTGTTCACACAGATATAATACATACTCAGTTACAACACCTTTAACATATTCTATTTCTGCAGCATTATTAAATGCCATAATTTTCCGCATTAAAATCTGACAATTAACATTTCTTTCAACATTAACCAGTAATTTGTCGATATCCATTCCTATATTGTATATTTTCTTTAAATCAGTTCCAGTAATCATTGTACGGCCTGATTCTTTATTTGCGTATTCATCTCTGGTCATATCCAAATCAGATGCCATCCTCACCTGATCATACCCCAACAACTTTCTGGATATCTTCAATCTTTCACAAAATGCTCTATAACTATCAGTATACTCCATAGCAACCCCTGTACATTAGTATGATTACTATTAAATTTTAGTATACGCGCAAGTTACACATATATAACGCATGTTGCGAATTTAGTTATTGATAGTATTTATATAAAATCTTTGATATTTATTATATATCAGCTATTGTCGTTCAATAGTATTCTTATATGTAATATTATTCGAATTTAGTTATTGATAGTATTTATATAAAATCTTTGATATTTATTATATATCAGCTATTGTCGTTCAATAGTATTCTTATATGTAATATTATTCTTATAAGTTATAAAATATGGCAAATATTTCCATATGTAATATTATTCTTATAAGTTATAAAATATGGCAAATATTTCCATATAAATACATTTAAGCCTTTGATTTTCACAGTTACGACAAATGCCATTTAATATTTTTAAATATTGAATATAATTAAAACATCAATTGTTAAGGAGGAATTGCGGATGAAAAAGATTATCAAATCTACATTAAGCAAGGGTGTAACAGCTGTTCTTAACCGCACACTTACATCCAGCGCTAATGCTTCTTCAAGCTTTTATTACAGCCAGCCTGTTGAACCTGCAGAATTAAAGAAGTTTAAAAAGGTTAAATAATGCTTGAAAAAGTATCAAAGAAAATCACTTTATGGTTAATAAAATCAGGCTTACTTAAAGATGCCAGCATTGATTTATACAGTTATGCAATTCAATATTTATTATTGATTATTATTCC